>JBBDNV010000001.1:0-8917 GCA_040877415.1 Pirellulales bacterium
GGGGATCCTCGAGCAGAGGATCCAGCTCGAAGCTCACGTAACCGTCGTTGCCGTGTGTCTGCTCCCAAACCGGACGAAACACAGCCTGCGCGTCGCTGACCAGCTTGTCGGTCATCGCCCAGGCAATCTGATTGTCGCCGAGCTTTTGCTCGATCAACTGCACCAGGTCGTCGTCGAAGCGGCCGGTCTCGATCAGGTTGGAAATGATGATCGGGTTGCTCGTGGCCCCGGTGGCGCCCAGGGCGCGGTTCTTGACGATCAGCTCCGGGTCGATCGAGTCGAGCCAAAGCTTCGTCCCGCTGGCAATCAGCGACCGTAAGGGTGAGCTCATGAGTTGCTCGCAGCTTACTTTGAGGGTTTCCCGGAAGGGTAAGTCCATCGCCCAAAAGGCGATAGGGTTCGTCGGCCACGCCTGCCTGAAACGGCCGCAGGAAGTTCAAACGCCAGTGCACTAACGCAATCTGGCCGCCGCCGTACGCTCGCAACCATCGAGTTCCAACTCTTTGTACCGCCTATGCAGCAAAAAACAAGCCAATGCGTACCGGCAGCAAATGCGCAGCGCCGCGGGAAGTGGCTGCTCAAATCGACTTGAAATGCCGAGCCCAGGCAGCTCTGCGACAGCCGTTTCTTTGGGGACGTCCAACTTGGCGTCACGCGTTTGTCTGCTAGAGGGGGCCGCGTTGCTCTGGGAAGAATGAGAAGACTTTTCCTATTTTCTAGATTCTAACGATTATTCCTGTTTCAAGCCCACTTCCGCTTCCGATTAGGGAGAGGCGGATTTCGTCCTTAGTGGACGGACCATAGCCCGCAACCAAAGCTAGCACTGGGTCGAACCGAGGAAGCGGACCGTGCACAGAGGAGTCTTGCTGTTGCCGTGGTTGGCGGTTGCCGCGCTGGCTTCCTGGGCCATTGCCGAGGACGAGATCGCGCCCGTTCGGCAGCCGCGGGCGGCGGAATCGAACCTGGCGCTTAGCCCGTCGGGCCCTCCGATTGCCAGCGAATCCTCGCTCCCCATGCCGGAGATGGTTCGTGCAGAGCCGGAAGAGTTGCCGGCACGTTACATCGCGCAACACCCCAATCCCGACGAGCCGCTCGGCTTCAGCGGGGCCCGCTTTGCGCCCCAGCCCGGCCCGGTGGTCGATCCTGCGATGACTTCCGGCGTTTTCGACGTGCCGATCGAGCCGTTTTACGAATCGCCCGATCCTCACGCCCCGGCGCCGACGGTCAGTTCGGGCGATTGGCTGCGCAGCGGCCACTGGTATATGGAACAAAGCGCCGTCTACGTGACTCGAACCCCCAGCGTCAAGAACGACGTCCGACTGGCCTTCGAGTTCATTACACCGTTTAATCTCGACGAAAACACGCTGGATGTCGCCTTGGATCCGGGTTTCGAGCCGGGGCTTCAGTCGACGCTTGGCCGCTATTTGGGTTGCGACGCGCATAATCGCAGTCACTCGGTGGAATTCACGTTCCTGGGGCTGACTCATTGGAAGTTCGGCGAGAGCATAACGGCCGAGACGCCCGGCACGGTCATTCAATTGATTGACCCGTTCGCCGACGTGCCGGTCTACGATGACTCGGACTTTCAGGGCTTCACCCAATCGTCGGATTTCAACAGCTACGAAGTCAACTACCGGATCGATCGGCGGCTAGGACGCGATCGGATGGTCTACTCGCGCGATAGCTGCTGGGTGCGCGAGGCCACGCCGACATTGCTGTGTTCGGCATTTGCCGGCGTCCGCGTGGCCATTATCAACGAAAGCATCGATTGGACCGCCCGCAACGTGCTCGGCACCGGCCGGTACTTTGTTGTCACGCATAACAACATGGTAGGCCCGCAAGTCGGCGCCGAGTTGTTCTACGAGCGGGCCTACTGGCGGGCCGGCGCGCGGGTCAAAACCGGCGCACTGGTGAATTGGGCCTCGCAATCCACCACGGTTCGCATTCTGGACAACGCCGGGGCGCCGCTGTCTCCCAACCGCGACGAGCTTGTCAAGGATCACACGTTGGCATTTGTCGGCGGGATCGGTTTCATCGGCGAATATCGTTTCCGGCCGAGCTTTGGACTGCGCGTGTCGTACGACCTGCTCTGGGCGACGGACCTCGCGCTGGCTCAAAATCAAATCACCTTTTTCCCGAGCACGCCGCCGGAAATCTCGGGGTCGCACTCGTTGTTCTTCCAGGGCGTTTCATTGGGGTTTGAGTGGTTCCGCTAGCACACCTGTGCCGCGGTTTTAGCCTGCCTGAGGCCCGATTTGGGGACACCCAGTATCAGGTTGAGCTTAGGTAAGGCAGGCGAATAGAATAGACGGCAAACAGTGTTTAAGTTTGTTCAGCATGGACTCCGAACTCATCGACCGCTACCTTTAACTCTTTGCCTCGGATGGCGAACTGCCGGTGGCTCATCGGCAGATGACGACAGAATCATACTGTGATGCGACCAAACGCGGAATCTGCGCATCACGGGGGGACGTGGAAGGCTGCGCGCGTGCTAAACCGATTCTTAAGCCGGTATAGTTTTGCCATCATCTTGGTAGCGATTTTCCTGCTGCCGGTCATGGGCCGCGGCGCGCGCAAGGCCCTGCTGAGCAACGACAACGACGTCCACGATTGGCTGCCGAAGCACTACGAAGAAACGACCGACTTCAGTTGGTTCAAGGAGCATTTCGAAAACGAGACGTTCGTGCTGATCAGTTGGGAAGGCTGCACGCTGGACGACCCCCGGCTGGAACTATTGGCCCGAAAGCTGGTGCCGCCCGGGGGACGGCCGTCGGAAGCGATCCAGGGGCCGCTGCCCAAGCCCAAGCCCAAGAAATGGTACGACGACTTATTCTTTTCGAAATGGTTCACCCGGCCCGACCCGGCGGAGGCCATCGCCCGCGGCCCGCTGTTTAAGCACGTGGATACGGGCACGCGGCTGTTGGACCGCTTGACCAAGCCGCCGATCAGCCTGTCGGAACAAGGCGCGATCGAGCGGCTGCGCGGCCTGTTTGTCGGTCCGGACGACCGGCAATCGTGTGCGGTCGTCACGTTGACCGAAGAGGGTAAGCGCGATTTGCGCGTCACGCTGGCCAAGCTTTACAACGTCACCGAAGCGGAGCTGGGCCTGACGCCCGATCGGGTGAAGATGGGCGGTCCGCCGGTCGACAACGTGGCGATCAGTGAAGAGGGTGAAAAGACCCTGATCCGGTTGTTCATTCCCGCCGGCATCGTGGGGTTGGCCCTGGCGTTCTGGTGTCTGCGGAGCGTGCGGCTGACGATCATGGTGTTCAGCGCCGCGCTGTATTCCGGGGCGATCAGCCTGGCCATCGTGCATTACTCCGGCGGGACGATGAACGCCATTCTGCTCACCATGCCGGCCGTGGTGTACGTGGCGGGCATCTCCGGGGCGATTCACTTTGCCAATTATTATCGCGATTCGGTGGCTCAAGGCGGCATCGAGGGCGCTCCAGCCCGGGCGCTGATGCATTCCTGGCTGCCTTGCCTGCTGGCTGCCGGCACCACGTCGGCCGGCCTGGCTTCGCTTTACACCAGCGATCTGGTGCCGATTCAGATGTTCGGGATCTATTCGGCGGCGGGCGTGCTGTCGACTTTGTTGTTGTTGTTCCTGTTCCTGCCGGCCTGGATGCAGCTTTGGCCGATGCGGCTGCACAGCCTGTTGGACGGCGAGCAGCCCAAGAGCGAGGATATCGATTTGCCGGTTCGCTGGCGGGGAATCTTGCAGGGCGCGATCGACCGTCACCGGCTCGTGTTCGGCGGATTGGTCGCCGCGATGATCGTCTGCGGCATCGGCCTGTCGGAGATCAACACGTCGATCAAGCTGACGAAGCTCTTCAGTCCCAGCGCCCATATCATTCACGACTACCAGTGGTTGGAAGACAACCTGGGCCCGCTGGTGCCGATGGAAGTGGTCATCAAGATCGACACCACGAAGAATCGGATGACGATGCTGGAGAAGATGGAGCTGATCGAGCGCATCCAGGGCCAGATGCAACAAATCGAACACATGGGCAGCACGATGTCGGCCGCCACGTTCGCTCCCGAGCTGCCCAAGGGCCGCCGCGGCGTCCTTTCGGAAAGTATGAACCGCAGCGTGACGAATCGCCGCCTCGAAGCCAACCGGGAGGCGTACTTCGAGAGCGACTTTTTGGACACCGACGGCGATACGGAATTGTGGCGCGTCAGCGCCCGCGTCGGCGCGCTGAACGACGTCGACTACGGCGAATTCAAAAACGACATTCGCCAGCGCGTCGAGCCGGTGATCGTGGCCGAGCGAGCGCGGCTGGCCAAGAAGGCCGCCCAGAACGCCGCGGCCAACCCCGCCCGGCAAGCTGACGCGACGGAAGTCAAAACCGCCGCGGTTACGCAGTCCGACGTCGCGGGGGAGATGGGCATCACGGCCGTGTATACGGGGCTCGTGCCGGTGGTGTACAAGGCACAGCGCGAGATGCTCAACGGTCTGGCCTGGAACTTCGTGACCGACCTGGCCACAATCGCAACCGTGATGACGCTCGTTTTCTGGGATCTTTCAGCGGGCCTGATTTTGCTCGTGCCTTCGGTGTTCCCGATCATGATCGTCTTCGGCCTGATGGGCTGGCTGGGCGTGGTGATCGACGTGGGCACGATCATGACCCCGACCGTGGCCCTGGGCGTGTCGGTCGACGACGTCGTGCACTTTCTCATCTGGTATCGCCGCGGGTTGAAGGAAGGCCGACTGCGGAAAGGGTCGATCATGCTGGCCTACGAGGGCTGCGCGCGGGCCATGTACCAAAGCTGGTCGGTGCTGGGGCTCGGACTGGCGGTGTTTGCGCTCAGCTCGTTTGTGCCCACGCAGCGCTTCGGCGCGATGATGTTCCTGCTCTTGTCGGCGGCGCTGGTGGGCAACTTGTTTTTGCTGCCCTCGGTGCTGGCCAGCCCGCTGGCATGGTTCTTTGGCCGCCGCCTGGTCAAGCAGGCCCAGGCCCAACATCGCGGCGAAGGTGAAGCGACGGCGGGTCGTTCGGTGCCCGAACCGGTGACACGTCAGCTTCGCCACGACACGTCCCATCAGGTTCGCACCTGACGGTCGCGAAGCACGGATCGCGTCACCCGGCGGCGACGACCATCGCCATCGACTGGCCCATCAAGGTCTGATTGAGCACGACGGCCGTTTTGCGCCCACTTGCCAGCGGCTCGCCGCGCACGACGTTGATCGGGCAATCGGGATCGGCCTGTTCGTAATTGAGGGTCTTCGGCACCCGCCCGGTTTCGAATGCCGCCAGCGTGGCCAGCAATTCCACGGCGCCGGTACCCGCGCCCAGATTGCCGAAGTAACTCTTGGGCGCCGTAACGGGCACGTCGTCCAGCGTGTCGCGAATCGCCTGGGCTTCGGCGCGGTCGTGCAGCCGCGTGCTCAGCCCGTGGGCATTGACGTGGCCCACGTCGTCGGGCTCGAGCCGCGCGTCGCGCAGTGATTGGCGGATCGCGGAACGAATGGCGCCGCCGGAAAACGATTTGCCGGGCGTGCACGCCTCGAAGGCGTTGGCGAAACCGAGGATCCGCGCCAGGATCTTGGCGCCGCGCGCTACGGCGTTTGGCCGGCTTTCGAGAACGAACGCCGCCGCTCCTTCGCCGTATACCATGCCGTCGCGCGCCGCGTCAAACGGGCGCACAACCTGCTCCGGCCGTTCGGTTCGCGGCGAGAGCAGTTGCACGTTGTCGCGAAAGGCCCAGGTGAGCGGATGAAGGCGCGAGCCGGTGCCGCCGACGATCATCACGTCGGCCCCCCCGCGCTCGATCACGCGCGTGCCTTCGGCGATGGCCAGCAGGCTGGATGCCTCGGCCAGCACAATCGTATTGTTCGGGCCGCGCGCGTCGTGCGCGATCGCCACGTGGCACGCCGGCATGTTGGGCAGGTATTTGAGCAGCCACAGCGGAAACATTTCGCCCATCGCGCGCTCGTCCCAGCGGGCGAAGTCGAACCGCCCGTCGTCGAGGCACGGCCGGAAGGCGCCAGCCAGCTCGTCGGGCTCGATCTGGATCATGTCGGCCCCGAAATCGACGCCGAACCGCTCGGGCGACACGCCCGACGTGGCCACGCCGGACTGATCCACGGCCATTTGCGCCGAGGCGAACGCCAGTTGAATGCTGCGCGACATGACTTTCAGACTCTTGCGCGCCGCGACGTATTGCTTGGCGTCGAAATCGACGACTTCGCCGCCGATCCTGACGGGGAATTCGGGCGTGTCAAAAGTGCCTAGCCGTCGCACGCCGCTCTGACCGCCTTCAAGCGATTGGCGCACCCTGTCGTAGCCGATTCCGATGGGACTGACCGCTCCCACTCCGGTGATCACGACTTCCGGCGGCGATTGGGTCATGGCGCTGAAAACCGTCGGGTTTGGAATGGATTTGGCAACTTCACCCAGCGCGCGAGTGCTGAATTGTCTGGCCGCCGACGGTGCAGGCGGACCAGGGCAGGCCGCCTGTGGCGCGTAAGGGCCAAGTGCACAAGCAGTTTAGAGAAGGCCAATGTTATCCCATTCAACGAGCCCGAACAAGCAGCGCAGTTAGGGTCGGTTCGCCGCTTTACCCCAGTTGACTAATTTGACTTTAAATTACTCGTCTCGCAACCGATAGGAAATGTAAGACTGCAAGCCGCCGAGCTCGTTGCTGCCACCGGCAGCCCGGATTGTGTCACGGAAGTCTCCTTTGGATCGAAACTTTTGGTCCCTTCATTCGGCCGAGACATCCGCGTTTTTGGCGCAAGCGCTCCAGAGAGGTTTTCCCACGTTTCCTTAGCCGTTTTGTCGAAAGGTTTCGTCGGATGATCGATCCAGCCGGCACGCCGGCGTTCTCGCTGGCCCAGGCCCGCCATATCGTCAAGGACCTGTTCACTCCCAATCCGCGCGTGTATTGGGCCGATTTTCTGCTCTCGGCCGTGGGCGGCATGATCGCGTTCCGTCTGGTGCGTCGCGATCTGGCGCCGTTTTCGATTCCGCAGGGGATCGCCTTCGTCGTGTGCTCGCTGTTGTTTTATCGGGCCGTGCTATTCACGCACGAATTGACCCATCTGCGCGAGGGCACGTTTCGCGGGTTTCGCGCGGCGTGGAACCTGCTGTGCGGCATTCCGCTGTTGATGCCCAGCTTCATGTACTACGCGCACGCCGATCACCACATGCGCAAGCATTTTGCCACCGAGCACGACGGTGAATACCTGCCGTTGGCGACCGGATCGCCCTGGCACATCCTGGTTTATCTCTGCCAGCCGTTTGTGATTCCGATGATCGCCGCGGTGCGGTTTTTGATCCTGGCGCCCGTTTCGTGGGTCAGCCCGGGATTTCGGGAGTTCGTGCACCGCCGCGCATCGTCGATGGTGATGGACCCCAGCTACATTCGCCCGCTGCCGTCGCGCAAGGTTTTGCGGATTTTCCGCCTGCAGGAGGTGCTGTGCTTTTTGTGGACCGCCACGATGGCGGTGCTTTTGATCAGGGGAATCGTGCCGCTGGGCTTCCTGCCCACGGCGTACCTGGTGAGCGTGTTCATTCTGTTTCTCAATGCTCTGCGCACGCTGGGGGCCCACCGCTATACGAACACCGGCGGCGAAGTGACGTTTGTGGATCAACTGCTCGATTCGATCAACTATCCGCGGCATCCGGTCCTGTCGTCGCTGTGGGCGCCCCTGGGTCTGCGGTTCCACGCGTTGCACCATTTGTTCCCGTCGCTGCCGTATCACAATCTGGCCAAGGCCCACCGTCGGCTGATGGCCGAGCTGCCGGCCGACTCGCCCTACCGGAAGACCGAGAGCCCGAGCCTGACGGCTTCGCTCGTGCAGCTATGGCGCACGTCTCGCGCCAGCTCCTCCCGGGCCAGTCTGCATCGCCAGTCGCCCCATGAGCCGCAGATGACCGGCGGCGGGCAAAGGCTGATGAGCGCGCATTAGACTCACTGGCCCGTTTTCAACTTGGCTATGATTTCCCCGAGCAGTCGCGTCAACTCTTCGTGGTCGTGCTGCGAGGCCTGGACGATGAGGAGATTGCGATACGAGAGGGCGTCGAAACCCGACGCCGCCGGCCGAGGCGTGGGGCCGGCCGTTGCGGCCGTGCCTGCTTCTGAATCGGAGCGATCGGCCGCGGGCGCTTGGCGGCGGGAGAACGAAGCGGTCGTGAACAGCGATTCGAGGAGACCCGCCAGCCTGGCGGCATCGGCTTCGGAGCCGACCAGCTCGATGTTGTAGACGCGCAGCTCGACCATCTTTTCGGCGGCGTCGCGGGTGGTGATCAACAGCACGCCGTGGTGAACGACCGAGGTCAGATCCAGGTCGCGGAG
Source organism: Pirellulales bacterium (assembly GCA_040877415.1). Lineage (GTDB taxonomy): Bacteria > Planctomycetota > Planctomycetia > Pirellulales > PALSA-1355 > JBBDNV01. The sequence continues at coordinate 8,305 of JBBDNV010000001.1, forward strand.
CACCAGCCCAAGCGCCGAGGCCAGCGAAACGCCCTTGAGCGTGCGCGTAACCGGCGAATCGCTGCCAATACCGGCGTCTTCCAGGGCCCGCGCGTCGAGCTGGATTTCGATCCCGTGGAAATCTTTGAGGTAGTCGATGGCGTCTTGCAGGGGCGTTTGAATGAAGGCAATTTCCGTCGGATGGTCGAGCGCCGTGCGGATTCTGGCTTCTAAGTGCGGCGTGGGGTTTTCCTGCGACGGCGCGGAGCGAGCGACGGCAAACGGACTGGCAGGGGCCGGTTTTGCGGCGGCGGGTTCGCCAAATGGGTCTTCCGCGGCCGGCGGCTCGGCTGCCGGTAAGCAGGCGGTGTACAAGGACAACGCGGCCCACGGAATGACACAGCACGAAAAAAGCGCAGCAAAGCGAGACATGCCGACCTCCTCTCAAGACTTTGAGCGTTCGAGAAGCGTTTTGCCCCAGACGCCAAGTGAGCGCGCGGCGAGTTCCGAAATCGCTGCGGCAACCGACATGATAGCCGATTCGGCGGGCAACGGGCAAATACCAGCCCGAAGCGCCAGTTTTGATGTTGCGCTATTTCAGGTAATTTTCATGCTGCTACGCGGTATTCGTGGG
>JBBDNV010000002.1:0-8901 GCA_040877415.1 Pirellulales bacterium
CACCATAGTTGACGGACCTTCTGCTTGCACTTGCATAATCCTGGCCAGCGAGGGAAATTCACGGTTCGATTAACCGCCGAGGCCGCAGAGGCTTCCAAACCAACCCGACGCGCCAGCGGAAGAGAAAGGGGGTCCGGCGCGCTTTTCTGGGGTGGTCATTGGTTTGCCCCTCGTCAATAAGCGCGCCTGTTCCCCTTTCGGACCGGCGGGTCAAATCTCGTGACTGTAGATATCGTGCGGCAAACCGAAAGTGGAGGTCGAGTATGTCAGTAGCAGAAACGGCCGCGCAGTCTTGGGAGAACATGAAGCGGACTGCGCGGTCCGCGGCCAAGAGCCTTGTCGATGATTTCCCAGACTTCCCGACGATGACGGTTTCGGCCCCAGTTCGGACAGAGGAGTTCTGCGAACTAGAGCCGCCGACCGACGTTCAGTCGGTGCTCATGCGGCAGAGGGCTCTGTCGGTTCTGACAAATAGTTTCCACTCGACCCGCGACCACCTAGCGTTGAGTCGAAAGATGTCCGGTCGCTAACCCCCGACCCCAACCCCCGGCGCAGCCCCGGCCGAAAACGTCCCTTGCATCCGACGCAAAATTCTGATTAATGCTACGGTGGATTACTCTCGACGCGCGCAAACTTTTTCATGTCGGGGGGTGCGATGGAATTTCGCGCCGCGAATTACTCTAAATCCAACGCGCGCGGCCACTTCCGAGTCGGCGGGACATTTTTCGCGCGCACGCTGTATAGCTATGAAAAACTCCCGCCCCATTTCCAGCCCAATTGGCCTGTTTTTGAAAATCGAAATTAGGCCAGAGGCCAGAGGCTGGAGGCCGCAGGAAAAGAGTCATTGGCCACAGAGGTACGCGAGGACACAGAGGAAGAATGTTTTTGACAGGATACACAGGATGGACCGGAGCTTTTCTTTTCCTGTGCTTCCTGTTCATCCTGTCCAATTAGTCTGCGGCCCTCCGCGACGTCCGCGGTTCAATTTTGATTTGCTGGTTTCCCCTCGCGTGCGCTTCGCTCTGGTATCGGGCCTTCATCCTTCGTCCTTCAGCCTTCAGCCTTTTGCACCATGCGATAGACGCGGCGGATGATGATCCAAAAGAAAGGCAGGTAGATGATGTCGGAGAATACGAGAATCACCATGAACACCGGCGGCATCTTGCCCAACACGACGTAGCCCGTGCCCACGATCGAGCCCAGCAGCTTGCTCAGGAAACCGAGCACGAGCAGGTTGCGGTTTTCGAGCGGATTGCTGGCCACGAGCAAATAGCCGACGCCGAACAGGGCCACCAGGATGCCCGTCAACTGCACGTACATGATCAAGTCGGGCTTGGGCAGGCCGAGCGTCTTGAACATCTCGTGATAGAACACGGTCAAGTTCACGCCGACCAGCAGGTTGTAGCAGCCGGCGAAGCGAAGCAGATAGCGCATCCAGGGCAAGAGCGGTTCCATGAGACGTCCTTTTCCTAATGCCGGAAACAAAGGGGACAGGCACCGAGCGAGCGCGAGTTCGTTCTGAAAACCCTGCGTGCTCGGAGCCAGTCCCCTTTGTTTCACCGGCCGATTCAGGCCGTGGCCGCCTGGGCCGTGTATTTGTCGGTCCAGGCCACGAGGTCGTCGCGGCCTTGGCGATGGCAAAAGTCGCCCAGCGTTTCGCCCTCCTGGCGAGCGTGCTTGAAATAGGCCAGAATCGGCACGATCGAGGGCACGACGTCGGCCTCGGGAACCAGGTCCTTATAAATGAAATTGAGCCGGTCGCCCAACAGGCGGCCGCCGACGAACAGCGTGTAGCGTCCCGCCGCTTTGCCCACCAGGCCGACGTCGCAGTTGTACGGCCGCGCGCAGCCGTTGGGGCAGCCGGTCATGCGGAGCGTAAAGGTTTCGTCCGACAGCCCCAGCTTGGCCAGCTCGACCTCGAGCTGATCGATGATTCCCGGCAGGACTCGTTCGCTTTCGGTGATCGCCAGCCCGCAGGTGGGCCAGGCCGGGCAGGCCATCGACCAGCGGCGCACGGCCGAGATTTCGTCGTGCAGCTTGACGCCGTGGTCGCGCAGGGTTTTCTCCACCACCGGCCGGTCGGCCGGATCGAGATTCGCCAAGAGCATGCTTTGATGGGGCGTCAGTCGAAGGGCCGGTTTGAGCGTGGTGCAGATCTCGCGCAGGGCCGTTTTCAGCCGCAAATCGCCTTCGTCCTTGATGCGGCCGTTTTCCACGTTCAGCCCGCAGAACAGCCGGCCATCGCCCTGTTCGTGCCAGCCGATATGATCGTCGAAGCCGCGCACGTCGTCTGGATGCGGTTCGGCCAGCGCGTGGCCGTAGTACTCCTCGACCTTGGCTTTGAATTTCTCGAGGCCCCAGTTGTGGATCAGATACTTGAGCCTGGCCACCTTGCGGTCCGAGCGATTGCCGAAATCGCGCTGCACCTTGACGACCGCGGTCGCGACGTCGATCGCCTCTTCCGGCCTGATGAAGGCCATTCGCCTGGCAACCGCGGGAAAAGTTTTTTCCGCGCTGGGCGTGACGCCCATTCCGCCCCCCACCAGCACGTTGTAACCGACGATCGTCTCACCCTCGACGACGGCCATGAGTCCCAAGTCGTTGGCGTAGATATCGACGCAGTTGTCGTGCGCCAGTCCGATGGCCGTTTTGAACTTTCGCGGCAAATAGGTGGGACCGTAAATGGGCTCGACCTCGTGACCGTCGCTGCCGCCGCCCGCCAGCGTCTGGTCGCCCGAATCGGGATCCGTGATCCACAGTTCGTGATAGGCGCCGGTGCGCGGGCACAAGTGCACGGCCAAACGGTCGGCGAGCTGTTGCATCTGGCGGCGCACGCGATCGTCGATCGGCGCCGGGCAGCACATGATATTGCGCTCGACGTCGCCGCACGCGGCCAGCGTCGAAAGCTGGACCTCGTTGATGCGGTGAATCGTGCGCCACAAGTTTCGCTTCAGCACGCCGTGCAGTTGCAGCCCCTGGCGGCTGGTGATCCGCAGCGTCTCAACTCCCACTTCGTCGCACAAATCGAGCTCGGCCAGCAATTGATCGCTGGTTAGCTTTCCGCCGGGAATCTTGGTGCGCACCATGAAGGAATATGTCTTGAGCGACTTGCCCCCTTCGGCGCGGGCCGTGCGCGCGTCGCGATCGTCCTGCTGATAGGTTCCATGGTGCTTCAGCAGTTGCACGCTTCCCTTGCCGACGGTGTCGTTGGCGTCGCGCAATTCCCGTGCGATGTCGCCGCGCAGATAATCGCTCTGGGACTTGAAACCTTCGACGGCGCTGAGTTTCGGTTGGTCCGACATGGCTTGCCGGGATGCCCAAAGAACGGAAAACGGAGGCCGGCGGGTGACGGCGGGCGCGGCTACGCAATTGCCATCATGATTAGCATCATTGTAGTATTAGTTCCCGCCAGGCCTCAAAAGTCAACAGACTATAGCCAGCGGGGCCAAATGGGAGAATGCCGGTTCGTGGGCTGCCGGGCGTGGCGCCGGGCGTTGGATCGCCGGTGTCGAGTGGTCTAGAATGCGGCCCTTCCGCCAGACTTCAGATCTTTTGCAGAGAAGAGTTTTCCTCGTGACGGCCAAGATCCTCGATGGCACGACGCTGGCCCGGCAGATTCGGGAGGAATTGCGCGACGAGGTCGCCGAATTCATCGAAAACAATGGCGAGGTGCCCACGCTGGCCGCCGTGCTGGTCGGCCACGACCCGGGGAGCGAAATCTACGTGCGCAGCAAGGTCGCGGGATGCGAGCAGGTGGGCATACAGAGCCGCCTGTTCCGTTTGCCGGCCGAGGCGGCGCAGGACGAGCTTTTGGCCCTTGTGGCCAGGTTGAACAAGGCCCCCGACGAGCCGGTGCACGGCATTCTGGTCCAATTGCCGCTGCCCGGACACATCGACGCGATGCGCATCTTGCACGCCGTCAGCCCGCTGAAAGACGTCGACGGCTTTCACCCTGAAAACGTGGGCCGCCTGGTCCAAGGCAAACCGCGCTACGTGCCGTGCACGCCCTACGGGATTCAACAGTTGCTCTTGCGCAACCAGATTGAAATCGCCGGCCGGCACGCGGTGGTGGTGGGCCGCAGCGAAACGGTCGGCAAACCGATGGCGCTACTGCTCATGCAGCGCGGCGCCGGCGGCGACGCCACGGTGACGGTATGCCACAGCAAGACGCGCGATCTCAAACACATCACGCGGCAAGCCGACATCCTCATCGTTGCCATCGGCAAACCGCAATTCATTGGGGCCGACATGGTCAAGCCCGGGGCGGTTGTCGTCGACGTGGGAATCCACAGGACCGACAAAGGGCTGGTCGGCGACGTCGATTTCGCGGCCGTCAGCCAGGTTGCCGGCCACATCACGCCGGTGCCCGGCGGCGTCGGCCCGTTGACCGTGACCATGCTGTTGGTCAACACGCTGGCCGCTGCCCGACGGCAGCAGTAGCAGGGCTGCCGAATGTCGCCGACATCCCCACAAGGCTCCAGGTCGGATTCGGAGGCCCGACCCGTTTCGGACCGAGCCAAGCAGGTTTCCTCAGGTTTCCTGGCTTTTCTGGACAACAGAGCCGCTGCGAAGTATGTTGATCTTCTCGGGATAGGGCGGCCCGGTGAACTGATCTGATGCGGCGGTCTGCCGCAACCATTCGGACTCGATCGAGCTGCGACAGGAAGCGGGCGCGGTTTGGGGCAGCCGCCCGTTTCGACGGCCAGTTTGCAATGACGCCAGATCGACACTTTTCCAATCCACGCGGTCGCCGTGCACCCGGCCCCGCTCGGCGACGCAATGCCGGACCAATCCGCTTGTGGTTCGAAGCCCTGGAAGAACGTCGGCTTCTGGTCATCGCCGTCGCCGATACCCCCAACGACGACGCGCTGAGCCTGGATTTATACGGCGGACCCGGAGATCCAGACCTGCCGGGATTCGACAACGTTGGCCTCAGCAGCACCGGGAATGCCAGCGTGGTTTATCTCGGCGGCGGATGGGCGCTCACGGCTAACCATGTCACGATCGCCAACCCTCCGGGAGTCACTCCCGGGGGAGTGTACTTTGGGGCCACCAACTATCTGGTCGACACCAGCACGATTCACCAGTTGCACAATCCGGACGATAGCCTGGCGGATCTCAAGATCTTCAAAATCATCGGCGACCCGGGACTGCCCGCGGTTCTGCCGTCGTACATCGCCAGCGCGCCGCCCACCGCGCCGCCCGACCCCTCGGAACACGTGATCATGATCGGCAACGGCTTTAGCCGCGGCGATCAGCACTTCTGGACCGTCGACACGGACGAGGCACCCTGGGTTTGGACGGAGATCTCCGAGCCGCCAATTCCCGGACCGTTTGACGAGTCGGGGTACGACCTCGTTTTGCAGCACCGGATCCGCTGGGGCGAAAACATGGTCGACGCAAACCAGGTGTATCTGGCAGGCGTCCATGGGTTTATCACGCAATTCGACGACCTGGGCTACACGGGCGTCGCCGGCCTGACGCACGAAGGGCAAGCCAGCAACGGCGACTCGGGCGGTCCGGCGTTCTACTACGTCGACGGCAAGTGGGTGCTGTCGGGCATCATGATCGCGATCAGCGGTAGTCTGAGCGGCCAACCTCCCTGGACGACGCTGCTTGGATCCCAAACGCTCGCGGCCGACGTGTCATACTACCGCGACGAGATCCTGGAAATTGCCGGCGTCATGGGTCGACACGTCTTCTACAACGACTCGCAGTATGACGGCCACACCCCCGGCATCGACGCCAACGACGATGGTGCAATTGCGACGGACAAGGTTGCCTACCTGCCGGGTAGCGGCCTTGCCGGACCAACCAACGCGACCAGCTACTCGCACGGCATCAATGGCGTCATGATCGATCTGGCCAGCGACCACGGCCCGCTTACGCTTGACGATTTCGCGTTCAAAGTGGGTGCCAACAATGCGCCCAGCATGTGGGCGGCGGCTCCGACTCCGACCGATTTCACGGTGCGGGCAGTCGCCGGACCGGGCGGCTCGGATCGCGTGGAGATCATCTGGGCCGACGGGACCATTGCCAACACCTGGCTGCAAGTGACCGTCAAGGGGAACGACGCGGCGGGCGCGTTCGATACCAACACCGGACTGGCCGCTTCCGACGTCTTTTTCTTCGGCAATCGGATCGGCGATACCTTCCTCAACACGATCGCGGCGAACTTGCTGACCAATGCCAACGATGAAATCGGAACCCGCGGCAACACCGGCTCTGGCGCGACGGTCACCAACCTCTACGATTTCAACAAGGATGGCCTGGTCAACGCATCTGATCAGATCATTGTCCGAAATAACGCCGGGTTTACAAACAGGATCAACATCTCAAGCCCGCCAGCGGCGCCAACAAGCGCCAGCGACGATTCAAGCGGGCCGGCCGTGGCGTTCGCACTCGGCAGAATCGCCGAGGCCGGCCGCGCAACGCCCGACGCGCCCGGCCGGATATCGCTTCCGCCGCGCACCGTTGATGACGGGCGCGCACCGCGAGAGCGAGTCTTCGAACAACTGGCTTTCGCCCGCGAAGACGAATGGCTGGGGGCAAACGCCGACGAGGTTGCCTCCGTGCGTTGGGAATGGTTGCTGGTCGAAAGCGCTTCGGAATTCGGCGCGCCCCCGGCTTTGCTTAGCCACTCGCGGCTCTAACCGCGCGCGGTTTGCTCGCGCTGTCGAAGAGCTTCGTAGAACAAGACGGCCGACGCGGCCGAAACGTTCAGGCTGTCGGCCGTTCCGTGCATCGGCAGCTTGATCCCAGTGACGTCGGCAGCCTGCCAGACCGCAGACAACCCGCCAGCCTCGTTGCCCAGCACGACGGCGGCGTTGTCACCCAGGTCGGCCTCAGTGTAGAGACGCTTCGCATCCAGCCGGGCGGCAAAAATTCTCGATCCTTGGCGGCGCAGCCACTCGATTACCTCGGGGCTCGGGGCGGTGCAAACGGGGTTGGTGAAAACCGTGCCCAGGCTGGCGCGAATGCAGTTGGGGTTGTAGAGATCCGTGCGCGGATCGGCGACGATGACTGCCGAAACACCGGCCCCGTCGGCACTGCGCAGCACGGCGCCCACGTTGCCGGGCTTCTCGAGTCCTTCCAATACTGCAATCAGGCCTCGGCCGGCCGGTTCGAGCTCCGCGAGCCCGCGACGGGGCGTTTCGGCCACGGCCAGCACGCCATCGTGCCGCTGGCCGAACTCCATCTTCCCGAATACTTCGCTCGCTGCGTGCCAGACGTCGGCTTTGATTTCGTCCAGATGAGCGAGCACTTGCCGGGCCTCGGGCGACTTGCACAGCGGGACGCACAAAAACAGCTCGACGAGCGGCACGTGCCCCGACAAGGCCTGCAACAGCTCGCGTGCTCCGTCGATGAGGAATTGTCCTTGCTTGGCGCGGTGCCGCGAATTGCGTAGACGAATCGTGCGCTTGACGCGCGGATTGTGTACGCTGGTGATGGTCTTGACCGCCATGATGCCACCCGAGCCCCCGCTCCGCCCGAGCCCGAGGCGACGCTCGGCGGCCTTACGCCGCACGGCGGCTCCACCGAACGGCGGCCCCGCAATGCAGCCGCTGGCCGGCCAACGAACGAAGACTCATGTCGCCGCTACTTAAGGTTCCCTCTGCTCGAAAGCGCGGTTCTACCGCGCTTTGCAATTCACTCGCCAGGCCCAGCCGGCCGGAATGACACGTCAGCAGCCCGAATCGCTCCTGCCCGCGGCACAACTCGAGGCACATCGCAAGCAACTCGTCGAGCTGGTTTTCGAGTTTCCAACTTTGCCCTCGCGGTCCGTGGCCGTAGGCCGGAGGATCGAGGATCACCGCGTCATAGCAATTGCCGCGCATCCATTCGCGGCGGACGAATTTTACCACGTCTTCGATAATCCACCTAATGGGTAAATGACTCAGGTTGGATGCATGTGCATTGCGGCGTCCCCAAGCGACGACGCCGGCCGCCGCGTCGACGTGCACGACTTCGGCCCCGGCGGCCGCAGCCGCCAACGTGCTCGCGCCGGTGTAGGCAAACAGGTTCAAAACCTTGATCCGGCCGGCCTGCCGCACCTGGTCGGCAATCCACCGCCAATTGGCCGCCTGTTCCGGAAAAACCCCTAGCTGGCCGGAATCCGTCAGCCTCAACTCCAGGGCCAATGAGCCGAAATTCACAGGCCAGGGGTCGATCGGACTCGCGCATGACCAACGCCCCGATTCGCCGTCGCGGTCGTACCGGGCCGATGCACCGGCCCAAAGCTGCGGTGACTGCCGTACCGCCCGTTCGGCTGCCCGGCTCGGTCGATCGAGCACGTACGGCCCGAAGCGCTCGAGCTTACGCCCGGCGCCGAAATCGAGCAGTTCGTACTGGTCGCTGGCGAACACCGGTCGGAACTCACTTGGCGGAGCGGCTGTTGAAATCAAAGGGTCAGGCGCCAAGCGAGTGCTTACTCGTCGTGGAAGTCGGCACTGCCCTTAGCCGGTCCCCTCTTTCATCGGCGGTTTCTTTCGCGCTTGGCGGCCGTGGTGCGTTTGGGTCGATAGCCGGCGCCGGGCCGGCCGCGAATATGATCCCCCTCGCTCTCGTCGGCGAGCCGCCGGTTCGCCCGTTGACGACGCCGATCGAGCGCCGCCGTGGGCGGCAAATCGGGAATCAGACAATCACACCCGCTGCCGATCAAATCGCGCCGCCCGGCCTGCTCCAAAGCCCGGCGGACCTCAAAATAGTTCTCCGGCTTGAAAAACTGCAAAAGCGCCCTTTGCAGCTTGCGGTCGCGCAGATGTCGGGCAACCAACACGGGCTTCTTGGTGAACGGATCGAGCCCCGTGTGATACACGCAAGCGGCGATGTCGAACGGGCTGGGGATGAAATCCTGCACCTGGTCGGGCCGGTAGTGGTTGCGCTTCAAGAACAGCGCCA
>JBBDNV010000003.1:0-22250 GCA_040877415.1 Pirellulales bacterium
GATGGAAGAGGCCCGCAACCTGAACCACAACTACGTCGGCACCGAGCACATCCTGCTGGGCCTTTTGCGCGAGCAGGAAGGCGTGGCCGCGCAGGTGTTGATGAACCTCGGATTGAAGCTGGAAGAGGTGCGCGAAGAGGTGCTCAACCTGCTGGGTCACGGGCTGGAAGGGGGCGAAGCCGGCGAGCGCGGCGGAACGGAGCGCGGCACCGGCGAGTCGCCCAAGAGCGGCAAGTCGAAGACCCCCGCCTTGGACAGCTTTGGCCGCGATCTGACGGAACTGGCCCGACAAGGCAAGCTCGACCCGGTGATCGGCCGCGAAAAAGAAATCGAACGCGCCATTCAGATCCTCAGCCGACGCACGAAGAACAACCCCGTGCTGTTGGGTGAGGCCGGCGTGGGCAAGACGGCGATCGTCGAGGGCTTCGCCCAGCGCGTCATCGAGGGAAACGTGCCCGAGCTGCTGGCCGACCGGCGAATCGTCGTCTTGGACCTGGCCATGATGGTGGCCGGAACCAAGTATCGCGGGCAGTTCGAAGAGCGCATCAAGGCGGTGATGAACGAAGTGCGCCGGGCGAAGAACACGATCCTGTTCATCGACGAGCTGCACACGCTGGTCGGAGCGGGCGGAGCCGAAGGCGCGATCGACGCGTCGAACGTGCTCAAGCCGGCCTTGGCCCGCGGCGAAATCCAGTGCATCGGCGCCACCACGCTCGACGAATACCGCAAATACATCGAAAAAGACAGCGCGCTGGATCGCCGCTTCCAGATCGTGATGGTCGAGCCCTCGACCAAGGCCGAAACGATCGACATTCTCAAGGGGCTGCGCGACCGGTATGAGCAGCATCACCGCGTGCAGATCACCGACGACGCGCTGGTGGCCAGCGTCGAGCTGTCGAGCCGCTACATCACGGGCCGCTGCTTGCCCGACAAGGCGATCGACGTGATCGACGAAGCCGGTGCCCGCGTGCGCCTGAAGGCCATGACCCGCCCGCCCGACTTGAAGGAAATCGACGCGGAGGTCGAGACCTTGAACAAGGACAAGGAAGAGGCCGTGGCCAACCAGAATTTCGAGCGGGCCGCGGCGCTGCGCGATCAGGCCGACAAGCTCAAGAAGAAAAAACAGTCGATTACCCGCGATTGGCGGGAAAAATCGCGCGAGGCCGACGGCGTGGTCGACGAGGAAGTGATCGCCGAGGTGGTTTCCAAGATGACCGGCATTCCGCTCACGCGGATGACCACCGAAGACAGCATGCGCCTGATGCAGATGGAGTCCGACCTGCACAAACGCGTCATCAGCCAGGAGGAGGCGATCAAGAGCATCTCGAAGGCCGTGCGCCGCAGCCGCAGCGGGCTGAAAGATCCAAAACGGCCCACCGGCTGCTTCATTTTCGCCGGGCCCACCGGCGTGGGCAAAACGCTGTTGGCCAAGGCGCTGGCCGAGTTCATGTTCGGCGATCTCGATGCGCTGATCCAGATCGACATGAGCGAATACATGGAGAAGCACAACGTCAGCCGCCTGATCGGCGCTCCGCCGGGGTACGTCGGCTTCGAGGAAGGGGGCCAGTTGACCGAAAAAATCCGCCGCCGGCCTTACGCCGTCGTGCTGTTGGACGAAATCGAAAAAGCGCACCCCGACGTGTTCAACATGCTGTTGCAGGTGATGGAAGAGGGCCGGCTGACCGACAGCTTCGGCCGCAACGTCGACTTCCGCAACGCCATCGTCATCATGACGACCAACGCCGGCGCCGAAGCGATCAAGAACGAAAGCGCTTTCGGTTTCCAAAAGTCCGACGACGACGCTTCCTACGAAAATATGAAGCAACGCGTGATGGAACGCGTCGAAAAGGTGTTCCGTCCCGAGTTCTTAAACCGCGTCGACGACGTCATCGTCTTCCGCCACCTGACGCTGGACGACCTGAAGGAAGTGGTCGAGCTCGAACTGGGCAAGGTCCGCGAGCGCTTGGGCGAGCGCGGCCTGAAGCTGCGGCTCAGCGAGGAAGCCAAGAAGCTCTTGATCAAAAAGGGCTCGAACACCGACTTCGGAGCCCGGCCGCTGCGCCGCGCGATCGAGAATTATGTCGAGGACCCGCTCTCCGAGGAGCTCCTCAAGGGCGAGTTCCAGGGCAAGGACTCCATTTTCATCGACGTCAAGGAAATCGGCGGCAAGCGGCAGTTGTTCTTCACCGGCACGATCGGCGAGCCCGAGGAAGCCGCCGTCGGCGCCGCCGCCGGCGCCGACAGCGATGAGGGTGCCCAGGAGAATCCGCCGGCGTCCTAGCAGACGGCGCTTTGTAAAGGCAATCAAGAACCGCCGTTCGGCGCATCGGGCCGGACGGCGGTTTTTTCGTGCCGCGCCCCCCGCCCGGTCGGATGTCCCGTCGTCGAGCTCCCGTATAATTCTTCCGATCCGATCAAAGTCGGATCGCTGCCGCTTGCGGTGCTAGCGGGACGTCGAAATAAAGGGGACTGGCTCCGACCACGACCGTTTTTCGTGACAACTGTGCGCTCGCTCGGTGAGTGTCCCCGTTATTTCAATGGGCCGCTGGCAGACTGGCACCCGCCAAGGCGGAATAAACGTCCCATTTTCGCCAAATCCCGGTTTCCGATTTACCCGCAACGTTTTCTCAAGCGGTATCCATGCCGCGACGAAGAATCAAAAGATAACCGGGCGATAGTGCGCCCGCGATTGCGTGTTTTTCTGACGAGATCAACATGTCTGCGTCATCGACTTCGCGTGCGCGGTCCCGCGGCTTTGCTCTGGCCGTGGCCGATTGGATCGCGGCGCTGGGCGGACTGGTGATGAATTGGGTCTTCGCCATCAAGGACGTGTTGGCGTTTTTCCTGCACACGCTGAGATGGTTGGCGAGGCGGCCGCGAGGCGATACGTTGTGGCCCAACTTCTATCAGATCGGCGTGTTGAGCCTGCCGGTGGTGGCATTGACGGGCCTGTTCATCGGCATGGTGCTGGCCGTGCAGAGCCATTCTCAGTTTCGCATGTTGAACCTGGAAACGCGGCTGGGGGCGGTGATCAACATGTCGCTGGTGCGCGAGCTGGGGCCCGTGCTGGCCGCCACGATGCTGGCGGGCCGCGTCGGCAGCGCGATGGCGGCCGAGCTGGGCACCATGCGCGTCACCGAACAGATCGACGCCCTGGCCAGCATGGGCGCCAACCCGATTCAATACCTCGTCGTCCCGCGGTTCATCGCCTGCCTGGTGCTCATTCCGGCGCTGACGATCTGGGCCGATTTCATGGGCGTGGCCGGCGGATACTTTTACGGCGTCTTCGTGCTGGACATCGATTCGAACCACTACATGGAAAACTCGCGCAACTACGTCGGCGCATTCGATTTGTTCTCCGGCCTGTTCAAGAGCTTGTTCTTCGGAGCGGCGATCGCCGTGATCAGTTGTTATCGCGGCTTCCATTGCGATCCGGGCGCCGAGGGCGTCGGTCGCGCCGCCACCAGCGCGTTTGTGATTTCCTTCGTCATCATCCTGGTGCTCGACCTTTTCCTGGGCATCGCCCTGGACGAGTTTTATCTGATGATCTGGCCCGAGGGCACGACCTTTTTGTAAGCGTCTCGATTGCCATGAACGCCCAAGCCAACCCGCACGAGATGTCGACCCGGGCCGCCAGCCCGATGATCGAGCTGCGCACGGTCGACGTGGCTTTTGGCCGCGGCCGGGTGCTGCGCGACATCAGCCTCGTGATTCCGCGCGGACAGACGCTGGTCGTGATCGGCGAGAGCGGCTGCGGCAAGACCGTGCTGTTGAAAACGATCATCGGACTGGTGCGCCCGACGCGCGGTCAGGTGCTTTTCGACGGCCAGGACCTGGCCCGCTTGACCGACGCCGAACTGACGCACCAGCGGATGCGATTCGGGTTCGTGTTTCAAGGGTCGGCGCTGTTCGACAGCATGACGGTCGGCCAGAACGTGAGCTTTCCGCTGCGCGAGCACACGCAGACTTCGCCCGCTGAGATTCACGAGGCCGTGCTCTCGCGCCTGGCCGAAGTGGGATTGCCGGAAAGCATCATCGGGAAAAAGCCGGCCGAGCTCTCCGGCGGCATGCGCAAACGCGTCGGGCTGGCCCGGGCGCTGGCGCTTAACCCCGAATTAGTCCTCTACGACGAGCCGACCACGGGCCTCGACCCGATCATGAGCGACGTCATCAACGAGCTGATCGTACGCACGCGCAGCCAGCATCCGGTGACCGCGGTGGTGGTGACGCACGACATGCGCACGGCCAGAAAAGTCGCCGATCGCGTGATCATGCTCTATCCCTTGAGCCGGCTCAAGCCCGACGAGCCGCAGATCGTTTTCGACGGGTCGCCCGCGAGCATCGACCATTCGAGCGATCCGCGCGTCACTCAATTCGTGCACGGTGAAGCCGGCGAGCGATTGATGGAGATGAGAAAAATGGCGGAACTGGGCAGTTGAATCGACAAGAGAGCGCGCCCGGCGGCTTGAGCCCAAAAAGCGCTCCGGGAGCTTGTAAGGATAGTTATGGACGAACGAGTCATCAGATTCCGCGTTGGCGTGATCGTGCTGTCGGCGCTGTTCCTGACCGGCATCCTGGTGCTGCTGTTTGGCAACACCGGCTCGCTGCTTCGTGGCGGCTACACGATCCACCTGCATTTCAACGATGCGCCGGGCGTGAGCGAGGGCACTCCGGTGCGCAAAAGCGGCATCCTGATCGGGCGCGTCCACAGCGTGCGCTTCGCGGAGCAGGGCGGGGTCATCGTGGACGCCAGAATCAACAAGGGCGTAAAGATCTACCGCAGCGAGGTCCCCGAGGTGACCGGTTCGCTTTTGGGCGGCGACGTGGTCATCCAATTCGTCCAGCGGCCGAACGCTCCCACCGAGCCGATGCCCCCGCGCGCCGGAACTGACGACAAGCAAAGTCGCAGCGGGCCGACGACTACCCTGACCGGACAAAAATCGGGACAGCCCAAGTCGCCGGCCAAAAGCCCCGATCAATTGGTCGAGCCCGGCGAGTACATCGAAGGCATCGTGGCGCCCAGCCCCATGCAGTTCATCGCCAGTATGCAGGGCGATATGAACGAGGCGATCAACGCCTTGTCCAGCGCCGGCAATGAAGTCAGCAAGCTGGCCGGCAACATCAACAAGCTCCTGGAAAGCAACGACGAGCAAATCAACCGTATCATCGGCGAGACCGAGCAGGCGGTCAAAGCGTTTCAGCTTACATTGGATAATATCAACGACGTGATCGGCGACAAGAAAGTGCGGGAGAGCTTCAAGAAAATGATCGACAATCTGCCCGAGCTTTTGGACGAGAGCCGTGCCGCGATCACCTCCGTTCGCACCACGGTCGAGGGGGTCGATCGCAACCTGCGCAATCTCGAAGGCCTGACCGCGCCGTTGGGCGAGCGGGGTGAACAAATCGTGATGCGCGTGGACCAATCGGTCACTCGGCTGGATGAGCTGTTGGGGATTCTTTCCGACTTCGGCCGCAAGCTCAACAGCGGGCAGGGCACGCTCGGCAAGCTCTTGAACGATCAGGATCTTTACGACAACATCAGCGCGGCGGCCCGAAACATCGAATGCGTGACGCGCGAGCTGAAGCCCATCATTTCCGACGCGCGCGTGTTCTCCGATCGAATCGCCCGCCATCCCGAGGTGCTGGGCGTGCGCGGCGCGATTCAGAAAAGCCCGGGGACCAAGTGGCCCCTCGGCGGCGCCGAATAACCTCGCCGCTCGTCAGTAATTAAACGCGCTGCCCGGACGCGCCGCCGGCGGAGGCGAAGCCGGCAGCCCCGGGCCCGACTCCTGCGGCGGGCCATACGTCGCACCGGCCGGCGGCGCCGGCACGCTCGGGCCACTGGCTCCGTGACGCAAGTTCTCGCCCCGCTCCAACAGTTGCGGGCTGGGGACGACCATTTGCGGCTGAAGCTGGTAGTCGACCACGCGCTCGTCGCGAATCTCGCCCGGCACCAGATTCTCGCTGATGAAGTCCAGCCCCGGATACTCGTACCAGGGCGCGGGAATCGGCTGCAGCACGCTGAGCGTCTCGTAGCCGCTCTCGACCAGGCGGATCTTGCGCGTGCCGTAGTACACAAAGTCGGTGGAAACCGGCGTCGTGCCCACCGGATAGTCGTCGACGTAGACCAGCGCCCCCGGCGGGTTCGAGCGAATGGTGAGCCGCCGTTGGACGCAGCCCGTTTCGAGCGCGCATGCGAGCATCGCCAACAGCCATGCGAGACTGCGGCCAGCGCGCTCGAAAGCTCGATAGCTTTGCGGAAGTGTCAAGAGATCGAGAAGTGAGGCAATTTCGAGATGACGCCACGGGCGGCCGATTGGCCGAACGATTGGCCGAACGGGCGAGTATAGGATTCGGCCCGAGAATTCGCCAGAGAGATTCGCCTTCGCGCGAATCGCGAAGATGAATCCGGGGTTTCAATGAAGGGTGGCAAGGTGGTTTGCTCGGGCAAGCTGGCGAGCATGAAGACTTGGGCTCTATTGCGTGCGGTGCGCCTAAGTTAGAATGGGGTTTTTGGAGCAATGGGACAAAACCGCGGTGTCTTGCCGGGCGTTGAAATCGAGGAGACCGGCTCCGAGCACCTCCGTATTTCAACGAAGAATAAGCACGTGCTCGGTGCCTGTCACGTTGATTTCCGCGCGCCGCCAGCCATTCAAGAACGATGACCGACGTGGCCCAATCCGCTGATCGGGGACGTGGAGCGCTGGAAGACGCGGCGCTCTCCGACATCGGGCTCAGGCGCGGGAACAATCAGGACGCCTTCACGGTGTCGCTGGCCGGCGACGACGCGGAATGGCGGCGGCGCGGCCATCTGTTCATGGTCGCTGATGGCATGGGCGCGCATGCTGCCGGCGAGCTTGCTAGCAAAATGGCCTGCGAGGCCGTGGGGCACACGTATCGCAAGCTCGTCGATCGCCCCGCGGCCGAAGCCCTGCGGCAGGCCGTGTTGGCCGCCAACGCCACGATCCACCAGCGCGGACAGGCCAACGCCGAGTTTCAAGGCATGGGCACCACGTCGAGCGCCCTGGTGCTGTTGCCGGCGGCTGCCATCGTGGCCCACGTGGGCGACAGCCGCGTTTATCGCCTGCGACGCGGCAAGCTCGAGCAACTGACGTTCGACCATAGCCTGGTCTGGGAAATGACGGCCGCCGGCCAGATGCCGCGCGGCGAGGTGGCCAGTTTCATTCCCAAAAATATTATCACGCGCTCGCTCGGCCCCCACCCCGACGTGCAGGTTGACATGGAAGGGCCGTTTCCGCTGGAAGCCGGCGATACGTTTCTCGTGTGCAGCGACGGGTTGAGCGGCCAGATCAAGGATGAGGAGATCGGCGCGCTGCTGGTGGCTCTTGAGCCCGCCGACGCGGTGCGCGTGCTGGTCGATGTGGCAAATTTGCGCGGCGGACCCGATAACATCACGGCCATCGTCGTGCGCGTGACGCGCGTGGAGGCCGGGGAACAACCCGCATCGCCGCCCGAGCCCGCGGCTGCCCCGGGCGCCGCGGTTCATCCCGCGCTGTGGGGCATCACGGCCGTTTGCTTGCTGGTGGCGCTCGTGCTGGCCGTGACCGGCTACTACATGACGGCGCTGGTCAGCGTGCTTTTGGGCGCGGCCAGCGCGGTGGTCGTGCTCCTGCAAAGCATGACGGGCGCCACGCCTCGGGACGCGAGCCAACTGGAGGGGCCGTTGGGTTCGGGTCCGCACGGGGCGCGTGATTGCCTGCCGAACGCCGACAGCGTGGCCGCCGCGGCCCAATTGGCCCAGCAATTGCGCGAAGCCACCAGGGCCGAGCATTGGACGCTCGATTGGGCACGCTTCGACGCGCTGGGCGACGAAGCTCAAGCGGCCCTGGCGGCCCGTGATTACACGGCCGCCGTGCGTCATCACGCGCTTTCCATCAGCTTCATGATGGCTGAGATCCGCCGCCAGGCCGCCCGCAAGGACCATCGCGACCGCTCGGTGCTCGACTGGTAGAAGTCCGTCGAGCGCCATTTCCGGGGTGCCACGCCTGGCTCGTCCACCCGTGCTGCCGGCGCGCGCCGGCAAACCACCGGGACGGACTAGTCGGTCACGCCGCCATGGGCCGTTCGGCCGCCAACGCCGCGGGCGTCACGACTCGCGAAACGCTCGCTTGCGACGCGTCCAACCGACGGGGCCACAACATCGCCGCGCCGGCCGTCATGTACCAAAGCGTCGTCCCCAGCCCCAACAGGCCAATCCTGCCGGCGACGTCCACGAGCGCGTAGTGGGTGATGACCAACACCCCGGGTACGATGGCCAGCGCCAGTGCCCACTTCGCCCGACGCTGCTCGAGGTGCCACAGGCTCACGAACGTCACCGCGGGCAGCAGCAACACGTAGTAATGCCCGCGGGCAATGGGAAAGATGACCAACGTCGCCGCGCACGCCAGGCCGAATGCGGCGGCCTGTCCGAGCTTGTCCCGGGCTTTGGCCATGCGAAAGCCGACGGCCACGACCAGGCAACCGGCCAGGAAGCGCACGACGAGCAGTATCCCCTCGACAACCGGCGCGTCCATCAGCAGCCCCGCGCCGCCGCGGCGCAGTTGCCCCGGCCCGTGGTCGTGCGGACCGCCGGCAAAGTAGTAGTGCGTCCAATTGCCCAGGCGGTGCGTGGCGTTGACGAGACTTTGGTTGCGCACCGACGTGGAGTCGCCGGCAAATTCGTCTGCCGGCGTGCTTTCGGCGAGCACAGCCACCACGTTCCACCACGTGCCGAGGTGATGGAGATTGGCCTGCCATCCGACCAACGCGGCCGGCAGCAAAAGGAAACAGACGGCCAGTCCGCCGGCCGTTCCCAACGAGCAGGCACCCGCCCGAGCCCATGCCGCGCGACTCTTGGCGTACCAGGCCGACGTCCATTGCTGTCCGATCACAATCGCCACGGGCACGACCGGCGTGATCTTGAGCGCGATCGGAAAGGCCAGCACGCAGCCGGCCACCAGCGGGCCGACGACCGAGCGGCTTGCGACGAGCATGCGAAACCCCAAAAGCAGAACGTACAGTTTCGCCACGCCGACCTGGCCGCGCTGCAGGCAATTCAGCGCCGGCAGCAAGGCGGCCGAGACGGCGGCGACGCCGAGCCAGGTTGGCACGGGTCCGAATAGGCCCGAGTCCGTTCCATTCGGCAGGACACTGTGCGCGATTCGCACCAGTTCCCGAAGGCAGCCCCAGCCCAAAAGCACGTTCAGCGCGAACCACACGAGCACCTGGTTTCGGGTGTCGAGCTGGTCGAGCGGGGCGACAAGCATGGCGAACAGCGGCGGATACAGATATCCCCATCCGCGCGGATTGGTGACCGTATAGGGATCGCGGCCGTCGAAGAACGCGGCGCCGGCCTCGGTGTATACGGTCAAGTCGGTCTTGTGCACCCAGGGTTGGTTCGGATCGACCGATCCGCGATTCCGCACGTCGAACCAGCCCCAGAGTGCAAACGCCGCGACCAGCCCGACCATGACCCGCCGCCGCGTCGGGCACAGCCAGTGTCGCCGGCCGGCTGGAGGTAGCGTCGATGCGTCAACGGCCAATTGGTTCAAGAGTGCAAGCGCGCCTTAGCGTGAACGGACACGCGCTTCGCCGATGCGCGTGCGCCAGAGAGTGTGGGGTCGGGCAACCCTATCGTGGCTTGCGGGTTAGGTCAAGATCGGTTTGCCGCGTTCCCAGATCGCGCGCGTTTCCCCGAATGCTCGCCGCCCCGTCTTGCCCCGCCGACGGGCTTGGTGCTACACTTCGCCGCCCCGTGGCGGCCGAATTCTGCGGCCCGGGTGCCCCCCAAACGCCGATGTGCTCGTGCGAAGCGCGACAAGGAGGTCGCCCCTTGCTCTCGAAGTGGCCCATTCGCAAGAAACTGGTCTTCGGCATCGGCCTGTTGCTGGTGATCGTCGCCACGCTTTCAGCAAGCGGCTTTTTGGGCGTGTACGCCTATCGCGCATTGGCGCGCAGCCTGCGCGGCCGCGCCGAGGAGTTGCCGGTGGCCGGCGACCTGGCGCGCGGCGTGAGCGACTTGCGCGTGATCATCGGCGAAGTGCGCAGCGTGCGCAACGTCAGCATGCAAGGCTTCATGCTCCTGGAGCCGAACCGCGACCTCATCGCGCGGCGGTTCGACGCCCAATTGGACGACGTCGGCCGCACGCTCGAGAAATATCGCCAGCAATTGATCGAGCTGGCCCAAGACAACCCCAACGCGTCGCGCTTCAACGACAGTAGCGCCGAGCGGGAGACGGTCCAAAAAATCGACAAATCGTTGGACCGCATTCTCGACGCCTCGCTCGACGGCGAGTGGGTCACCAACGACGCCAAGTTGGACATGCTGTACATGGAACTCGACCGGCTGCAGGCGCTCACCTGGGAGCTGCCCAGCTATCTGCATCGCCGGATCCACGATTTCGCCGACGAAGTGCGGATTCAGTACCGCGCGCTGATCATCCTCACGTGGGTCACGACCGTTTTGGCCGCGCTGTTGTTGTGGCTGTTCCTGCGCTTGTTCTACGCCTGGGTCTTCTATCCGCTGCGGGTGCTGGTGGAGGGTTCGCGGCGCGTGGCCTCCGGCGAGTTCGGTTATCGCATTGCCCTGGACGGCAAGGACGAAATGGCCGAATTGGCCGACGCCATGAACGAGATGACCGCCCGCTTCGAGGCGATCCGCGACGACCTGGACCGGCAGGTGCGTGAGCGCACGAAGCAAGTGGTGCGCAGCGAGCAACTGGCCAGCGTCGGCTTTCTGGCGGCCGGCGTGGCCCACGAAATCAACAACCCGCTGCAGTCCATTGCCCTGTGCGGCGAATCGCTCGAAAGCCGGATCCAAGACGTGCTCGACGCGCCGGCGACCATCGCCCCCGAAGATCGCGAAGTCATGCGCAGGTACCTGCGCATGATCCAGAACGAGGCCTTCCGCTGCAAAGAAATCACCGAGCGGCTGCTCGACTTCTCGCGGATGGGCGACGTCACCCGGCAGCCGACCGACCTGTGTGAGCTGGTGCGGGGCGTCATCGACATGGTGGGCCACCTGGGACGCTATCAGGACAAGCGGATCGAGTTCGCGCCCCTCGGGCCCGTCGTCGCCCCGGTCAATCCGCAGGAGCTCAAGCAGGTCGTGCTCAACCTGATCACCAACGCCCTCGACAGCCTGTCGCCAGGCGGAGTGCTCTCGATCGAGCTGGGCCAATCGCCCGAACACGCCGAAATCAACTTCACCGACAACGGCTGTGGCATGACCGACGAAGTGCTCAAACACCTGTTCGAGCCGTTCTTTACCCGCCGGCGCAACGGGCAGGGGACCGGGCTGGGTCTGTCGATCACCTACCGCATCGTCGCCGATCACGGCGGACAAATCGACGCGCATAGCGATGGACCGGGCAAGGGGGCGCGATTCCGCGTCCTGTTGCCACTGGCCGAGAAACAAAAGGAGCAAGACCATCGTTACCAAGCCGCATAACCGCCTCAAGCTGCTCTTCGCCGACGACGAAAAGCCCCTGCAGGAGCTGATGAAAAACGAACTCGCGCGCATGGGACACGACGTAACCGTCTGTCCCGACGGGCCGTCGGCCGTCGAGGCGCTAAAGCGCCATAGCTACGATTGCATTCTGGTCGATCTCGACATGCCCGGCTTCGGCGGCATCGAGGTGATCGCCAAGGCCCGGGAACTTTCGCCCCACACCGACGCGGTCGTGCTGACCGGCAAGTCGTCCCTCGACACCGCGGTGGCCGCCTTGCGCCACGGAGCATTCGACTATCTCACCAAGCCCTGCAAGCTGGTCGAGCTGCAATCGCTCTTGAAGCGCGTCGCCGAAAAGCGGGAACTGACCAACAAGTACCTGGCGATCAAGCGCCAGCTCGAACGCCTGGAAGGCAAAAGCGAATTGATCGGCGCCAGCCCCGTCATGGACCAGGTGCGAAGACTGATCGCCAAGGTGGCCCCCACCAATTCCACGGCCCTGGTACTCGGCGAAACGGGCACGGGCAAGGAGCTGGTGGCCCGCGCGCTGCACGACCAAAGCCTGCGGGCCGACATGCCGTTCGTGGCGATCAACTGCGGCGCGCTGCCCGAGAGCCTGATCGAAAGCGAGTTGTTCGGCCACCGCCGCGGCAGTTTCACCGGCGCCGACGAACATCGCGTCGGTCTGTTCGAGGTGGCCAACGGCGGCACCCTCTTTCTCGACGAAATCGGCGAGCTGCCCAAGGCCATGCAGGCCAAGCTCTTGCGGTTCCTGGAGAGCGGCGAAATCCGCCGCGTGGGCGAGAACGATTCGTTCACCGTCGACGTGCGCGTCGTGTGCGCCACGCACCGCCAGTTGGAACACATGGTCGAGGAGGGCGATTTTCGCGAGGACCTGATGTTCCGCATCAACACGTTCGAAATCCCATTGCCCCCGCTGCGCGAGCGGATCGACGACATCCCCGAGCTGGTCCGGCACCTGGCGACGCGCTTTCGGCCCGCCGCGCGGCCCGGCGACGAGCTGTTTACACCCGAGGCAATTCGCGTCCTGTCGGAATATTCCTGGCCGGGCAACGTGCGCGAGCTGGCCAACGTGATCGAGCACGCCGCGATTCTGTGCGACGAGGGGCCGATTTCGATGGAGCACTTGCCGGGCAAGTTCGACGCGCGCCGCGCGCGCGCCGGCGGTTCGGGCGGGCACGCCCCGCTGAAGGCCATGGCCTCGACGCCGCGGACCTTGCGCGAAATCGAGATGCACGCGATCTATCAAACGCTCGAACGCTTGGGCGGCAACAAGCCCAAGACCGCCGAGGAGCTCGGCATCAGCCTCAAGACGCTTTACAACAAGCTCAACCAGTCGAACGCCTCGCTCGAGCGCTCGGCGTAGTTCTCGTTCGTTACCAACCGATTCGCGCCGCTGCGGTACATGTTCGGATGGTTTTCGGAGAGAACCGAATCTGACGGCTCCACGGCCAAAGATTGGAACGTGGCGCCGTTCGCCGACGATTCGCTGCTCGAAAGTCCGTAGTCCGTAGGTCAGGGCTCGCCCTGACATTGGATTGACGAACGCGGGCGAACAAGCGATACGCATCGGATGTCAGGGCAAGCCCTGACCTACTCCACCTTGCGCACGACGCCGACCACCACGCCCAGGATCTTGGCGTGCTTGACGTAGATCGCCTTCATTTCGGCGTTGGCCGGCTCCAGGCGGATGCGGTTTTTTTCCAGGTAAAATCGCTTCAGGGTCGCTTCGCCTTCGTCGGTCTGGACGACGGCGATCTGGCCGTCGCGGGCCGTGCGTTGCTTGCGCACCACGACGTAGTCGCCGTCGGCGATCTGGGCGTCGATCATCGAGTCGCCGGAAACTTCCAGCACGAACAGGTTCTTGTGGCTGAACATGGCCTCGAAGTCGACCCGCTCGTCCTGCTCGATCGCTTCGTGCAGCACGCCGGCGGCGATGCGGCCGGCCAGCGGCAAACCCTTCACCTCGATCGGTTCGGCGGCCAGTTGAATGGCCCGCGACATGTTCGGCTCGCGCGTGATCAGCCCCTTTTTCTCCAGGGCCTTCAGGTGGCACATCACGCCGTTGGGCGAGCTGATGTGAAAACGATCGCCGATCTCGCGCACCGTCGGCCCGTAGCCGCGGTTGCGTATCTTGTCGCGAAGAAATTCGTACACGTCCTTTTGACGGTCGGTCAATTGGTCCAAGATGGACATGGTCCCGGGGTTCCTATTCTGTGTGGGTGATCCGTGCACCGCACCTTCACTATAATATACGCTTGTACAATAGCAATAGCATATGTACACCGCCGAAGGGAAAATTCGCCGCTCCGCGGGCCGGCGGAGGCTGTTTCCTCGTTGACCGCCGGGCGGAATGCCGATAACAATAACAGTAGTCCCCGGCCTGCTGCAGCCGGCCTCAGTGAGGCCGGCGGCGCGGGAGTGAGGTTGGAATGCAGAGGCGGCCGGGGTCAGTGACCCCGGCAACAGATTGGTAGCCCGAGCGATTGAGCTGTCCATGGTCAAGACGCTGCTATCTGCCGTGCTGGTCGCGACGCAATTGGTGTCGTGGAATGCGTCGCCGCTGTATCTGTGCCTCGGCGCGGACGGCTCGATTTGCGTCGATTTCGGCCCGGCCGGTTGCGGCTGCTGCCGGAACCGTCCGGCAGAGAAAGGTTGCTGCGGCTCGCAGCATGAGGCTGACGTCTGCGGTCAATTGCCGCTAGCAGTCGACAATTTTGACCCCTGCGGCTGCGACCACATTCAAATTTCCGAGCCGCAGTCCGCCATGCTCGTGCGGACTACCGCAGCCCCCGACGCGCAAGGTTGGGGCATTCCTCTCGTCGCGGCGCTGTGCACGGGAGCGTCCGGCTGTTGCATTTCGGCAACATCCGCCGACGCGCCACGGTGTCCCTGTGACGCCCACTCTACGGCGCTGGTTCTCCTGGCGTCGGTCGTCATGCGCTGCTGATTCGGCGCCTCGGGTGCGGAACTTTTTTCGTGGCTTGACGGTCCAATGAATGGCCGTCCTCGCCGGCCGCGCCCTTCTCGAGCGGAACCGTACCTAAGCAGTCGGCAAGCGGCTGCACGTCTGGTGGTTGCACGACGACAAACTCCGAACTCCCACCTTCGGGCCTGGCCCCCGAGAGGAACCCATGTCACTAGCTACTCCTTCCACCTCGGACACCGCATCTCCCGAGATCGAGCGCGCCGCTTCGCCGTCGGTGGGCCGTTTCCGCAAGATTCTGGCGCAAGGCATTCCCAACTTGCTCGTCTTCGGGCTGCTTGCTGTCGTGCTCTACGTCGGCCATCGCACGGGCTGGAAGATCCCGACGCGCGGAGAGCTGTTCACCGCCCAGTCCGGCACGGCCAAGGATTGGTGCAGCGAGCACCTGGTGCCCGCATCGCGTTGCGTCGAGTGTCGCGACGGCCTGATGCCGAAGCCCGCGGAGTTCGGCTTTTGCCGGACGCACGGCGTGGCGGAGTGCGTGATCTGCCATCCGGAGTTGGCGCAGGTGTCGGGCGAGCCAGGCTTGCCCGCCTACGACACGACCCACGCGCTCGCTCTGGTGGCCCGGCCCGAAAACAACAGCCGCAACATGCTTCACCAGCGGCGCGTGCAGTTCGCCTCGAGCACCAGCGCGGAGAAATCGGGCGTCGAGGTGGACGTGGTGCAGGAGCGTAACATGATCGACGCGGTCGCGGCCAACGGCGAAATCCAGTTTGATCCGACGCGCGTGGCCCACCTGTCGTCGCGCGCCTCAGGCAGCGTGGCTCACGTGTACAAAATCGTCGGCGACACGGTTGAGCCGGGCGACGTGCTGGCTTTGGTCGACGTGGCGGCGGTCGGAAAGGCCAAGAGCGACCTGTTGCAGGCGATCGTCGAACGAGAGCTGCGCAGAACCAACCACCAGCGGCTGAAGGCGGCGGGCATCGGCGTGGCCGGCATCGCCGTGACCGAAGCGAAGGCCGCCCTGGACGAAGCCGAAGTCGCGTTCATTTCGGCCCGCCAGGCTCTGGTGAATCTGGGGCTCGAAGTGCCCGAGGAGTTTGACGAAACCAACGCCACAAAAATTGCCGACGACTTGCGATTCCTGGGCATCCCGCCGGCGGTGTTGGCCTCACTGCCTGTGGGCACGAAATCGGCGAACCTGTACGCCGTGCGGGCCCCGTACGAGGGCGTGGTCGTGGCGTCCGATAGCGTCCTGGGCGAGGTCGTCGACGCCACAGACGTCCTGTTCACCGTGGCCGATCCGCGCCGCATGTGGCTCGTGCTATCGGTCCCCCAGGAGGACGCCCGCTACGTGGCGCGCGATTTGCCGGTTCTGTTTCGAACCGACGACGGCGCGCAACAGGCCGCCGGCCGCATCTCGTGGGTCAGCTCCACGATCGACGAGCGGACGCGAACCTTGCAAGCCCGCGTGGTTCTCGATAACGCGACCGGCGCGCTCAAGGACAAGACGTTCGGCACGGGACGCATCGTGCTGCGGGAGGAGCCCCGCGCCGTCGTGGTGCCCCGCGACGCCGTGCAGTCGACCGGCGACGCCACGTTTGTCTTCGTGCGCGATCGCGATTACTTGAAGGACGGGGCCCCCAAAGTGTTCCACGTTCGACAGGTGCGCACCGGGGCCCGCGACGCCACGCACGTCGAGCTATTGGCCGGCGTGCTAGCGGGCGAAGTGATCGCCGCCAAGGGCAGCAACGTCATCTTGGCCCAATTGCTGCGCGGCAATCTGGGGGCGGCCTGCTGCGAATTGGTTGTTCCAAAACAATAGGTCGAACGTGGATTGGCTCAATCGAATTATCGATTTCTCGCTGCGCAACCGGCTGCTGGTGATCCTGGTGGCCGTGGCGGCCGCGGCCGGCGGCATTTATTCGGTCGGCCGGTTGGACGTCGATGCGTTTCCCGACACCACGCCGGTGCAGGTGCAGATCAATACCGTCGCTCCGGCGCTCTCGCCCGAGGAAGTCGAACGGCTGATCACCTTTCCCATCGAACAGGCCATTAGCGGCCTGCCCAAGCTCGCGCATCTGCGGTCGATCTCGAAATTCGGCCTCTCGCAGGTGGTCGTGATTTTCGAGGATGGAACCGACATCTACTTCGCGCGGCAACTCATCAACGAGCGGCTGGCCACGGCCCCCATCCCCGCGGAAGTCGCGCGCCCCAAGATGGGACCGGTCGCCACTGGCCTGGGCGAGGTGTTTCATTACGTCGTCTCCGGCGCCGGCACCGACGTCAGCGACCTGCGCACGATCCACGACTGGGTCATCAAGCCGACCATGCGCACCGTGCCGGGTACGGCCGAGATCAACAGTTGGGGCGGTTATGAAAAGCAATTTCAAATCCGCATCGATCCGGCGCGGCTGATCGAGCACGGCCTGACCTTCAGCGAAGTGATCGAGGCGGTCAAGAAAAACAACTTCAACGTCGGCGGCGGCAACATCACCCGGCCCAGCGGCATGCTGCTCGTGCAGGGCTTGGGCCGAACCGTCAACGTCGACGAGATCCGCGGTATCGTCGTGGCCGCCAAAGGGGGCGTGCCGATCCGCGTTGCCGACGTGGCCGACGTCCAGATCGGACACGAAATCCGCCGCGGCGCAGTGACCGCCGACGGCCTGGGCGAAGTCGTCCTCGGACTGGGCTTCATGCTGATGGGCGAAAACAGCCACAAAGTCACCTGGAACATGCGCGAAAAACTCGAGCAGGTGGCCGACACGCTGCCGCCCAACGTCCGGGTCACCCCGGTCTACGACCGCACCCAGCTCGTGACCTTCGTGATCGAGACGGTGCGCAAAAACCTGTTCGAGGGCGGATTGCTCGTCGTGGCGGTGCTGTTCGCCTTCCTGGGCAACCTGCGGGCGGCCGCGATCGTGGCCCTGGCCATTCCGCTCTCGATGCTGTTTGCCGCCAGCGGCATGCTGCGGTTCGGCATCGCGGCCAGTCTGCTCAGCTTGGGCGCGATCGACTTCGGCATGATTGTCGACAGCTCGGTCGTGATGATCGAAAACTGCGTGCGGCACTTGTCGCACGACACGAGCGGCCGAAGCCGGTTGGAAATCATTCGCGACGCCGCGGTCGAAGTGCGCCGGCCCACGCTGTTCAGCGAAATGATCATCATGATCGTCTACCTGCCGATCCTGACGCTGGAAGGGGTCGAAGGCAAACTGTTTCGCCCGATGGCCCTGACGGTCGTTTTCGCCTTGACGGGCTCGATGGTGCTGAGTCTGACGCTGATGCCGGTTCTGGCCAGTTTTTTCCTGCCGAAGAAGATCTCCCAGCGCGAGCCGCTCGCGATGCGGATCGCGCATGCGATTCACAATCCGGTTCTGCGCTTCTCCATGCACCACAAGCTGGCCGTGATGGCTTTTGCGGCCGGCATGCTGGTGGTGGCGTTCGGCATGATCGCCCCGCATTTGGGCTGGGAATTTGTGCCGCGGCTGTCGGAAGGGGCCGTCGCCATCGGCGTGGTTCGCCTGGCCGGCACCGATCTGGCGGAGTCGATTCGCTACAACACCCGGATGGAGCAAGTCATCCTCCAGTCGTTCCCCGACGAAGTGGAGCACGTCTGGAGCCGGATCGGCAGCGCCGAGGTGGCCACCGATCCGATGGGCGTGGAGCTGACCGACATCTTCATCACGCTCAAGCCCCGCTCGCAGTGGAAAAAGGCCCGCACCCAGGCGGAGTTCACCGAGCTTTTGGACCTGGCGCTGCGCGACATGCCCGGCCAACGGCTGGCCTATTCGCAGCCGATCGAGATGCGCATGAACGAGATCGTCTCCGGCGTGCGGGCCGATCTGGGAGTCAAGCTGTTCGGCGATGATTTCGACGTGCTGGTCGAGAAAGCGCAGGAAATCGAAAACGTTCTGCGCAGCGTGCCCGGCAGCGCCGACGTGGCCACCGAACAGATCACCGGCCAGCCGGTCCTCCAGATCAAGGTGGACCAGGAGCAGATTGCCCGCTACGGCGGGTCGGCCCAGACCGTGCTCGACCTAGTCGAGGCGATCGGCTCGAAGCCGATGGGCGAAATCGTCGAAGGGCAGCTTCGCTTTCCGCTGGTGGTGCGGCTGCCGGACGACGTTCGCACCAGCCCCGAGACGATCGGCGCGATGCTGATTGCCACGCCCTCGGGCGAGCGGATTCCGCTAGGGCGGCTGGCTTCGGTCGAAGTGGTGGAAGGCCCTGCGACGATCACGCGCGAGTGGTATCAGCGCCGGATCACGGTGACGGCCAACGTCCGCGGGCGCGACTTGGGGAGTTTTGTCGACGAAGCGCGGCAAAAAATCGCCGCCAACGTGGCCTTGCCGCCGGGGCGCTACAAGATTGAATACGGCGGACAATTCGAGCATCTCGAGCGGGCCCGGTTGCGGCTGTTGATCGTCGTGCCGGTGGCGCTGGCCCTGATCTTCACGCTCTTGTACTTCACGTATCACAACCTGGTTGACGCGCTGCGCGTGTTTACCGGCATCCCATTCGCCTGGGTCGGCGGCATCCTGGCCCTCTGGCTGCGCGACATGCCGTTTTCGATTTCCGCCGGCATCGGTTTTGTGGCCCTCTCGGGCGTGGCGGTGCTCGACGACATGATTCTGGTTTCGTACATCCGGCAGCTCCGCGGGCGGGGGTTGCCGCTGGATGAAGCGGTGACGCTGGCCGCGGTCACGCGTCTGCGGCCCGTGCTGATGACGACGCTCGTGGCCGCGCTGGGTTTTCTGCCGATGGCGCTCTCCACCGGCATGGGCGCCGAAGTGCAGCGGCCGCTGGCTACCGTCGTGATCGGCGGGGTCATCGGCTCGATGGTCATGTCGCTGTTGGTGCTGCGCGTGCTGTATATGGTTTTCTCTAGCGCGCTGGGCCGGCACGACGATCCGGCGCCACTTGAACGACGATCGGAGCAGGAATTGGCGACAAGTACGACGTAACGCGTTTTCACGGGGAGGATATCAATGCAACGTATTTCACACCACGTCGCCCTGGCGGGCATGGTTATGGTTCTGTCTCTGGCGATTGGATGTGCGCAAAACGTGGCCGATCCGGCGAGCGGAGAAGCCGGCGCGAACGATCCGGCCGACGCCACCGCAACCACCGCGGTGGACGATCACAGCGGATGGTGGTGTGTTGAACACGGCGTGCCCGAGGAAATTTGCGGGGTGTGCGACCCCAAGTTGGCGGCGAAATTCCAAAACAAGGGCGACTGGTGCAAAGAGCACGACCGCCCCGATTCGCAATGCTTCGTCTGCCATCCCGAGCTGGAAGCCCGGTTCGCCGCGCAATACGAAGCCAAGTACGGCAAGAAACCGCCGAAGCCGGAAGGGTGAAAAAAGGGGTGGCGCTTTGTCAATGGGTCGCACTCGGCACGATGCACCACGGCTGCCGCCCCATCGGGGCTTGGGCGGAATGGCGGCGAACCAGAACACCGGGGGCCTCTTCCAGGGGCGCGAGCCCCTCGAAACCATTGACGAGTGCCCCGTTGGGGCAGCCGCGAAGCGGCGAACGTTAATAGCCAGGGGCAGGAGCCCCTGGAAACCATTGACGAGTGCCCCGTTGGGGCAGCCGCGAAGGGGCGAACTAATAGCCAGGGGCGCGAGCCCCTGGAGGTCAGGCCCAGGAAACGTAAATCGGCATCAGTTGCCGAATAAGCCCCAACGGGGCGCCGGTATCTCTCAAACCCACGGACCGTAATCCAATTCCCCAGTATGCCGCCGCAGGAATCCGACCGCGGGCCCTTACAACGGCACCCCGTTCCAGCGCACGAAGCCTTCCAGGGCGTAATACTCCGGCAGGCCGAATTGGTTGTAGACGGCGGCCGTGTTGCGGTTGCGGTCTAGGGCGCGCTGCCAGAATTCGCGCGGGTCGTCGGGACCGGGGAACAGAGCCGAGTCCTTTTGCGATTCGTGCATGAAAATCGCGGCCCGTTTCTGCCGCAGGTCGCGGGGACTCAAAGGCACCGCGACGTCGATTTCGTACGGAGCCCACTCCTGCCACGCCCCGCGATAGAGCAGCACTTCCGGCCGGCTGCCGGTGTCGCGCTCCAATTCGTGAACCGCGCGAAAGATCGCCAGAGCGCACACGCGGTGCGTGCCGTGCGGGTCCGAAAGATCGCCGGCCACGAATATTCGCGCCGGCTGCAGCCTTTCGATCAGAGCCCGCACGATGGCGACGTCTGCGTCCGTGAGCGGTTTCTTGGCGATCGTGCCGGTGCGATAAAACGGCAAATCGAGAAAGTGCAGATTTTCCTCGCGGCAGCCGGCCA
The DNA here is from genome assembly GCA_040877415.1 of Pirellulales bacterium. Taxonomy (GTDB): domain Bacteria; phylum Planctomycetota; class Planctomycetia; order Pirellulales; family PALSA-1355; genus JBBDNV01. Next base: position 20,698 of record JBBDNV010000003.1, read on the forward strand.
CCACCGCGCCGGCCTTGGCTTCACTCCAGCGGATGAGCGACTTGATCCTGAGCACTTCCTCGCTGTCGCTTTCGCCGGGGCTCTTGGCCGCGAGCGCTTGGGCCACGCGGTCCTCGAGCGATTGGGTCTTCTCTCGATCGATGCCGAAGAGCCGATTGAACTCGGTGGCCAAATCGGCGATCCGCCGGGCGTCGTGATCGAACACCGCGATGTTGCCGCTGGTCATGTAGGCCACGTGCACTTCGTGCCGGTCTTCGACCAGCCGGATCAGCGTGCCACCCATCGAAATCACGTCGTCGTCCGGGTGCGGGCTGAAGCAGATGATCCGCCGCGGCTCGCGGCCGGCCGGATGATAGACAATCGTGTCTTGCATCCAGCGGAACACGCGGTGGGCCACGCTCTCGGCCGGGCCGTGATGCCGCAGTAGCTGGTGCAGGTTGTGGTTGCGGAAATCGTCGTCGTCGAGCTTCAGCAGCGCCTTGCCCGACTGCTCGCAAAGCCACAGCACGGCCCGCTTGATCGACTTGTCGGTCCATTCGACCTGGCCCAAAAGCCAGGGCGTGGCGACCGCGGTCAAGCGGGCCGCCGCGGCCGAATCCACCAGCAGCACCGCGTCGGCATGCGCGCGCAAGTAACAGGCCGGCACGCGCGGCGTGCTGGGGCCTTCGGCCGTTTCCCGGATGATCGCACTCTTGTGCTCGCCCTGGGCGATGAGCAGGATCTTGCGGGCGTCGAAAATCGTGCCCAAGCCCATCGTGATGGCCTGCATCGGCACGTTCTCTTCGCTGAAGAAATCGCTGGCCGCGTCGCGTCGCGTGATCGGGTCGAGCGTGCAGACGCGGGTGCGGCTGTTCGGGGCGCTAAAGGGCTCGTTAAAGCCGATGTGCCCGTTGCGGCCGATGCCCAACAGTTGAATGTCGATGCCGCCCGCTTCGCGAATTTTCTCTTCGTACCAGCGGCAATGCTCGTCGAGCCGCTCCGGCGGCGCCAGGCCGTCGGGGATGAAGATGTTCTCGCATTTGATGTTGACGAACTGAAAAAGGTGCTCGTTCATCCAGCGGCGATAGCTTTGCAGCCGTTCGGGCCCCAGTCCCAGGTATTCGTCAAGATTGAAGGTGACGACGTTCGCCAGGTCGAGCCCTTCGTCGCGGTGCATTCTCGCTAGCTCGCGATAAATGCCCACCGGCGTGCTGCCGGTCGGCAACCCGAGCACCGCCTTTTGTCCATGCGCCGCCCGATCGCGCACGACTCCCGCGATCAGCCCGGCCACGTGCCGGGCCAATTGCTGGTGCGAATCGAACACGTAGCAGGGTAGCGCCGTGCCGGCGAGCGGGCCAAGAGGCGGCTTATCAATCATCGGTGGGCTAGGGGTGGCCAAATCGCGTGGAACAGAACCACTCAGTATGGCGGATTCCGTCGACGGACGCCACTGCCGCGCGATCCCAAACGCGACATGAACGCAATCCCCCGGCGAAGCCGGGGGCTAATGCGGACGAATACGTTGGGCGATAATGAGCGCGAAGGGGTCGCTGCGAAAAAGGGGTCGGGAGTCG
>JBBDNV010000003.1:22260-44168 GCA_040877415.1 Pirellulales bacterium
CCCCCCCCCCCCCCCCCCACCCCCTGGCTTCAATCGTCGCGTGCTCGCGTAGTCAATCAAAAGCCGAGCACTTGCTCGTCGATCTCCTCTCCGCCCGCAATGGTCAATAGTGCCCGGATCGACTGCGGTGCCACGGAGTCATCGAGAAAGTGAACGCTGCCGTCGGAAAACAGCACGTTCGCGCCGCCGGGATGTGCGGTAGCAAGGCCCAGTTCTGCCGGCGGAATGATCGCTTGCATCGCCTCGTCCATGGTCAGGTCGCGCGGCTCTAGCCAGGCGATGTTCATGCGGACCGTTTCGACGACCGCGATCGTATTGGCGGTGCCGTCTGAAATCTTGCGAATCCGCCCGGCTTCTGAGCCGGGCCACACGGTCTCGTTGCCGACAACCGCGACGTAGTGCGTGTGGCCCTCGGAATTGCTCCCGCTGGGGCACACAAAGATGGACGGTGTCTGCGCGGCCAGCTTGCGGTTGTTCGGGCCGTCCCAGGGTTCATCGAAATGATATTGCCGGTACAGTGCCGTCGCTTCGGGGTCTGAGAAAAACGGCAGGACAAGCACGCGCCAACTGTGCATCGGCCTGCCGTTGGCATCGGCAAGGTAGGCCGGCGGAAAGGAATTGTATTGGTCGTGATAGCTCACAAGCGCAATGCCGATCTGCTTCAGGTTGTTGACGCAATTGACGCGCCGCGCCGCCTCGCGCGCTCCCTGAATGGCCGGCAGCAACAGCGCCGTCAGCAAACCCACGCCAATCAGGCAGAAGAACGCCAGGGCGCCCACCACAATCAACAGGATCCACCAAACGGAGTTGTCCTTCTTGACCGGCTCGGGCATGGCGGGGGACGGATCGGTGCTCATGGTTGACCTCGCGAGCATGAGGACGGGGGCGGTCCAGTGACGCCGCATCATACCACCGGCACCGCGGGATTCCGAGGATCCCCGATCCGCGACATCGCGCCTGGTGGGCGAGTGAACGGGTCACCCATCAGTGTTGCCCGCCGCGTCGCGCGTGAGCGCCATGTTGTCGCGGTGGATCACTTCGTCGTAGGGACAGCGGCCCAGCACCGCGGCGATCTCGTCGGTCTTGAGGCCCTTGATGCGCAGCACGTCATCGACGTTGTAGTTCGTCAATCCGCGGGCGAATTCCTCGCCCGAGGCGTCCACGAGCGAGACGACGTCGCCTTTCTTGAAGCTGCCGCTGGCGGCCGTGACGCCGATGGCCAACAGGCTTTTGCCTTTCTTTTCCACCGCTTCGCGCGCCCCCGCGTCGAGCACGAGCGCGCCGCGCGGCTGGGCCGTGAATCCGATCCAGCGTTTGAAGGAACGAATCGACTGGCCCCCGGCCAGAAACAACGTGCCCACCGGCTCGCCGGCCGCGATTTTCGCCAGATTGCCCGGCGTGCGGCCGTTGGCGATGATCACGTTCTCGCCGGCCGCGGTGGTGATCCGCGCCGCTTCGAGCTTGCTGGCCATGCCCCCTTTGCTCAATCCCGTGGCGCTGTCGCGCGCCAGCCGATAGATCGATTCGTCGAGACGCGTGACGGTCGGGATAAGCTTGGAGCCCGCGTCGCGCGGGTCGCCGTCGTACAGTCCGTCGACGTCGGAGAGCAGCACCAACAGCGGGGCCCGGATCAGGTTCGTGACCATCGCGGCCAGCCGGTCGTTATCGCCAAAGGTGGTCATCAGCTCGTCGACGCTGACCGTGTCGTTTTCGTTGATGATCGGCAGTGCGCCGAATTCGAACAACGCCCGGATCGTGTTGCGCACGTTGAGATACGCCGTGCGATCGTCCAGATCGTGGGCCGTCAAGAGCACCTGGGCGGCGTGGCGACCGTGGGCCCGCAGTCCGCGGTCGTAAACTTCGATCAAGTGGCATTGGCCGACCGCCGCGACGGCTTGCAACTGGGCGAGGTTCGCCGGGCGCCGGGGCAATTGGAGCTGGCCCAGCCCGGCCGCGACGGCCCCGGAGGTGACCAGCGCCACCTTACGGCCGGTTTCCATCAGTTGGTGAAGCTCTTCGGCCAGCGTTTCGATGCGCTGGCAATTCAAGAGTCCCCCCTGGCCGGTGAGCACGCGCGTGCCGACTTTGACGACGATCGTATGGGCCGCCGTGGCGATTTCCTGACGCACCAGATCGGACATGGGTGGACGAACCGCAAAAAACCGCCCGATACTAACCCGAAGCGCAAGCGAGGGTGATTTTGGGAGCGCTTTGTGCCGCTCCCTCGTTTGCGCTTCGGGCTAGTACATGTGGGGCAAGAAATTCAAAAACGCCACTGCATCATAGCCGCTTGTTTGTCCGCGACAAAACCCACTCTTGGCGAGTCGTTGCCGCCGCATACTATTGAAAAGGGCCGCGAAATGCCCACGGTTGTTAAATCGACGGCCGGCTCATAAAATGAGGGCTCCTCGGGCGCGGATGTTCGTGGTGGCGGCCGATGTTTGTGGGCCGCTCGGCGGCGGGTGCACAGTCTTTCTCGCGACGTGGTGGGCGATCGACGACCCCCAGCGGGCCCCTCAGGCTGACCTTCATGAGCGAGCTTTATCACGAATGCGGCGTGGCCGCGATTTACCACCTGCCGGGCCGGGGCAAAAGTCCGCTTTGCCCGGAGCAGGGCCCCCAGCAGATCTCCCGGCTGGTGCCCCGCATGCTCTTGGATATCCAGAATCGCGGCCAGCTCTCGGCCGGCATGACCAGCTACAACCCGCGCCGCAACCACCTGCTGGAAACCTACAAGGAGCTGGGCGGCGTCAGCGAAGTTTTCAGGCTCAGCCACCGCGGCAAATACGAGAGCCTGATGCGGAAATACTCCGGCCGGGCCGCCATCGGTCAGGTGCGCTATGCCACCTGCGGGTCCGAGGACAAGAGCTATGCTCAGCCGTTCGAGCGGCACCACGTGCAGAAGCACAAGTGGTTCAGCTTCGCCTTCAACGGCCAACTGGCCAACTACCAAGAGCTGCGGCAAAACCTGCTGGCCGACAGCGACAACTACCTGGCCCGCGATACCGACACCGAGATCATCATGCACGAGATCGGCCGCGAGCTTTCGGAAAACCGCCGTCCGAGCCTGATCGACATCATGCGCGCGATCAGCCAGCGGTTCGACGGGGCGTATTGCCTGGTGCTGTTGAACGCTCTGGGCGACATGCTCGTGGCCCGCGACCCGCTGGGCCTGCGGCCGCTGTGCTACGCCCTGGAGGGCCCGCTGTTTGCCGCCGCCAGCGAGAGCGTGGCCCTGCTGAACCTGGGCTTCGCGCCCGAGAACGTTAAGTCGCTCTTGCCCGGCCAGGCCGTGACGATTACCGGCGGAAATCTCGAGATTCAGAGTTTCGCCCGCAGCCCGCGGCGGGCCCATTGCTTTTTCGAGTGGATTTACTTTGCCAACGTAGCCAGCACGATGGACGGGCGCAGCGTCTATCTGTCGCGCAAGGCGCTCGGCGAGGAGCTCGCGCGGCTCGAAACGGTGCCGATCGATGAAGACACGATCGTCGTGCCCGTGCCGGACACGAGCAAAGCCGCGGCCGATTCGATGGCCTTCAAGCTCGGCATTCCCTCGCTCGAAGGATTGATCCGCAACCGTTACACCGGCCGCACGTTCATCGAAGGCACCATGAACCGCAAACGGAAAGCCGAAAGCAAATACACGCCGCTGCGGGAAGTGCTCGAAGGCAAGCGGGTGATCCTGGTCGAAGACTCGATCGTCCGCTCGACCACGATGAAGGTGCTGCTCAAGCGGATTCGCAACCTGGGAAAGGCCCGGGAGATCCACGTCCGCGTGGCGTGTCCGCCGATCGTCGCGCCGTGCTTTTACGGCATCGACATGTCGACGATCGGCGAATTGTTTGCCCCGCGGTTCCTGAAAGGCGCTCCCTTGACCGAAGCCGTGCAAGCCGAAATGGCCGCCGCCCTGGGGGCCGATTCGCTCCGCTACCTGGGGATTGAGTCGATCGCCCGGGCGATCAGCTTCGACGGAGACCAGCTTTGCCAGGCCTGCATCACGGGCCAGTATCCCTCGCCGGCCGGCCAGCAGCTCTACCAGCTCGCGCTAGCGAACGCCGAAAACGGCAGCAAAGCCCGCACCTACGACAGCCCCCTGCCCGTGGCATCCGCCGAGCGCCCGTTGCGCCCGATCGATGTCGGCAACGGTTAGCCGGCTTTGCCGGGGGATCGACTTATGCGGTCAATCGCAGCGCCGATGGGCCATTACTTTGGACGGCCTTGCGAATCGAGTTCAACACGCTGCTAACCCACCTTGACAAACTCGGCCCGATACACCGCTTCGCCGTGCTGGCGCGTGCGGCGCTCGAAGTGGGTGCGATAGTCGAGATCGTGGTCGGCCGGTTTTTCTTGCACCGGATGCGGGCCGGAAAGATTCGTGTGAGCCGCGATCGACGCTAGCCCGGTTTGAAAGTATTCTTCCACGTCGGTCCAGAAATGGAGCGTGCCGCCGGCAACGAGCACGCGCTCGACGTCGCCGAGAAACTGCTCGGCCATCATGCGGCGCTTCTTGTGCCGGGCTTTCCACCAGGGGTCGGGAAAATAAACGTGCACCGCACGCACACAATCATCCGCCAGCCACAGACGGAACAGGTCCGCGGCATTGCCGTGAATGATCCTGGCATTCGCCAGTTCGCGCTTCGCCAGCCGGGCCGCGACATATCGGGCGTACTTGCCCAGGATTTCGATGCCCAGAAAATTGGCCGCCGGGTCGCCGGCCGCGGCGGCGGCCAGAAACAGCCCCTTGCCGCTGCCGGCCTCGATTTCCAAGGGCGCCCTGCGGCCAAACAGGTCCGCCAGGTCGAGCGGCTGCCCAAGAGCTTCGAGCGTCACGAAGTGCCCCGACAAATCGAGCGACGGATCGATCCTGCGCAATGCACGCCGGCCCATACGTTTCACTCAACGCTCGTCGTACCCGGTGTGCGAGAAGTATTTTTTGAACTCGTCCTCTTGGGACGATGGTCGCGGCGGCGGCGTGACAAGCGCCAGAATCGGCATCAGGATGGCCCCGACCGCGAATCCGCCGATGTGGGCCCACACGGCCACGCCCAAATCCTGCTGAAAAAACGCGCTTAGCAATTGACCGCCGAGCCACACGGCCAGCCACACCAGCGCCGGAATCTCGATGATCGAGATAATGCCGAAGAACACCAGCGTGCTGACGGTCGCCTTCGGATACGTGACGGCGTACGCGCCGAGAATCGTGGCGACGGCGCCGCTGGCCCCCACCACCGGAATCATGCTCTCGGGGTCATAGGCCCAGTGGCAGGCCGTGGCCAAAAGTCCGCCGACCAGGTAGAAGAGCAAATACACGACGTGCCCCAGGCGGTCTTCGATGTTGTTGCCGAAAATCCACAAGAACCACATGTTGCCGGCCAGGTGCATCCAGCCGCCGTGCATGAACATGCTGGTCAGAAGCGAGAGAAGAATGGGCACGGTCGCCCCCGCGAGCTCGACCGTCTTGACCGGCCGGTGCACGAGCCGGCCGTTTTGCATGACCACTTCCGCCTCGACCGGGACCTTGACTTCCAGTTTCGGGTCCGAGAGCTGCGCGATCCGCGCCGGTATGAAGCCATGCTCGATCACGAACTGCTGCTGTGCCAACGGCGACAGCGACCCGACCCACAGCATCACCAACGTATTGATGGCGACCAGCGCGTAGGTCACGTAGGACGTGCGAACCGTGGGATTATGGTCTTTGAGCGGAAGCATGGGCTCGCCCCGGGGAGGGCTACCTGGACGCCTTCTCCTCGCCCGTAAGCGCGTCGACCGGCAGCGGAATCCCCTTGATTTTTCCGTCGGCAACCATCACTTGCCGCACGAACGCCTGGAACCGGCTGACAATGATCGAGCCCGGCCGAACCCTGATCATCTTGCACACCACCACCAGTCGGTCTCCGACGCGCACCGGATCGCGGAACCGCACGTCCTCCAGGCCCCCAAAGCCGACCACCTTGGCGTCGCCCAACAGGCTATGCTTGTGGGCGAAGTAACTGCACATTTGGGCGGCCGCCTCGCAGATCAGAACGCCCGGCATCAAGGGCATGCCCGGCATGTGCCCGCGGACCCAAAACTCCTTGTCGGTAATGTCCTTATAGCCGGCGCAGATCTTGCGGTCGTAGTCGTCGAAGACGATCGCCGTGAGCTGCTCCATTTCGTACCGCTGCGGATTGACGCGGCGAATCTCGTCCAAGTCGGCGACGACCCGGTTGAAATCGATCTCGGCAAGATCCAACAGCAGCTCTTTGGAGGACACGCGAGAACTCTCCGGGCGAGTCGTCAGTTGTCTGGGTACGTGTTCAAACGGCGTATTTTAGCCCCCCGGCGCCAAGGGGGCAACTTCGGGTGGCCGGGAACTAAACCGGCCAACGCCGGGGCCGAAACGTCCCAGGCCACAAGGCACTTGCGCGCGGGGATTCGTGACTCGAGCACGCGAAGCAGACGGGAGTTGATCGGCGAAGCGCAGAAATCGTCACCCATTGCCTCAGGTGCGAATGTCTCTCCGCTTCAACCGTCGAGCCTTGCTGCTGGCGGGCCGCTTGCCGTGGTTGGCTTTCTTTAGCTTTCGTTGGGGCTTGGCCATTGCTGAATGCTCCGGAACGAGTGGGAAACGGACAATTATAGGCGGATACCGGCAAGTTGCCATCCCGCCTGCATCGCAAAAACGCTCGAATCACGCGTTGCTCAGTTCCACCAGCCGTTTGAGCAAATCTTTCGCCGCGCCGGTGTCGATGGCCGCGGCGGCCACTTCCGCGCAGGTCCGCGGAGATTCGGCCCGGCCGGCCGTCCACAGAGCCGCGGCGGCGTTGACGACGACAATGTCGCGCGCCGCTCCGGCGCCGCCGCCCAGCACGTCGGCGATCATTTTGGCACTTTCTTCCGGACCCCGGACCAAAAGCGATTCGAGGCCCGCGGGCGAGAGTCCAAAATCCGCAGGCGTCCAACTGAAATTGCGCATTCCGCCCGCCGTCACTAGGGTGACGCGCGTCGGACCGGCCAGCGTGACTTCGTCCATGCCGTCCTCTCCCTGCACGACCACGGACCGCTCGGTACCCAAGAGCAACAAGGATTCGGCCAACAGCGACCGCAATTCGCTCCGCCCCACGCCCACGACCTGGTACGGGGCGCCGGCGGGATTCGAAAGCGGGCCGAGCAGGTTGAAGATGGTGGGCACGCCCAGCCGCTTGCGCACCTGGGCCACTTGCTTCATCGACGGGTGCAGGAGCGGGGCGAAGCAGAAACAAATGCCCAGTTGATCCAGGCATTTTTCCACTTGCTCGACGCCGGCGTTGATGTTCACGCCCAGCGCCGCAAGCGCGTCTGCCGAGCCGGTCTTGCTGGTGACCGCGCGGTTGCCGTGCTTGGCCACCGGCACGCCGGCGGCGGCGACCACCAGCGCGGCGGCCGTGCTGATGTTGAACGTGCCGGAGCCGTCGCCTCCGGTGCCGCACGTGTCGACCAGACCGGTGCGCTTCGTGCGGATGGGAGTCATATGGCGGCGCAGCGCCAAAGCCGCGCCGGCCACCTCGTGAGGCGTTTCTCCCTTGGCGCGCAAGGCGGTCAATAGCACCCCCATTTCGCCTTCCGTGCAGGTCCCCTCGACCACGGCGTCGATGGCGGCCGCCATTTCCTCCATCGACAGGTCTTGGCCGGCCGCCAGCCGACCCAGTGTCGCCTCAATCACGTGATGGCCCTCGAGAGTTTGCGCCGCTGCCCGATTGTAACCGGCCAGCGGGTGGAATTCTCGGGCGCTGGGGGCCAGGCGATGTTAAACCGCAACTGGGTGAGGAATCGCAAAAGCGCTGAATCCGGCCGGGCCAGTGGCCAATACTCTTGCTTCGATCTGCGCATGCCCCTACAATCGCCGCGCAGGCGGAAGGTTGATTGCGGCCCCAAGGGGAGGGAGCCCTTGATCACCAGGAAACTGCTTCTGGACGTCGACCCGGGCATCGATGACGCGCTGGCCCTGTGCATGGCGATGTTCGATCCGCAGGTGGAAGTGGTCGCCGTCACGGCCGTGGGGGGCAACGTGCCTCCCGATCAGGCCACGCGCAACGTCCAGGCCATCATCGAACAGCTCGATCCGCCGCGTTGGCCACGCATCGGCGAGGCTTCGATGCCCGAGTTAGGACTGCCGGACCGAAACGTCCGATTGCACGGATCGGACGGGCTGGGAGGCGCGCATTTCGAGATCTCCGAGCTGCAGCATCGCCACCCTTCGGAAAAGGTCATCTGTGACGAGGTGCGCGCCGCGCCGGGCCAGGTGACGATCGTCGCGCTGGGGCCCTTGACTAACGTCGCCCGGGCCTTTGCCCGCGATCCGACCCTGGGGGAAATAGTCGGCCAGATCATCATGATGGGGGGCACGCTTCACGGCGTCGGCAACGTGACGCCGGCCGCCGAATTCAACGTCTATTGCGATCCGGAATCGGCCCGTTCGGTCTTCCGGTCGTCCGCGGCGACCAAGACGCTGGTGCCCATCGACGTCACCAGCCAGGTCACGTTCGGTTACGATTTGTTGGAAAAGCTGCCGCAAGAAACGTGCCGCGTCGGTCGGTTCGTGCGCAAGGTGCTGCCACACCTGTTTCGCTCTTATCGCCAGGAGCTGGGCATCGAGAGCATCTGCCTTAACGACGCCGTGGCCCTGGTGGCCGCGCTGCACCCGGAACTGTTCGACGTCGAATTGGCGGCCGCCGACGTGGAACTAGCGGGCGAGCTGACCCGCGGAGCCACCGTCTTCGATCGCCGCCGGATCCGCCAGTGGCGCACGAATCTGGCGGTGGCCACGAAGGTCGACGTCGCGTCGGCCGAGGATTGCATTTTGCGCGGCATCGCGGCCGCGGGCACTGCCAGCCAGGGCTGAAGCGGTGCGCCGAGCGTGCCCGCCACCTTTGGCGAGATCGACCCGCTACGGATTGTCCCCGCTGGGAACCAGCTTGTTGCCGGCGGCGCTGCCGAGTTTCACGTCGATGCGAAGCTGCTTTTGATCGCGCAGGATCATGAGCGGAACTTCACGGCCCCCTTCGGTCAATCCGACCAGATTCACCAGGTGATTGTCGTCCTCGACGGCAACGCCGCCGAACTCGAGCACCACGTCGCCGACTTGCAGCTTGGCCGCGGCCGCGGGCGAGTCGGGCGTGACGCCCGAAATGCGCGTGCCGCGGGGTCGCTTCAACCCCACGCTAATGGCCATGGCCGAGTCGAATTTTCGGTCGAGCTGCACACCCAGAAATGCCCGCGTGACGCCGTTGCGCTCGACCAGTTGCCGGGCCACGAAAGCGACCATGTTCGCGGGAATCGAGAATCCGATGCCCTCGTTGGCGCCCGAGTTGCTGGCAATCGCGGTGTTCATGCCGATCACTTCGCCGCGCAAATTGATCAGCGGTCCGCCGCTGTTGCCGGGGTTGATGGCGGCGTCGGTTTGGAGGAAATCCTGGAACTTGACCGTCTCGCTCAGCATCAGGTCGCGGCGCCCCGTGGCGCTGACGATGCCAAAGGTGATCGAATGGCTCAGCCCGAAGGGGCTGCCGACGGCCAGCACAAAGTCGCCGATTTCCACGAGGTCGCTGTTGCCCAATTTGGCCGGCACCAGCCCCGGCGCGTCGACGGCCATCACGGCCACGTCGGTATCCGGATCGCTCCACACGCGCGTGGGCTGAATCCGCCGACCGTCGGCCAGGCGGATCGAAATCTTCTTTACCGCGGCTTCCTTGACGACGTGGCGGTTGGTCAGCACGTAATGGCGGTCGTTGAGCTTGACGATGTAGCCGCTGCCGGCCTCCTCCACGTGCTGCTTGCGTCCGTATTGCAAGACGGTGGCGTCGATCTTGTCGGCCTCGATGTGCACGACCGTCGGCCGCACCAGCTTGACGACCATCTTCAGGGCGCTGCTCTGCCGCTCCAACTGCGAGACTTCCTGGCTGAGCGACTCGTACATTTTCGCCCGCACCGCCTGCATCCGCGCGTCGTCCTCAGCCTCGTTTTGCGCCCGGACGGGCCGGACCGACGCGAGGGCCACAAGCGTTGCCGCCAGAGCGAGCGTTCGCAGCAAATTCCAACGGCGGTTCATCGCAATGGCTCCGGCAACCTGCGGCCCACGCGAGCAGGCAATCGCGCAGCTTACGTTTACCATAGAACCCAGCACGCGGCTTGGCAACATCTCTTTGATCGAGGAGGTGCCCCGCGTTCGGTCCCGCCAAAACGAAAGTGCACCGGCGAATCGGCCGGCTCGGCTCACCCGGAGGTTGCCGCCCGTGCCGCACGTGCGCCAGTGCACGAGGTTGACGTGCGTTTTTGCCACACGCTCAGACGTCGATTTCGATGTCGTTGATCGAGGCGTCGTTGTCGCCGCCCGTGTCGAGCACCCGCCCCCAGTCGGCATCGGCGCCGCCGGCCTTGCCGAAGCGCTCCTGTTCGCGCTGGCAGTCGATGCACAGCGTCGCGTAGGGCAGGGCATTGAGCCGAGCCATCGGAATCGTGCAGCCACAGGCTTCGCAGACGCCGTATTGCCCGTCTCGCATTCGTTCCAAGGCGTTTTCGATGCAAGCCAGCTCCCGGCTTTCCACCTCCGCCAGTTGCGAGCTGATCTCATCCTGGGCCGAATCCAGAGCAGCGTCGACGACATCTCCGGCGGCCTGGGCCCGCAACTCCTTCAGTAGACTCAAGTCGCCCGCCAGCGCCGTACGCAGTGCGTCTCGACGCATAATCAAAATCTGGCGCATGCTCAGAATCGCATCTTTGCGTGCCATTTTCCTTCACCTTCTTTGTCCGGATGTGCTTTGCGGCGGAAGGTTAGGGGCCCCCCTAAAATTGCCGCTGCCAATTTCTCGGTTGACTGCCCTTGTTGAAACAAAGAAACGTTTCGTTTGGTCGCTCCTTTTGCGCCGCAACCAAACTATAGTACGCACCAAGTTCCTCGGGGGTCACAAAATTCCCGCGACTTTCGCAGCTCGTCACAACGGGGCCGGGTATTCTTCGGGCCCCAGGTCAAAAGTCAAGTTCCCGCCGGAACTTGCCGCAACCCTATTTCGCCGTCGCCTACCAGCCGGTCGGTCGAGCCCGCCCGCTGCTGGCGGTTTGCCCCGGCAGTACCAGCGGCTCCGGACCAGGCTTCCCCTTGCCGTCGCGTGCTCCGCCTGTCGCTAACGGATAATCGACAGAACCGGCATAGATATACAGCCGTTTTTCACAAATCGGCAAAACGGCGCCACGCGGGTTCCGGCGCGCCGGCTGCCCGTGTTTGACCCGACGCGCAGAGTGACCTAAACCTCCTCTGGGCGTCCCGCCGCGCCCTGGCGCGCACTTGTGGCTCGTATACGAACCGGGATTGAACCATGGTTTTTGTCGCCGGGAAGCATCGTTCGAACCTGGTCGCCGGCTCCCCTTCCGACGACTTGTACCTGCGCATCATCGGCTCGGCCCGCGACGGACAAATCGTGCGGCTTTCGGCGGCCAAATGCACGATCGGCTCGGCCGAGGGATGCACGTTGCGGCTGCGTGCCAGCGGCGTCCGGCCCGTTCATTGCCTGATCTTGCGTGGCTCGCAAGGCACGGTGGCCCGTTCGTGGGCCCCCAACACACGCGTGAACGGCCAACCGTTTCGCGACACAAGGCTCGTACCCGGCGACCGGTTGTCGGTCGGTCCCGTGGAATTCGCGGTGCTGTCGTCCGCCGAGGCCGAACCGCAGCCGGACCCTGACGCGGATGCAACGGCCGATGGCGGCGAGCCGGTGCGGAACCCCTCGCGCCTGGATCGGTTTTCTGCCCAACGAACTCGTCTGGCCAGGCAACGCCATTGGACGCACAAGCTCGTTGCCGAAGTGCGCAAACTGCGGGCCCAATTGGACCAATTCGCCGGTCAAACCTTTCAGACGGGCGAGCCATCCGAAAACTCGGAGCACATCGCCGGCGAGCTCCAGCAGCGGCTGCTCGACTTCGAGCGCGAAAGCCAAGAGCAAAAAGCGGCGCTCGCGGGCATCGGAGCCGATCTGGACGCGCGCGGCCGCGGATTGGCCTCGGAATTGGTGCAGCTCGAAAACGCCCGACGCGCGTTCGACGACGAACGGCAACGGTGGGAGGACGAATGTGCCGGGGCACGCCGCAACCTAAAGGAGCAAGACGAGCTGTACCGGCAAGCCCAGGAGGAACTCCGGGCCGCGCGGGCGAGTCTCGAGCGCGGATACGAGCAAAGCCGGGCCGAGCTCGACGCTGCCCGCGAGGAATTTGAAGCCCAATGCGCGGCCGCCTGGCAAGAGCTGGAACAGGAGCGAACCGCGACGGCCGCGCTCGAAAGCGCACACCGTTACGCGCTCGGCCAGGTCGAGCGCCAGCATGCCCAACTGCGCGCTGCGCAAGAGGAGCTGGACCTCCGCCAAGAGCAGCTCCAGCGCGCGGTGGACGAATGTGCCGCCGTCGAGAGTGAGCTCGACCGGCAGCAAGCCGAATTCACGGCGCACGCGACGCAGGCCCGCCGGCAATTGGCCGAAGACCGCCTGGCCTGGGAATCGCAGCGGGCGCACCACGAACAGGAGCAATGCGAGTCGCGGGCCGCGAGCGACGCGGTGCGCGCCGCGCTCGACGTAACATCGCGCGAGCTGGACGAGCGCCAATCGCGGCTGGCCGCAGCCGATGCCGAGCGCCAGGCCGCGGTCGCCCTGTTCGAGCGCCGGCAGGCCGAATTCGAAGAACACCGAGCGGCCAGAAATTCCCAACTCGAGGCCGAGCGTCAGGCCATCGAGCACGAGCGCGATGCGCTCGATGAACAGCGGCGACAGTTGCACGAGGATCGCGAGCGACTGCACGCCGAATCGAGCGGGCGGGCCGACGAGCTGTCTCGGCGCGAGGCCGCCTTGTCGCTCGCGGAAGCTGAATTGCAGGAGGCCCGTGACGCGGCGGACCGTCGGCGCGGCGAGCTGGAAGCCCAATCGCACGAGCTGGCGGGAGCGGATGCCGAGCGCCAGGCCGCGGTCGCCGACTTCGAGCGGCAGCGGGTCGAATGCGACGAGCACTCGGCGGCCAGGAAGTCGCAACTCGATGCCGAGCGTCAGACCATCGAGCACGAGCGCGAAGCGCTCGATGAAAAGCGGCAACGGTTGCACGAGGAGAACGAGCGGCTCCATGCCGAAGCGACCGCCCGGGCCGAGGATCTGTCCCGGCGCGAGGCCGCCTTGGCGCAGTCGCAGGCCGAATTTCAAGCGGCCTGCGATGGAGCCGAACGTTGGTGCGCCGAGCTGGAAGCGAAATCGGGCCAACTGGCCGAGCGCGAGACGCGCCTGGCCGAAGCCGATGCCGAGCGCCAGGCCGCGATCGCCCAGTTCGAGCGGCAGCACGTCGAATTCGAGCAGCACTCGGCGGCCAGAAAATCCCAACTCGATGCCGAGCGTCTGGCCATCGAGCAGGAGCGCGAACCGCTCGATGAAAAGCGGCAACGGTTGCACGAAGAGAGCGAGCGCCTGCACGCCGAAGCCAGCGCCCGGGCCGACGACCTGTCCCGGCGCGAGGCCGCCTTGGCGCAGTGGCAAACCGACTTGCAGGCGACCCGCGACGCGGTGGAACATTGGCGCGGAGAACTGGATGCCAAATCGCACGAGCTGGCCGGCCGCCAATCGCGACTGGCAGCCGAAGAAGCCGAACACCAAACCGCCATCAGCGACTTCCAGCGGATGTGGGTTGACTTCGAGCAACACTCGACCGCCCAGAAAATGGAGCTCGACGCCGAGAGCCAGGCTTTGCGAGTCGAGCACGCAGCGCTCGATGCGCAAAGGAACGAATGGCACCAGGAGACCGAGCGGCTGCGGGCGGAAACGAGTGCCCAAGCCGAGGAGCTGTACCGGCGCGAGGCCGTCTTGTCGCGGTCCCAAGCCGATTTGCGAACGGCCGGCGACGGACTGGACCGATGGCGCGGCGAACTGGAAGCCAAGGCACAAGAGCTGGCCGAGCGCGAAAGCCGGCTGTCCCAGGCGGAAGCCGAGCGCCAAGCCACGTTGGACGAGCTAAAGCGGCAGCGGGCCGAATTCGAAGAGCAGAGAGCGGCCAGAAAGTTCCAACTCGAGGCCGAGCGTCAGGCCATCGACCACGAGCGCGAAGCTTTCGAAGCGCAGCAACAACAATGGCAGGAGAAAAACCAGCGGCTAGAGGCCGAAACCACGGCGCGAGCCGAGGACCTCGCGCGGCGCGAGACGTCGTTGTCCCAGTCGCAAGCCGGATTGCAGATTGCGCGCGACGAAGTCGAGCGCGTGCGCGGCCAACTGGAAACCAGGGCCCATAAACTGGACGACCGCGAATCGCGACTGGCCGAGGCGGAAGCCCGTCAACAGTCCGCCGTCGCCGAGATCGAGCGATCGCGAGCCGAGCAGGGCGCCAAGAGCGACGAATTGTCGCGGCGCGAGGCCGAATTGGCGCAGTGGCAAGCCGATTTGCAGGCCGCCCGCGACGAAGTGGAGCGCTCGCGCGGCGAATTGGAATCAAAGTCGCACGAGCTGGCCGACCGCGAGACGCGACTGGCCGAGGCGCACTGCGAGCATCAGGCCGCGGTCGCCGAGATCGAGCGGCAGCGAGCGGAGCACGTCGCCCGAAGCGACGGATTGGCCGAGCGTGAGGCCGCGCTCGCGCTGTCTCAAGGCGATTTGCAGGTGGCGCGCGACGAGGTCGAGCGCTTGCACGGCGAGCTGGAAGCCAGGTCGCGCGAATTGGCCCAGCGCGAATCGCGGCTGGCCGAAGCCGACGCCCAACGCCGGGCCGCCGCGGCCGAGTTCGAGCGGCTGCGGGCCGAATTCGATGAGCAGAAAGCGGCCAGAAAGTCCCAGCTCGAGGCCGAGCGTCTGACGTTCGAGCACAAACGCGAAGCGCTCGATGCGCAACAGCAACAATGGCGCGACCACTCCGAGCGGCTGCACGCCGAATCGAGCGCCCTGGCCGAGGAGCTCTCCCAGCGCGAGGCCGCGTTGTCGCAATCGCACGCGGAATTGCAGGGGGCGCGCGGCGAGGTCGAGCGGCTGCGCGGCGAACTGGACACCGAGCGGACCAACCTGGAGGAACGTCAAATGCAGCTTGATGAGGCTTATGCGGAACTCGAGCAGCGGCTGGCCAGGCTCGACGAGGAGCGGGCGGAGCTCGAGGCGCATCGGACGAAGGGCCGCCGCAACGGCGAGAAGGCCGAGCAGGCCTTGGCCGACGAGAAAGCCGCGCTTGTTGCCGATCGCGCCAAAATGGACGACGAGCGGAAGGCTTGGCAGGCCGAGCACAAGGCGGCCGAAGCCACTCTGGCGCGGCATATCGCCGAGCTGGCCGACCGCGAAGCACAACTGAAAAAGCAGGCGCAAACGCACGAACAGGCAGAGGCCGCCCGAGCGGAACTCGAAAAACAACTGGAAGATCGCGAGGCCGATCTCGAGGCCCGCAAAACGCAGTTCGACGACGAACGCGCCGCACTGGCGCGCGACCGCGAGCAGTGGGAATCGCACCGGGCCGAGCGGTCCGACGGGCTGGAAGAGACATGGGAGCAATTCGAGGCCGCGCGCCGCGACTTTGAGCTGGCGCGACAAGGCGGCCAGTCCGAGTTGGACCAGCGCGCCGCCGAGCTGGGAACGCTCCGCCGCGAATTGTCCGAGCGGCAAGACTCGCTTGCGAAACAGGAACGGGACGCCGAGGAACTCGAGCGGCGGTTCGACCGCCTCGAACACGAGCGAGCCCAGCTCGACGCCGAGCGCGAGGAATTGCGACACGAGCGCGAAGCTTTCGAGGTTGAGCGGCTAGAGACCTCGGCGGGGCTCGCCGACGAATCCCGCCGGCTCGAGCGCGAGCACGCCCAACTGGAGGCTTGGCGGGAAGCTTCGCGCGGCAATCCGAGCGACGCGTCCCCCTTTGACGAGTTGACCGAGCGGGTGGTTCCCAGTGCAACGGAAATGGCCGAGGTCGAGAGTTCAAGCGCGGCAGACGTACCGTTTTTGGCCGCGGCCGAGGAGACGCACTTGCGAGACGGCGAACACCGGAGACGAAGAAATGAAGCCACAGAGTGACCCACAGGAAGACGAGGAAGAGGAATCGATCGAGGAATACATGGCAGGGCTCTTGAGCCGCATGCGCGGCGGCAACTCGGCCCCCGTCGTTATTTCCCCTGAATCGCGGCGGAACAAGCGAAAGAGCGACGCGCCGCCGCCCGAAGAGCAAGAACAGGGCGCCCCGCGACGAAGCGAGCCGGTGCCGGTCGTCGACATGTCGATGTCGCCGGGCGAGTTGAAGCGGCGCTCTCAACCGCTGGCCGCCACCGACCTGACGGCGATGCGCGAGCTGGCCAATATCCAGGCCCGCCAGGCCATCGATACGCATGGCCAGAAACGGTCGCTGAATCGCGCCTACGGGACGTTCGGAACGAGCGTGGCCTGTTTGGTGGCGGGGTTCATCGTGCTCGGCCTCAGCGACGCGGTCGTCATGCGCGCCAGCGGCATGGTCATCCTGGTGGTGGGAATCTACTGGATGGTTTCCGGCCTGCTGGCCGCCAGAGACGTCTTTGCCACCATGCGCCGCAAGACCACCGGTCTGCGCGCCATCCTGGAGGAGGTCGAGGCCGAAATCGCGGCCAACGAGCAAGAAGCGGCGCAAAACGACACCGACAAGCGCGGCGGCGAGAGCCAAACAACCTAGAATCCCCGCGCCGCGCGCAGATCGTCGAAATCGCGCAGGTGATACCCGATCTGGGCGTAATCCAGCACTTTGCACAGCCCGCGCAGTGCCACCCCCATGCCGTCCGGGCCGCTGAACCCTCCGTATTGTCCGCCGGCCTTCAGGTGCGGCTCCATGTCCAAAAACACGCCCGGAATGCCGCGGCGGCGAAGCTTCTGATCCAGTTTCGGCAGCAGCTCGCGCAGCTCCTTGAAAATCGCTTCGTGCCCGCTGTCGCCCAGATCGGCCGGCACGAAATGCTTAAGCGCCTCTTCATCGACGTGCGCTTGACGCTTGCCGGGTTGCGGGTGGCGATAGTCCTTGATGTGGATCCAGCCCAGGCCGGGCTTCATCAGGCGAAACTGTTCGAGCACTTCGCAGGCCGCGTAGCCCTGGCAGGTCAGGTTGCCGGCGTCGAAAACCAATACCAGCGCCGGGTTATTCACCTGGCGGTGGATTTCCGCCAGGATTTCGCCGCTCTGGCCGACGAGATTCGCCTCCAGCTCCACGCCATAGGTCAAATCGCTGCGCAGACACGTTTCGGCGATCTGGCCGAGTTGATCCACCACTTGCGGCACGTGGTCGCACGGGTCGGCCCCCTTGGGATGATAGAACGAAAAGCCGCGGATGAGCTTGGTCTCGAAAGCGTGGGCCGATTCGCAGGCTTTCCTGACTTCCTGGTCCAGGTATTTCTGGAACGGCACGAAACGGTTCTTCGTGCCGTCTTCGACGTCGACGAGCTTCACTTTGCCGATCGGCGAGCCGATCGAGGCGACGTTCAAACCGTACTCGTCCTCCAGGTGGCGAATCGTCTGCACCTCGCTTTTCGCGAGCTTCAGCACGTTCTTCACGCCGCTTCCCGCGTCGATGAACCGCAGGCTGTAATACTGCAAGCCGAGGGCGGCA
The DNA here is from genome assembly GCA_040877415.1 of Pirellulales bacterium. Classification (GTDB taxonomy): domain Bacteria; phylum Planctomycetota; class Planctomycetia; order Pirellulales; family PALSA-1355; genus JBBDNV01. Next base: position 39,823 of record JBBDNV010000003.1, read on the forward strand.
AGGGCCGCGAACTGCTGCACGGCCGTCTTCTGATTGGCCGCTTCGTCGCCAAATGCGCTGAGCGTCACTTGAGGATTCTGGGACATGACCACCATCCCAACAACTGGCAGGAAAACAGACCAAACGCCCGCCGCGCCTCCAACCGAGGCCGGCGGCTCGCGAGCAAGACGGACATTGTGGCTGGTGTGCGCCGGCCGTGGCAAGGGGCAAACGGCCCAATCTCGCGCCGCGTTGGCAAATCGCGCGCGGGCGGGTTATCTTGTCTCTCATGACCAGCGCCCAAGCCACGCAAGTTCCCCATGCCGAAATTCACTGTCTGCGGGCCGGAATGGTCGGCATGGGAATGATCTTTGACGAGACGTACCGACCCTGCTTCGAGAGTGCATTCAAGCAGCCGATTTACGGGTCGAATTTCGGCATTTGTCAGGTCGAGCTGGCCGCCGTGGCCAGCCGCACCGGCCGGCGGGCGGAAGCCTATCGAAAAGCGGCTGCGGGGCGAATCGGGCCGTTCCAAAGCTTCGCCGAGCCCGGCAGTATCGAGCGCCTTCTCGGTTGCGGGGTCGATTTCGTCTGCGTGGCCACGCCCGACGTTCGGCATTTCGCGGCCGCCAAAGCGGCGCTTGCGGCCGGCAAGCACGTGCTCGTGGAAAAACCTTCGGTGCTCTCGCTCGCCGAACTCGACGAATTGCACCGCCTGGCACGCGCGCACAAGCTGCTGGCCAAGGTGGTTTATCACAAGCTGCTCGACCCTGACCACAAGAAGCTGCGCACGCTGGTGGCCGACCGCCAGTTGAAACACGTCAACAACGGCTACTGCACGCTGCTGGAGCCCAAGACGATCTCCGGCCGCCAGTTTGCCGAATGGATCACCGGCCGCAATCCGGGCACCTACGTGGCCGTGCACTACATCAAGCTCATCGATTTTACGTTCGGCGGCCGGCTCAAGAGCGTCGCTTGCACCGGGCAGCGCGGCATCGTCGGGCCGGCCGACGGGCCCACCTGGGATTCGACCCAATTGCGAATGATCTATGAATACGACGACGGCCGCGAAGCCGCCTTCGACATTCACACCTCGTGGGTCACGCCCGACAATTTTCCCGGCTACGTCGAACAGGAAGTGCAGTTTCGCTTCGATAACGGCGTGTGGAACGGCCACGGCCGCAAGCGCGGCGTGGAGTGTACCGTGGAAGGCCTGACGCCGCTGGAGCTGAAAACGTCGCTCAACAACCACTACAACGGCTCGTTCCTCGAACCTTGGGGCGAGCGCTCCCAGCGCGGCTACGGCATCGAGGCCATCGAACGTTTCATTCGCGAAGTGGCCGAAGTCGAATTCGGCGGAAAGCCGGACGGCCGCGATGAGCGGTTAGCCCAGGCCCGAGCGCTCCAGTACAACGACCTCTCGGCCGATCGTCCGACGGTGGCCGTCGTCGAGGCCATGGAAGCCATCCTGGCCCGCCACGCCGCCGGCGCGCCGAATTGCGTCGTCGAGGTCAACGATCGTCGCGGCGGATTGGTTCTCTACGCCCCGGGATCGGCCGAGCCGGAGGTCTTGTATTCTCCAAGAGTCTAGAACGGAACCACTAACCCGACGAGCAAGTTTTGATGTAGCGCATTGACCGTCGACGTCACCACGTTAGCCCCCGGCTTTGCCGGGGGATTCCTCGCTTGCGACGGGTGACGACCAGTCAACCGCCATGCTCACGCTTGCGTGAGCATGCTCATCCTGCAATTCAGATATCACACATGAAGCAATCAGTCCACCAACCCGCCGCGATCCAGCATCCCGGCGAAGATTCCTCCAACGAATTTCGCCGCCGCGCTTCCCTCGTCGAACCACGAGCGCTGCGAACCTATACGCCCAGCCTGGCCGTGCTCGCCAAAAGCGAAGGCTGCTATCACTGGACCCCCGAGGGGCGCAAGCTGGCCGATTTCAGCTCCGGAGTGCTGGTGGCGAACCTGGGCCACAACCCAACGCGCTGGTGGAAGCGCGTGTTGGGGTATCTCGGGCTCGACAAGCTGCCGACGGCGGGCGATTTTTTTCCCGCTGCCACGCTCACGTCGTACAATGCCGTGACTCCGCTGGAAGTCGAGGCGTCCGAGCGGCTGCTGGCCAATCTGCGGTCCCAGCCGGGCGGCGCTCGGATGCAACAAGTGATGTGGGCCGCCACCGGCAGCGAGGCGATTCAAAAAGCGATTTGGGCCGCGCTCGATCGTCGCGAAGGCGAAGACGTCATCCTGGCCACGCGCCACGGCTTTCACGGAAAAAAGGGGCTCGCCGGCGCCGTAACCGGCAGCGAAACCGATCCCGAACGCGACGGGCGCGTCCGCTTTATCAGCTTTCCGACCCACCAGTGCGCTAGCGTCGAGCGCCGCCGCCAGCCGCTCGATCTGGCCCCCTACGAAAACGAGCTGGCGGGCCTGGCGGCTGAATTCGGCAAGCGGATCTGCTGCCTGGTGACCGAGCCCTACCTGGGCGGCGGCGGCTCCTACCATCCGCAAAAAGAATACCTGCAACTGCTCGTGCGCTTCTGCCGCCAGCACGACGTCGTGTTCATCCTCGACGAGGTGCAATCGAATTTCGGCCGCACCGGCCAGATGTACGCTTTTACGCACTACGGCATCGAGCCCGACGTCGTGATCTTGGGCAAAGGATTGGGCAACGGCATTGCTGTCGATGCCGCGGTGGGCCGCGCCGATCTGTTCGCTCGCATGCACTACGGCGAAGGTTCCGACACCTGGAGCGCTTCGCCCCTTGCGTGTGCCGCCGTGCTGGCCACGCTCGACGAATTCGAGTCGACCGACGTCTTGGCGCACGCCCGGCAATTGGCCCAGGTGATCGAAGCGGGCCTCTGCCGGTTGTGCGAATTGGAAATCGTGGCCGGCGTGCGCGGCGAGGGGGTCGTGTGGGGCGTCGAATGCGCGGGCGTCGAAAACCACGGGGCCGACGACGTGGCCAACGCCTGCGTCGAAGCCTGTTACCTCGGCGATCGATCGGGCCGGGCGATTCACCTGCTCGGTCCCTTGGCCGGAAAAGTCCTGCGCGTCAGCCCGCCCTTGGTGATGCCGCTCGTTGACGCGCAGAAGTATCTCGACGTCATGTACGACCTTTTCACCACCGTCGAGCGAAAGCTGGCAGCAGCGCCCGCTCAGGGACGCTGAAACGCTGCTAGCGCTACGGCTTTTCGTACGTCACGGTGACGTTCGCCGTGATTCCGCCCCGCGGCGTAAAGGAAGCCGCCAGCGTCATGCGCCGCGGCTCGACCACTGCGACCAGGTCGTCGAGGATGCGGTTCGTCGCGTGCTCGTAAAAAATTCCCTCATTGCGGAATTGCTGCAGATACAGTTTCAGGCTCTTCAGCTCCACGCACTTCGCGTCCGGCGCGTAGGTGAACAAGAGCACGCCGAAGTCGGGCTGGCCCGTCTTCGGGCAAACGCTCGTGAACTCCCCGCAGCGGATTTCGATCGTGTAATCCCGATCGGGGAATTCGTTGGGAAACGTCTCCAGAGCTTTTCGAAAGTCGTCGGCCATGTCCGGTCCTTTCGCTACCGCTACCATTGTGGCATCATGATCGGAGGGAGGGAACCAGCGCGGCAGGATGATCGAAACGTTTAGCCCCAGGCCCAGCGGGCCGGGAGGCACTGGCGAAGGCTTTGCATGTCCCCACCCGCAGTCATCTTGCTTTCCGGCGGGCTCGATTCGGCCACCACGGCGGCCGTTGCGCGCTCGGAAGGATTTGATTTGTACGCACTGTCGTTCGACTACGGCCAGCGGCATCGCGTCGAGCTGGACGCGGCCCGGCGGGTGGGCGAAAGTCTGGGCGTGAAGCGGCACGTGACGCTCTCGATCGACTTGCGCGAGTTTGGCGCAAGCGCGCTGACGGCCGCCATCGACGTGCCCAAGGGACGCACCGCCGCCGAAATGCAGCACGGAATTCCGATCACCTACGTGCCGGCCCGCAACACGGTGTTTCTTGCGCTGGCTTTGGGTTTTGCCGAAGTGCACGGCGCGGCCGACATTTTCATCGGCGTCAACGCCGTCGATTACAGCGGCTATCCCGATTGCCGGCCGGAGTACATCGCGGCGTTTCAGCAAATGGCCAACCTGGCCACCAAGGCGTCGGTGCAAGGAAAGCTGCGGTTCAGAATACATTCGCCGCTTGTCAACATGTCGAAAGCCGAGATCATTCGCACCGGCACGCGGCTGGGCGTCGATTACAGCTTGACGCGAAGCTGCTACGATCCCGACGCCGCCGGAGCGGCCTGCGGCGGTTGCGATGCGTGCACGCTGCGCCTGGCGGGTTTTGCGGAGGCGGGCCTCGCCGATCCGGCGCCGTATCGACCATGAA
>JBBDNV010000004.1:0-8786 GCA_040877415.1 Pirellulales bacterium
ATCGCCCCAAGCTGCTGTTGGCCGACGAACCGACGGCCAACGTCGACTCGGGCCACCAGCACCAGATCATCGAGTTGATGCGCGAGACCTCGAGTGAGGAGAACGTCTCGCTGCTGCTGGTCACGCACACGTCCGAAGTTTCCGACCAATTCGGCCGCATCGAGCGGCTGGAAGATTTTAATCAGGCAGTGGCGGCGGTATGAACTTGTTGCGGTCGCTCGCCGTGCGACCACGAATACCTCTGGAAGATTTCAATCAGGCAGTGGCGGCCGTATGAGCCTCTGGAAAATAGCCTGGCGAAGCATCGAGCAGCGGGGCCTGGCCTCGAGCCTGACCGGCATGTCGATGGCGCTGGGAGTGATGCTGGTCGTCGCGGTGCTGGTGATTCACGGCGTGATCAACGACTCGTTCCTCAACAATTCGTCGCTCGGCTACAACGTGCTGGTGGGGGCCAAGGGCGGGCGGCTGGAACTGGTGCTCAACGCGGTTTACTACCTGGCCCGGCCGGTCGAAAACATCCCGTACAGCTACTATCAGGAGTTCGTCGACGGCAAGTACAAGCAGTACGTCGACAAGGCGATTCCGCTGTGCCTGGGCGACGTGTACCAGGATTATCGCGTGGTGGGCACCACGCCGGCGTTTTTCAACGAGCTGGACTACGGCGGCCACAAGTACGAGTTCGCCCAGGGGCGAAACTTCGAGCAGAACGAATATTATGGCGCCGTGATCGGCGCCATCGTGGCCCGCGAAACGGGGCTCAACGAGGGCGACCAATTCCATCCGGCGCACGGCGTCGGACCCGATGCCCACGTACACGATCCCTTCCAGGTGGTCGGCGTGCTCAAGCCCACCGGCACCCCGAACGACCGGGCCCTGTTTATCAACATGGAAGGCTTTTTTCTGATCCCCGAGCACGCCAAGCCCGTGGAGGACGAAGAGCCGCCCGCAAAAACCGCGGCGCACGCCGACGACGAGCACGTGAACGCCGAGGGCGAACATACGCACGCACATGCCGAGGGCGAACATGCCCCCGAGCAAGAGCACGCGCACGACGAAGATCACGAACACGCAAAGGCGCATGAGCACGACAAAGAGCATGCCGACGAGAAGGATCAGGCCGCGGGCGAGCACGGCCATCATCACGAGCACAGCCATGAGCACTCGCACGAACCGCTGCCGATCGAGCAGCGTGAAGTCACCGCGATCCTGGTGCTGACGGCCAGCTATGGCGGAGCGCCCCCCGAGCTGATGGCGCCGCCCTTGATCAAGGGCGTCAACAAGGATTCGGTGGCTCAGGCCGTGCTGCCGATCCGCGAGATGACCACCCTGTTCGACATGTTCGTCGGCCCGCTGCGAACCGTATTGTTGAGCTTGACGGTGATGATTGTGATCGTCTCGGGCATCGGCATCCTGGTGAGCATCTACAACTCGATGGCCGAGCGGCAGCACGAAATAGCGGTGATGCGGGCACTGGGGGCGGGGCGGCAAACCGTCATGCTGCTGGTGCTTCTGGAATCGATCCTGTTAAGCCTGGGGGGCGGGCTGGCCGGCTGGGTTATCGGACACGGCCTGATCGCGGCCTTGAGTCCCTGGATCGCCGTGCAAACGGGTGTTACGCTGGGCTTTTTGCAGTTTGTCGGCTATGAGTTAGTTATAATACCAGGGCTGATCGTATTGGCCTCGGTGGTGGGCTATTTGCCGGCCATGGCTGCCTACCGGACCGACGTGGCCAAAGCGCTCAGCGCGACGCCGTAGCATCCACCGCCCTTTGGCACGGCTTGCACCTGGCGGCTCGCCCTACCTCTTTCGCGCAAGGAACCACAGCATGACTGCCATCTTGCGAGTCGGATTTGCCTGGACGCTAGCGGGTCTGGCGGCGCTGGCTGCGGTGGCGGCCCTTCCGACCCGGGCCGCGGCCTGTCCGTTTTGCAGCGCGGTTTCGCTGACCTTCAGCGAAGAGATCGGCAACTCGCAGATCGCGGTGATCGCCAGGCTGATCCAAGCGCCCCCGCGCTCGGATGACGCCAACTCGCTGGAGGCGGCTAAAGCCAAGTTCGAAATCACGAAGGTGCTCAAAGGCGAAGAAGCCCTGGGCAAGACTCGCCAGATCGAAGCCGTCTACTTCGGCGACAGCCCCGTCGGCACGACTTTCCTGATGATGGGCATCGATCCGCCGGCCATCAACTGGAGCACGCCGATCGCGATCAGCGAGCGCGGAGTCAAATACGTGACCGAGGCGATGGACCTGCCCAAGGAAGGGGCCGATCGGCTGGCGTACTTCCAGGACTACCTGGAGGATGGCGACGATATGCTCGCTCGCGACGCGTACGACGAATTCGCCAAGGCGCCCTATTCCGACGTGCTGGGGCTACGGGATCGGATGAAGCACGACAAGCTCGTCGCCTGGGTCAAAAGCACCGAGATACCGGTCAGCCGCCGACGGCTTTACATCACCATGATGGGCGCGCAGGGCAACAAGGACGACGTGGCGCTTTTGGAAGAGATGATCAAGTCGAAAGACCGGCAGACCAAGGGCGCGCTCGACGCCCTGGTGGCGGCGTACCTGACGCTCAAGGGTCCCGACGGAATGCCGCTGGTGGAAGAGTTGTTCCTCAAGAACAACGACGCCGAATACACCGATACCTACGCCACGATCATGGCGCTGCGGTTCCACGGCACCGAGGACAAGATCATCCCGCGCGAGCGGCTGCTGGCCGGGCTGCGCATGATGCTCGATCGCCCGCAATTGGCCGACCTGGTGATTCCCGATCTGGCGCGCTGGGAAGACTGGTCGGTCATGGACAAGTTGGTCGAGCTGTTTAAGACGTCGAACGAAGAATCGAGCTGGGTGCGGGTGCCGGTGATCAATTACCTGCGGGCCTGCCCCTTGCCCGCGGCCAAGCAGCGCATCGACGAGCTGGCCAAGATCGATCCTGAGAGCATCAAGCGGGCCAATTCGTTCTTCCCGTTGGGAGCGGCCCCCGTGGCCGCGACGGCCGGCGCCAACAAGCCGGCCGAAAACCAGACCGACAAGAAGGCCGACTCGCAAACAGGCGCAAGCGAACCGGCCGCCGCGGCTGGTGCCTCGTCGCAATCGCCGGCTGAGACGGCCGCGGGGCAGGACGCGCCCGCCACGAGCACGGATGAAAACAAAACCTCGAAAGGGCCCGCCGCCCCGGCCTCGGTCGAACCGTCGGCGGGCAAACCGGCGGCGATCCTTTCAGGCCGGCCGGCCGAGGATTCGGCCGCGCCCGGACCTCCGGCCAGCAGCTTGCCGGTTTTCGGCGGGCTGGCCGCTGCGGCGGTGCTGTTGGGATGCGCCTTCTGGGCCATCCTCAAGGGTGGTCAACGTGCCCCCGGCTGATCCTGTTTCCGTGATTTGACAACAGCGATGAGTATTGAACTTGAATCTCGCGAATCGGCCGCCGCGTATTACGAGAAGTATCGGGCGCTTTCCACGTCGGCGGTGGCCAGCCTGATCGTCGGCCTGCTCGCGTGTCTGGCCATTTTCGACTGGACCCTGGTGGCGATTCCCTTCATCGGCATCCCGCTGGCCATCCTGTCGCTGGTCAAAATCAGCCGGCACCGCGACGAGCTGACCGGCGAGGGGCTGGCCCGAGCCGGACTTGCCTTGTCGCTCGTGTTTGCGGTTGCCGGCCCGGCCTGGCTCGCCTTCGAGTACGTCACCGAAGTGCCCGACGGCTACGAGCGGGTGTCGTATGCCGAATTGCAGCCCGACGAGTCGCAAATCGGCCAGCAGGTTCCGCCCTCGGCGCTGGCGCTGGAGGGCAAGCGGATCTTTATCAAAGGCTACGTGTATCCCGGCCGAGAGAAGGACGGGATACGAAGGTTTCTGCTGGTGCGCGATCAGGGACAATGCTGCTTCGGCGGCAATCCGAAAATCACCGATCGCATTCTGGTGACATTGGACGATCCGCTGCGGCTGACTTATGCTTCGCGGATTCACAAGCTGGGCGGCGTCCTCCACGTCGAAGCGCACGATTCCACCATCGACGACGCCAAAGGCGGCGTGTTCTATCATTTGAAGGCCGACTATCTGCAATGACGCGAAGCCTGCCAACTGGAATCGCCTGCGTGCTGGGATTGGTCGTGGCCTGCGTGGTATTCACGCGTTACGAGTCCGCCGAGCCGCAGCCCGCCAAGGCCAAATTCGCGCCCCGGCCGGTGGAGGTCCGGGCGGTCGCACTGGCCGCCCACAACAAGCCGGCGGCAGCCGAAGGGGTCAAGGATGTGACCTTCGACCACGTCAAGCTGGAGCTGAAAAAAGGCGACCCTTACGACTCGTCGCTGTTGACCGGCAAAGTCAAAGAGCTCGACGGCAAGGCGATCCGCATCCGGGGTTATATCCTGCCGAGCTTTCAGCAGACGGGCATCAAGCAGTTCGTGCTGGTGCGCGACAACATGGAATGCTGCTTCGGGCCGGGCGCTTTGCTGCACGATTGCATTCTGGTGGAGATGATCGCGCCGGCCACGACCACGTTCACGGTGCGGCCGGTGAGCGTGGAAGGCACATTTTCCATATTTCCAATCAAAGGGCCGGATGGCGAGTACCTGGCCATCTATCATCTTGATGGCAGTCAGGTCAAATAGCTTTGTCGCCCGCCGGGGCATGCGCGCCCCAGCGGCGCTACTGGCGATGGCCGCGGCGCTTGTGGCCAGAACCTCGCCCGGTTGTCCGTTCTGCACGCCGCTTAAACCCACGTTGTGCCAGGCGCGAGCCAGCGCAAGGGTCACGGCGCTTGTGGAAGTCGAGGGCGAAGCTGCCGCGGGCGCAACCAGGGTCAAGTTGCACCGCGTCTTCGAGGGCGGGGACGCTGTTGGGGACAAGACCCAATTGACGATCGCGCTCGATCTGGCCGCGCGGCCGGGCGCGCTTTTGCTCGTTTTCGGCACAGGGCGGCCCGACGCGGCTCCCGCGGCGCTGGCCTGGCATGCCGTCTCGGTCAACGAAACGAGCTACGCCTATTTCGCCCGCGCGCCGGCCGCCCGCGCGGCCACGGCGGTTCGGCTCGCGTATTTCGCCCGGTTTTTGGAGCATGCCGACCCAGTGGTGGCGGAAGACGCCTATCTGGAATTTGCCCATGCCTCGTTCGACGACGTGGTGCAGGTGGCCCACCTGCTGCCGGCGGACCGCGTGAGAACCTGGCTCGTCGATGCCAACGTCCCTTCCCATCGCAAGGGGCTCTACGGACTGGCGCTCGGCTTGGCGCGCGAGCCACAGGATCGGCGCACCAACTCCGAGCTGTTGCGCAAGCTGATCCTCGCCCCGGAAGACGATTTTCGCTCCGGGTTCGACGGCATCCTGGGCGGCTACCTGCTGCTAACCGCGGCGTCCGGGCTGGAGCTGGTCGAGTCGCGCTATTTGGCCGATCCGCGCGCCGGCGACGGCGACGTGCGGCACGCGTTGGCGGCGCTGCGTTTCTATCACGAATACGGGCGCGAAATTCCCACGGCCCGGCTGAACGCCGCGGCGCGCCATTTGCTGGCACGGCCGGAGTTCGCCGAGGCGGCCACGATCGATCTGGCCCGCTGGAAAGACTGGGGCGCCACCGACGAGATCGCCGCTTTATACGCCCGCCCGCAATACGCGCAGCCGGCGATTCGCCGGGCCATCGTGGGCTATCTCTTGGCCTGCCCCGACGCGAAGGCCGCCGGCGCGCTAGCGCGACTGCGCAAGCTCGATCCGAAGGGAGTGGCTCTAGCGGAGCAAATCTTGTCGCGCACGGGGAGCGTGCCTGTGAACGATTGAGCGATCAGGTCGGAGCTTGGGCGCGGAGTCTCGCGGGGCGGCGCCGGATCTATTTGGTTTCGTCGAGGTCCTTGAGCCCTAACCGGGCCAGCCAACGTCCGCGCGTCGGCTTGGACGGGTCGGCAGCGTCTCCGCTCTCGGCGCGACGATCGCGCTCGACCTCGAACTGGCGAATCTTCTCATCGATCTCGGCCCGCTCGCGGGCGATTTTGGCGCGTTCGACGGAGACGTCGATTTCCGCCCTGCCGATTTTTTCGCGCCACTCGCTCTGAACTTGCACGAGTCTTTCGCGTTCCTGGCGGATTACTTCATCGCGATCGAGCAGTTCGGCAGCGGCGGCGGAATGCACCGTGCCGGCGGGCGCGGCGCCGGCGTTTTCTTCGAGCAATTGTTTCAGCTCGGCGAGCTCCCGGTCTTTTTGCGCCACGATCTGATCGGTAATGCGAATCGTGCCCTCGATGCTGGCGCGCTTCTCGACCGCTTCTTCGTCGTCGTCATCGTCGGCTTCCAAGGAGGCGAGCAACCGCTGCTTCTGCGATTCCCAGTCCAGTCCGCCGGCGGCCGCGGCGGGCACGGGCGCATGGCCGCGGGTCTTGAGCTTGCTTTCGAAATCGGCATTGGCGTGCTTCAGCTCGCGCACTTCGTCGACGGCCATTTCGAAGCGGCGCTGGAGGTCGAGCGTCTCTCGCGAATCGATTTCTCCCGACGTCACCTGCTTCTTGAGCATGGCCTCGGCCGCCGCCAGCCGTTTGATCAGGTCGTCGCGTTCATTTTCGAGTTTTCGCAGATCGCTCGGATCGCATCCCGGCTGCGACGCCCTCTTGAGCTGCTCGATTTCCCGGGCGTGTTCGGCTTTGATCTCGTCCAAAGCGGCGCGCAGGCCGGCGGCCGAGTCGACCTGTTCGTCGCGCCGGGCGTTGACGGTTGCCGCCAGGTCAACCAATTCGGCTTTCCGCCGATCGAACTCGGCAATCCGCTCGGCGCGTTGCTGTTTGAACTCGCGGGCCATCCGCCGGCGCTGTGCTTTGGTTTCTTCCCTGTCGGCGGCGGCTCGATCGCGCTCGCCGGCCAACTCGCGCTCGAGCGCGTTTTGCCGCTCCCGGCCGGCGGTTAGCCGGGCCTCGGCGTCGGCCAGCCTCTCGCCCAGCGCGGCCAGCCCGATTCGGCTTCCCTCATCGTGCCCCTGGGCGTCTTTCAAAAGCGCGTCGCGGACCCGCGATTCCTGCTCGGCCCGGCCGTATTCGAGGCGGGTTTCTTCCAGTTGCTTCCGGAGCTGGTCCCGCTCGGCATCGAGGGCCGTGAACTCGCGCTCGAGCGTGTTGAACCGCGTTTGCAGGGCGGCCAGCGCGGCCGATTCGCCTTCGCCGGCGGCCGATTCCGCCAGACGCACCGATTGCGCGACTTCGTCGATCACTTGCTGCAACTGCTCCGTCAGTTGATGTTCGAGGCGGTCGAGGTGCGATCGCTGCACCGAGAGAATCTCGTGCCCGCGACGACGCCGCTCGCCGTGCGAGCCTTCGACCGGCGTACGTTGTTCGCCAGCGGGGCCCGCCGCGAGGCATTTTTCGTCCGTGCTTGCCATTTCGATTGTCGTGCCCACTCCAAACAAGGTCCCACGCACGGTGCGCGCCACGTGACGAGGATCTTGCCGTCGTTAGAAGAAGATTCGCGCTGTTCCACAAACCGACGGAAAACGGCGCCGCGCGCGCAAATCCGCGTGGCGAAACCGCCTTGCGGCACCCGGCTCGCAAGTCGCGGCGGGTTGTCTAAGGCGGGCTCTAAATACCTATAGGCCACAGGCCCAACCCGGTCAAAGCACCGCCGCCGCGAGCGGTACGACGTGCAACGATTGCGACGAGTGTGGCGATTCAACCGGCCCCGGACGGGCCCTTCAGGGCCGCCCGATTGACGACGTGGGCCGGTTGTGCTCCGCTGAGACATTGGGCCACTTGCCGCGCGGTTCGCGCGCGCAAATCGGCCAGCGACTCCTCGGACGCGAATGCCGAGTGCGGCGTGACGATCACCCGCGGATCGTTCCAGGGGGGGCGGCTCAAGTCGGGCGGCTCGGGATCTTGCACGTCGAGCCCCGCTCCGGCCAACCGGCCGGCCGCTAATGCGGCTGCCAGTGCCTCAGGATCGACCAGGCCGCCGCGGGCCGTATTGATCAGGTACGCGCTCGGCTTCATCCGCGCCAATTGATCGGGGCCGATCAGGTGGCGCGTCTCGGGCAATAGCGGCACGTGCAGCGAAACATAGTCGCTAGAGGCAAGCAATTCGTCGAGGTCGCAATATGTCACGCCCTCGGGCGCCGTGGGCCGCGCCAGATCGGTGGCCAACACCTTAAGCGAAAGCGCCAGGGCTTTGATGGCCAGGGCCCTGCCGATGTTGCCCAGCCCCACGATGCCAAGCGTCTGACCTTCGATGCGCCGCAGCGCGGGCCCGGCCTTCAGGTCGTACCGCCCGCTCTTAGTCTCGTGGTGGTAGAGGGCCACTTTGCGGGCCTGCGCCAACAACAGCGCCAGGGCGTGTTCGGCAACCTCGACCAGGCAGTAATCGGGAATGTTCGTGACCATCATCCCGCGCCGGGTCGCCGCCGCCACGTCGATATTGTCCAGGCCGATACCGAGCCGGGCCACGATCTTGCACTTCGGCGCGGCGTCGATCACAGGGGCGGGCACATTGGCCCAATTGGTCATGATGGCGTCCGCGTCGGCCGCCAGCGCCACGAGAGTCGGCAAGTCCCCGTCGGGGGCGACCACCAGTTCGGCGTCGACTTGGGCCAGCGTGCGACGCTCGATATCCAAATCGGGCCAGGCATAGTCCGTCAGCAGCACCTTGAATTTTGACATGGCGTTAATCGCGCTTGCTCGGAAACCCCTGACAGCCAACGACGTCCGCAAGCGCCCAATCGTAGCAGGACGCCGGTGGAAATCTAAGGGGGCGCGGTCCTGGGTGCCATGCCTGGGTGAAGATGTATGAAGCCGGGGCGTCCCAATTGAGCGTTGGTTAAGTTGGT
>JBBDNV010000005.1:0-43864 GCA_040877415.1 Pirellulales bacterium
CCACACCCCCATCCTCCTTCCCCTCTTCTCTGTTGTTCCACAGTGAGCGATGGCCGCAAACAAGTGCATCCTGCGTGACTTCCTCGTAGAGATGGAGTTGCGACAGCTTCGTCTCGCGAAGTCAACACAGAATGCGACTCCAGACGATCCTCAACGCGTCGCGCGCAACAAGTCGTTCGTGTACGGCCAGCCGCGCTGGCACCACGACGCCCCTGCGCCCCACGATCGAAGTCCCGATTCGACCGCGCGCGGGCGGCCCGTTGGCTCGGGCTACGAAACTATTCGAAGTCGCCCTGTACCAGATGTGATTTCTGAGGGCCAAAAAAGGCCAACTTGGAATAACGATTGGCATCCGTGCTTTGACTGCGCCGCACTGGTGTTGGAGCGGCAACCAGGACCGGAAACCTCCCATTTTCCCGAGGAACAACAGGGAAGAGGGAAGGAGGTGGGGGTGGGGGGGAGGAACCAGGGGCCTCCGGTTCCTCCCCCGCCGCCTCGCCGGTTAAGAAAACCTACCTACAGATTCCGCTATGGAACTTTTGTTTAGTGTCGTTGCGGCGGAGGATAAAATCGGCTGCGGCGGCGGACCATCGCCGCCAGCCGCCGCCATGACAGCCCGCATCGGAAAAGCGATGTCGACTTTGGAAAACGAACCCCGTGAAGCCCTTGATCGCGAGTCGGCCGATTCGTCCGCGCCGCCGAAGCCCCCGCGCCGCGAGCAGTTCATTCCGCTGCGCAAGACCGACCTGGAAGAAACTTTGGCGCGCGGGCGCGCGCTCGTGCCCTCTGAGGCCGCGGCATTTGGCCGCTTCTGCCGGTTGCTGCACGTTCTGGTGCATGGCCAGTTCCAGTCGGCGCTCGAAGAGCTCAAGGACGCATACGCCCCGTTCGATCCCGACGCCGACACGCGCGCCGGCGCCGAGTTGCCCCAATCGGAGCTCGACGAGCGGCGCGGGCGCTTGTTTGAAAAATTCGGCTGGTTGCTGGCCCGCGGCAACTTCATCCGCCTGGCCGAGGCCGAGATCAACGAAGCCTTGGCCGACCGCAGCCATTGGGGACTTCATCTGACGGTCGACTTCGAATTGTTCGACCGCCTGGACCTGTATTATCGGGGCGACACGATCGGGACGCGCTTCCGCCGGCGGCCGAGCAACCCCTTTCGCAGCGAAGAAGTGGAGGTGCCCATCTACCAACGGCTGGTGGTCATCTTTCGGCTGCGGCCCGGCCGGCGATATTCGAAGTTGCTCGATACCCGGGACGTATACATCAAGCTCTTCAAGGACATTCCCAAGCTCGATCTCGACATGCTTTTGCCCGAGACGAAGGTGAAAATGATGCTTTTCGACCGGCTCCGCGTCATGTTGCCGACGCTCTCTGGAATTGGAATTGCCATTTACAAGATCGTGTGGTTAACCACCGTGGCGCTGGGAATGTCGTTGGCGTTCTTGTTGCTCATCGGGGGAACGGTCGGCTACGGCGTGCGGTCGCTATACGGTTACCTGAACACAAAACAGAAGTATCAGCTCAATCTGACGCAAAGCCTTTACTACCAGAACATCGACAACAACGCCGGCGTGATCCACCGCTTGCTCGACGAGGCCGAAGAGCAGGAGAACCGCGAAGTGATGCTGGCCTATTTCTTTCTCTGGCGAGAAGCCCCGGCCGACGGCTGGACGCCCGACGAGCTGGACCGGCGCATCGAGCAGTTTCTGCACGAACGGGCCCGAGCGGGCATCGACTTCGAAATCGCCGACGCGCTGGACAAGCTCCGGCGGTTCCAGATCGTCGAGACGCACGGCGAGAGACTCAAAGCCCTGCCGATCGAGCAGGCCATCGCCGCCCTGGCCAAGTGTTGGCGTGCCCTACCGGATACGTTAGGTTAGGTCATTTGATTGAACTGTCTCAACCTAGTTCACAGATCCTTGCAACCGCAGAACTCATCGGAACGCAACAAACCCGCAACGCGACGGGAAAATCATGCTGACCAGTTTACACATTCGCAACTTTAAGCGTTTTGACGATGTGAACATTGACTTGGGCAGCACAGTTGTGTTCATTGGCCCAAACAACTCGGGCAAAACTACGGCGTTGCAAGCCCTGGCCCTGTGGGACGTCGGCCTAAGACGGTGGAATGAAAAGCGTCACGGAAAGGCAACCCCGGAAAAGCGGCCCGGCGTAACGATCAACCGTCGCGACTTGATTGCCGTGCCGGTCCCGAACGCAAACCTACTCTGGCGCGATCTTCACGTGCGGGATGTAACCAGCGCCAACGGACGCCAGGAAACGCGAAACATTCGTGTCGACATCATCGTCGACGGCGTCACTAACGATCTGGTATGGAGTTGTGGCTTAGAATTCGACTATGCGAACGACGAATCTTTCTATTGCCGTCCACTACGACTAGACGAGGGCAAAAACCCCAGCAGAATGGCGATTCCAGATGCAGCGGCGAGTGTTCGGATTGCATTTCTACCGCCGATGTCCGGATTGGCCGCCAACGAAACGCGACTCGACCCGGGCGCTATCAACGTGCGCCTTGGAGAAGGGCGTACTGCAGAAGTACTGCGCAATCAATGCTACAAGATTCTTACGGGTGAGGAAGGCGAAAAGAGATGGAAAGTCCTGTGCGGTCGGATTCATCAACTTTTTGGCGTGCAGCTCGAGCAACCGCAATATATTGGCGAACGCGGTGAAATTGAGATGTCCTATCGCACCGACGCTGGCATACGGTTGGACCTGTCGTCGGCTGGCCGTGGTCTTCAACAAACCCTCTTGCTGCTCGCACATCTGGAAGTAAATCCACGGTCTGTTTTGCTTCTTGACGAACCAGATGCGCACTTGGAGATTCTCCGCCAGCGCCACATCTACGAGTTGCTTTCAACGACTGCGCTCGAACATGGTTCGCAGATAGTCGCGGCCAGTCACTCTGAGGTGATCCTGAACGAAGCTGCTGACCGGGATGTCGTGGTTGCGTTCTTGGGAAAACCACACCGCATCGACGATCGTGGCGGCCAGCTTCTAAAGTCGCTCAAAGAAATCGGCTTTGAGCAGTACTACCTGGCTGAGCAGCGGGGCTGGGTATTGTACCTTGAAGGCTCGACAGACCTCGCAATTCTGCGCGCCTTTGCGGAGCGGCTCGAACATCCAGTTCAGTCCGCGCTCGAACGTCCTTTCGTCCACTACATGGGAGATCAACCACAGCGTGCGCGTCATCATTTCCGCGGTCTTCGCGAGGGAAAGCGAGATTTAGTTGGCTATGTGTTGTGTGATCGCCTAAACACGGAGCTCATGCCGACGGATGAACTCGACGAATACATGTGGCAACAACGCGAAATTGAGAACTATCTGTGTCAGCCAGCTACGCTGCTTGCCTTCGCTAAGGCCGATTCACCCGAAGAATTCGGGCCCTTGTTTGCCAGCTCAGAATCAAACCGACGTGTCAAGGCGATGGACGATAGCATCAACGACCTTGTGGCGCCGGCTGCGCTTAGAGATCCAAACGACAGTTGGTGGGCAAACATGAAGGCAAGCGAGGAGTTTCTTGACCGCGTTTTTGAATCGTATCTCGGTAAACTTGGCCTGCCCAAATCACTTATGCGGAAATCAGATTACCAAGTGTTGGCGCGACTTGTGCCGGATGAACTTATCGATCCAGAGATTACGAGAGTCCTCGACAAGATCCACGCTGTCAGTCAAAAGGCAAAGCCGGTACAAGAAGAAACTTAATTTGGACCGCGCAGTAGTGGCGCCGTTTCTTGAATGGGTTGCGCGATCTCCTTGAATTCTACGCCAGCGATCCGTACCCGCCGCGGAAGTATATTAGCGGCTTGCCTTCGTGGATCTTCGTTCCTTCCACCTCGCCCACGATGATCGTGTGGTCGCCGCCGGGCAAAAGGTCGACGATCTTGCATTCGATCGCCGCGACGGCGTCATGGATCAGCGGGGCGCCGCCGGTGCCTTCGACATAGCCGATCTCGCGAAACTGGTCGGGCTCGCTCGCGGCAAAGCGGCGAGACACCGTTTCCTGATCGTCGGACAGGATGTTCACCGCAAACGAGCCGTCCCGCGCGAGGTGGTCGTGAATGCGGGCCCGCTTGTCGATGCATATAAGCACCAGCGGCGGCTCGAGCGACAGCGCGCTGAATGCTGTGACGGTGATGCCCGCCGGATCGCCGTTTTGGAGCTTCGCCGTAACGACCGTGACGGCGGACGCGAAATGACCGAGGGCCCGACGAAACTCCGCTTGTTCAACTGGCATCGAATCCTCCGCATGTGCAATCGGTCGCCGTGGTGGCTGCGCTGGCCGCGCGAGCCCGCTTTCGAACATACCGCAACGGCCCCGCCGGCGCCAGGCCACAAATGACTTCAAAACGGCGGTCGGCCGGCACCGCGGGGCGCCATCAGGGCGTCAATCTATTTGTCGCAAGTCGGGTTGGCGAAGCGGGTTTGCTGCAAACCACCGTCACAGACGCTTGACAGTGGGACCGTGAATCTTATAACGGCTTTAACGATTAGGAAGAATTTATCAGCTAGGCAAACACGGTTGTGAGTCCGACATGGAGTTGTCGCCTGCCGGGCTTTTTTGTTGGCTCCGGACCCTTGTCGGCGAATTGATGGCGGCGCGTGCTTGCGTGGCAACGCAGCCACTTGTCCCCCTGGACGTCACAGGATGATG
The DNA here is from genome assembly GCA_040877415.1 of Pirellulales bacterium. GTDB lineage: Bacteria > Planctomycetota > Planctomycetia > Pirellulales > PALSA-1355 > JBBDNV01. Next base: position 4,676 of record JBBDNV010000005.1, read on the forward strand.
CACGACGTCTTAGGTTGTTTCCGTTCGACCCGCCCTGCGGCGGACAAGCTGGATAGATTGCGTTTGAGTCTCAGGCGATTGTGTTTTCTGTTTCTTTTTGGAAGGAGATAAGTGATGAGAGGAAAGATGGGATTCGCCGTGGTGCTGTTGGCGATCGCCGCGTTTGTAGTGAGCGAAAGCCAGTCGTTCGGCGGTGGTCATCGTCGACGTGGGCGTAACGGCGGTTGTCACAGCGCTTGCGATACGGGCTGCGGGGCGGCCAGTTGCTGCGACGCGGCTCCGGCCGCTTCGGCCGCGGCGAGCCCTTCGGACGCTCCCGCGCCGGGAGCCCTGGCCGCTCCTGGGGCGCCCGACAAGGGCGCGAGCGCGAGCCCGCCGGTCGAAACGCCACAAGATGCGCCGAGCGTGACGTCGCGTCCATCGAATGACACCAATTCCTACGGGAGACGGACGGCGCGCCGCTGGTCTCGACGTCGTTAAGTCGAGCCCGACGGTGAAACGCGGAAAGTACGCGAGCCGGGGTCTGCGGTGGCAAAGCCGCGCCCCGGCTCGTTTTTCTTCCGGCACGGCGGGCGCATGCGTTTCGCGGCCGGCCGTTCGGCGACTGGCGGCCGGGACAACGCGACTGCCGACTTGTAGAATGGATCGTGCCAACGGGCGCGCGGGGTGCGTTGATCGAGCCGGGCGGCCGGGCGCCGCGTTTTCTCTTCACGGTGCTTCATGCACGACACGGCTGGGTTCGCCGGACTGCGGGTCGCGGCTTTTGAGAGCCGTCGGGCGGCCGAAATGTCGAACATGATCGAGCGCTTCGGGGGCATCCCGTCGGTCAGCCCCGCGATGCGCGAAGTGCCGATCGCCGAGAATCGCGAAGCGATCGACTTTGCGCACCGCGTCATGACCGGCGAGATCGACATCATCATCTTCATGACCGGCGTCGGCATTCGGCACCTGCTCGCCGAAGTGGAGCGCCACGTCGACCGCCGCCGCCTGTTGGAGGCCGTCTCGGACATCATCACGATCGCCCGCGGGCCGAAACCCGTGGCCGTGCTCAAGGAACTTGGCCTAAAGCCCACCTACCGCGTGCCCGAGCCGAATACGTGGCGCGAGGTGCTGGCCACGATCGATCGCGAGCAGATCCACGTGGCCCAGCAAAACGTGGGCTTGCAGGAATACGGGCTGCCGAACGCGAGCCTGGTGGCGGGACTCGAGGCGCGAGGGGCGCGCGTCCACCCGCTGAAAGTCTACAAGTGGGATTTGCCGCTCGACGTCGGTCCCTTGCAGGCGAATGTCCAGGCGATCGCCGCCGGCGAAATCGACGTGGCGATGTTCACTTCCAGCTACCAGGTGGTCAACCTGCTGCGCGTGGCCGACGCTTTGCAACTAAGCGCCAAGCTGCGCGACGGAATGGCCCGGGCCGTGGTGGCTTCGATCGGCCCGACGACCAGCGAAACGCTGGCGGAATTCGATTTTCGCGTCGACGTCGAGCCCGAACACCCGAAGATGGGCCATCTGGTGGCCGCGGCCGCCGAACGGGCTCCCGAGCTGGTGCGGCGCAAACGCTCGCACTTCGTCGCGCCGCTCGCGACGGAGGCGGCGGGGGCCGGCCAAAAAATCGAGCCCGGCCCGTGGGACGAAGGGCCGTTCATGAAGGCCTGCCGCCGCCAGGCGGGCGACCGCACGCCGATTTGGCTGATGCGGCAGGCCGGCCGCTACATGGCCGAGTATCGCGCCGTGCGCGAGAAAGTCTCGTTTCTCGAACTGTGCAAGAACCCCGAGCTTTGCGCCCTGGTGATGACCACCGCGGTCGAGAAACTGGGGGTCGACGCGGCCATCATCTTCGCCGATCTGCTGCCGATCCTCGAGCCCATGGGCATGCAACTGGAATTCACGCCCTCAGGCGGCCCGGTGATTCACAACCCGCTGCGCGATCCCGACGACGTCGAACGGCTCGGCGAGCTGGAATCGATCGAGCCGCTCGATTTTGTCATCCGGGCAGTGAAGCTCACGCGGGCCGCGCTGCCGCCGGCCATTCCGCTGATCGGTTTTGCCGGGGCGCCGTTTACGCTGGCCAGCTACGCGATCGAAGGGGGCGCCAGCCGCAATTACACCCACACCAAGTCGCTCATGTATCGCGCGCCGGGAGCCTGGGACGCGCTCATGGCCCGACTGGCTCGGGCCGTGGCGAAATACCTCAATGCCCAGATCGCGGCCGGCGCGCAGGCGGTGCAGTTGTTCGACAGTTGGGTCGGTTGTCTGGGCCCGGACGACTACCGCCGCTACGTGCTGCCGTATTCGAAGGCGATCATCGGGGCGATCGTGCCCGGCGCGCCGGTGATTCATTTTGCCACCGGCAATCCGGCCCTGCTGCCGCTGTTGGCCGAAGCCGGCGGCGACGTGATCGGCATCGACTGGCGCATCGAACTCGACGAGGCCTGGCGCGCCGTCGGCTACGACAAGGCCGTGCAGGGCAACCTCGATCCGGCGGTGCTGCTGGCCGATCGCGAGACGATCCGACGGCGAGCCAAGGAGGTTCTGGATCGCGCCGCCGGCCGGCCGGGCCATATCTTCAACCTGGGGCACGGCGTGCTGGCGCAGACGCCGCTGGAAAACGCCCGGTATCTGATCGAAGCCGTGCGCGAACTGAGCCGCAAGTGAGCGGCGTTTGCGGACAAAAGGGCCTCCGACACTCGCGCGGCGGTATTCGGCGCGTTACAGCAGCCGGAACGATTTCAGCGAGTCGGTCTGGCCCAGGTCTTCGGTCTGGCGGTTCTTGAAGTACTCGTCGGCCGCGGCTCGCACGGTATCGTAGTCGAAATCGTGCATCGCCACGATTCCGCCGGTGTTGAGCTTTGGAACGAAGTCGGTCAAGTCCGACAGCGTGCCGTCGTAGCTGTGGTCGCCGTCGATAAACAACATGTCGACGCACGGCACGCGGTCCTTGACTTCCCGCGCCACGCCCCGGTGCGGCGTGATCCACAGCCGAAAGCGATCCGTGTTTTGGGCGAACCGATCCCAGGTGTCCTCGACGGGCTCGTGGGGCATGGCGTCGTTCTTCCAGGTGTCGACGGCGTGCACGTGCCCGTGCTTCAGGCTTGCCGCCGCGGCCAGGAAACAAGTGCTCGCGCCCAGATAGCTGCCCACCTCGCAGGCCACAAAATTGATGGGCAGCGACGCGGCCAGACTGAACAGCTTGATCCGTTCTTCGAACGACATGTGCGTTTCGATCATGAACAGCGGCTCCAGCAGCGGAAAAATGTACCCCTCGGGGATATCGCCCTTGAGCAGCCGCCGCTGGATGACGCGAACAAATTTCGAATAAGCCATTTTCGATGCTGACGAAATAGGGCAGCCCGGCAAACGCGCGGGGCAGGGGAGGGCGATTGGGCTACAGCCCCGTTACCATCGACCTTTGAATTTGAAATCGCAACGGCTCGACGCCGCCGAAACCGGCCGGCGAAAGTTCCAGTCGCAAATACTCGATTGATTCTAGCGGGACTTCGAAGACCAGCTCCTTCTCGACGACGTTGCCCGGGCGGAGCGAGTTGTTTGCGCCCAGCGCGGCCTGCGCGCCGAACAATTGCACCGCGGGCGTCTGCGGATAGTTGTTGCCGACGTTGTCGGTCAGCTTGGCGGTGGCCGAGGCCGATTGGATCATTTTCCCCGCCTCGCTGCCCTCCAGGACGCCGGTCTCCTTCAAGATCGCGCCGACGTCGACGCCCTGGCCCAACAGGCCTCCCGTTCCCAGCCAACCGGGCACGTCGACGATTCGGTCGGTGGTCGTGTTTTCGATCGCCACGCGAATCTTGAGCATCGGCTTCGGCTTGCTCGGCTTGAGCGTCGAAAGGTCCATGCTTTCCAGGCGGATGTTTTCGATGCCCGCCGAGGCGATGGTGGCCTTGATCGGGCCTTGTTCGATCGCCTGGCCGGCGTCGGTCCAAACGGGCTCGGGCGGAGGCTCTGGCTCTTTGGGCGGCGCTTCTTGGACGACCGGCGGCGGTTCGGCCGGCGGCAAGGCCGGTTTTTGCACCACGACAACCGGCGCGGGCGCGGGCGCGCTTGTGAACAATCCAAACGTTACGCCCAAAACGATCGTAAGCACCAGGCCCACGGCCGCGCTGCTCGTGCCCGCCACGTTCAAGTACAGGCCCGAGCCTTGCTGCATCGCCGAGAGCACCATCCCCCCGATGCCCAACAGCAATCCAAGAGCGCCGACGACGATACCGGTCCAACCCATCAGACCGCCGAGCATCGGGAGCCAGAAGGTCGCCAGCGCGAGGATTCCGAAAATGAGTCCGACGGCGCCGGTGATCTTGGCCGCGATCGAGCCGTCGGCCGGCGCGGCGGCCTTCCACACTGGCGCGAGCGACATAAGCGGCGCGCGCGCAAGCGGACTTGCCATCGGAGGCGGTGACGGTGGCGCAGCCGGCGGCGCATCAAGGGGCGACGGTTGCGGCACGGCAGTTTGTCGAGGCGACGCCGCGGCGGATGCCGGCGCACTGGCCGACGCCGCGAATAGACCCTGCACGCGCGCGGCGGGCACCCAGTTGCCCGCGGTGCCCAAGCGCACGAGCGTCGACGGCGTGATCTTGCCTTCGGCGGCCAACTTTTTCAGGTTGGCCGACGCGAGCGGGCCGTACTGCTTGCCCCCGTGCTGGATGAACCATTCGTTCGCCATCGGTTGGACCCCGCAGCCGTTATCGCTTTGCGGCTACCGTTCGTTGCGCCCAGTTTAAGCCGCGCGGACAGGGCTCGCAATCAACAAGGCGGGTGCCACCGGCGGCTTGTCCGCCCCGGGTGCCACTGAGCAGCATACGCGTGACGCGGCGTTATGCCTTCGGCATCTCGAGGCTGCCGCGGTTCACGGCGTCGATCAATTGTCGCAGGCGGCCCAGGCTGCGGCGATTGAAGCGAAACACGAGCCGCGGGTAAGCGGCCAGGTCGGGCTCGTCCTTTTCCTCCGGCAGCGGTCCGCCGGTGGTAAAGCAGCCGCCGTTTAAGATGTCGCCGAAGCGGGCGTTGATTTCCGCCAAAAACGCCTCGCCGGGCGGTTCCTTCAGCCGCAGCACGAGCTTGTTCTTCACGTACCGCATGCTGTGGTAGACCTTGAAGAACTGCATGATTTCGGCCACCGCCAGGTCGACGTTGTCGGTCAGCTTGTAGAGCGACAGGTCGTCGGGCGAGATCATACGATCGCCCAACAGCCGCTTCTCGATGAAATGCTGGAAGTCGTGCCAGAACGCGCCGCCGGGGGCGTCGAGAAAAACGACCGGCACCATGTCGCGCTTGCCGGTTTGCAACAGCGTGAGCACCTCGAGCCCTTCGTCGAGCGTGCCGAATCCGCCGGGCAACAGGCACACGGCGTCGCATTCCTTGACGAACATCAGCTTGCGCGTGAAGAAGTACTTCATGTGCACGAGCTTGGTGTCGCCGGCGATGATCGGGTTTGCGTACTGCTCGAAGGGGAGCATGATGTTCAGCCCCATCGAGTTTTCGCGGCCCGCGCCGACGTGGCCCGCTTCCATGATGCCGCTGGCGGCGCCCGTCACGACGAGCCACTTTTCGTCGGCCATGGCCCGGCCGAAAGCGACGGCCTGCCGGTAGGCGGCTTCGTCGGGCCGGGTGCGCGCCGAGCCGAAGACGGTCACCTTGCGGCGGCCGCGGTAAGGCGTAAACACCTTGAACGCGTAGCGCAGCTCGCGCAACGCGCGGCTCAAAATTTTCAAATCGCCGCGCGACGTGCGGTCGACCGCCAGCTTGTCGGCCGACTCCTTGATCTGCTCGATGAGGTCGACGACCCGCGAGGGGTCGACGCCGCCGAGTTTTCCGTTCGCTTGGGCTAAGGATTGTTCGAGATTAGAGAGGACGGCTTCCTCGGGCGAGGTGAGGGACGAATCCTCGGAGTTGCTATCGGTCACGCGAGAACCTCGCTGGCTCCAGAAGTGCTACCGGCCGGCCCCATGCCGGCCCAAACAGACTTCATCGTTGTTTACCGTTTAATTATACTCTCCCTCGCAATGGCCCCCCCAGTCCAGTCCCGGCTGTGCGGCGTCGCCGGACGGCCGGGGGCGGGGCGCGAAATGCCGGTTTTTGTGCCCCCGCCGGGCCGGCCGGATCGCCCGCAAGCGCGGCGCATATAAAACGGCCCGTCCCTACGCGGGGCAGGCCGTCAGCGTTGTCGGAATCGGGTGCGCCAGCGCCGCAAGGGTGCGCCTACGCCGATGGACGGCGATAATGTTGATAGGCGAGGATTACTTCATAGAGGTCGGTCGAGATCGTAATCTGGTCGTCTTCGAAATCGCGCAACCAGGTACGCTCATTGCGCACCGCGTCGGCCAACAGCGGCAACACCTCGCCGAGAGAGACCGAGACCGCGTCTTTGGTCTCTTTCGTTTCGCTGATCGTGGCACACGCGTCGCTCTGAGGACCGTAGTACACTCGCAATTGGCTTCTTGCCATGGTGACGTTGTCCTTACGTCTGGGGCCTCGTGGGAAAGCGCCCGTTGCGAATGGTTCCACGCCGGAACATTCGCCGCGCGCTCCTTCCGCATGCACGTTCGTGCTGTCTGCGCCCGCCCTTGTGCCTTCAAATATCGGCAGCAGGAGTGCTAGGGGTTTGATCCAATTCTCCGACGATGCCGTTTTTTCTCGCCAGCACCCACCGCAGCGGTAAAACGTTTCGCAGGGGTCGTTCGCGCGGTGAGGGTTTGATGGGTAAATTGGCGAAAGACGACGGGTTGACCGCGAAGCGGCGGTTCTTGACAATGACCTGCCCAAGCGCTAGATTGCGAGGTTGGCAAGTCGAGGCCAGTCAAATGTTTGCGTCAAACGCGTGCGCTCCGACGCGTAATACTCTGCATGGGTAGCAACACGATCGCCATCGATTTGCGACCCGTGACCCAGGCGCTTCACCTTTCGTTGCGTCAAGTCGAGAGCGTCGTCGAGCTCTTGGACGCTGGCAACACGGTCCCGTTTATTACGCGTTATCGGAAGGATCAGACCGGGGGCCTCGACGAGGAGCAGATTCGCCAGATCGAGTCGCGGCTCGTGAGAATGCGGCTCTTGGCCGACCGCAAGCAGACGATCCTCCGCTCGATCGAATCGCAGGGCAAGCTGACCGCCCAGTTGTGCGCGGCCATCGAAGCCGCCGCCAGCACGAAGCTGCTGGAAGACCTCTATCTTCCGTTCAAGCCGAAAAAGCAAACGCTGGCCACGCTGGCCCGCGAGCGCGGTTTGGAGCCGTTGGCCGACGAGGTGCTCGCGGCCGCGCCCGCGTGCGCGAATCTGGACGCCCGGGCCGCCGATTTCGTCAACCCCGAGCGGGGCGTGGCCAGCGCCGCCGACGCGCTGTTGGGCGTCGGGCACATCCTGGCCGAGCTCGTCAGCGAGCGGGCCGGCTTGCGGCAGCGGCTGCGCCAGATTCTCAACCGCACCGGCAAGCTGATCAGCACGCGCGGCGAGGGCGACGAAAAAGTCGCCCAGGGCTTTCGCGATTATTTCGACTTCAGCGACACCCTCGATCGCGTGCCGCAGCATCGGGTGCTGGCGATCAACCGCGGCGAAAGGGCCAAGGTGCTGCGCGTCAAGATCGAGGCCGATCACGAGGCCATGCAGGCGGCGGTCGACGACATGGTCTGCGCGAGCGATCATCCGCACGTCGAGTTCCTGCGCGGCTGCGCCCGCGACGCGCTTGCGCGGCTGATCTTTCCCAGCCTCGACCGCGAGGTGCGCCGCGAACTGACCGACTGGGCCGAGACGCACGCCGTCGAAGTCTTCGCCCGAAACCTGCGCAATCTGCTGCTGCAAAAACCGGTGCGCAGCCGACGCGTGCTGGCGATCGATCCGGGCTTCAAGAGCGGCTGCAAGCTGGCGGCCCTCGACGAGTTCGGCAACCTGCTCGACCAGACCGTGATCCACCTGGTGGGCAAGCCCGAACGCAGGCGGCAAGGCCGCGAGAAGCTCGGCGAGCTGGTCAAACAGCACGGACTCGGGCTGGTGGCCATCGGCAACGGCGCCGCCTGCCGCGAGAGCGAGGAGTTGATCTCCGAACTGCTCGCCGGCGAACTGGCCGATTCAGGCGTGGCCTACGTGATCGTCAACGAGGCGGGCGCGAGCGTCTATTCCACAAGCCCGCTGGGTCGCGAGGAGTTTCCCGACTACGACGCCACGCTGCGCGGCGCCATCTCGATCGGCCGCAGGCTGCAGGATCCCTTGAGCGAATTGGTGAAGATCGATCCGGCCTCGATCGGCGTGGGCATGTATCAGCACGACGTGAAAGCCAAGCACTTGCGGGCCTCGCTCGACGCGGTCGTGGAATCGTGCGTCAACTACGTGGGCGTCAACCTGAACACGGCCAGCCCGGCGCTGTTGCGGTACGTTTCGGGCTTGAATCAACTGACGGCCCGGCGGCTCTATGACTATCGGACGCAGCACGGACCGTTCACAAACCGCGAGCAGCTCAAGGATGTTCCCGGCTTCGGCGAATCGGCCTACGTCCAGGCGGCCGGTTTTCTGAAGATCGACAGCGGCGACAACCCGCTGGACGCCACCTGGATCCATCCGGAAAGCTACGAGCTGGCCGCCCGGGTGCTCGAGAATATGGAGTGCACCACGGCCGACCTGGCCGAGAAAGAGGCGGCCGCGCGGATTACCGAGCGAGCCGCCCGGTTGCAGCTCGACGCGCTGGCCGCGCAGCTCGAGGCGGGCGAGATGCTGCTTAAAGACATCCTGGCGCAGCTCGCTCGCCCGGGGCGCGACCCGCGCGAGGATCTGCCGGCGCCCATCTTCAAAAAAGGCGTCATCAAGCTCGACGATTTGATCCCCGGCATGGAGCTGCAGGGCACCGTGCTTAACGTCGTCGATTTCGGCGCGTTTGTCGACATCGGGCTGCACGACACGGGCCTGGTGCACATCAGCCAATTGGCCAACAAATACGTGCGCGACCCGCACGAAGTCGTATCGGTGGGCGATATCGTAAAAGTCTGGGTGCACGAAATCGACAAGACGCGCCGCCGCGTCTCGCTCACGATGCTCCCGCCGGGCACCGAACGGTCGCCGCCCAAGCGCGAAAAGCGCAAAGGCGAAGGCAAGCGGGGCAGGGGACGCCAGGGGACTGCGGTTGCACCGGCGACTACGCCGGCCGCCGCGCCTCCCGCCGAAGGGGCGCCCGCTCTGGCGACGCAAGAGGGCGTCGAGATGGCCGCCCAGCAGGCGCCGCCGCCGTCGTTCGATCGCCGGCCGAAGCCGCCCCCAAGCCGCTCCCAGCGCTCAGGCGGCGGCTCATTCAAGCGCGAACAAACCGCCCGCCCAGCGAAGTCGAAGTTCAAGCCGCGCCCCAGCCGCCCCAAGCCGCTGGTGCCCTTGACCAACGAAATGAAAGCCGGCAAAGAGCCGCTGCGCACGTTCGGCGACCTGAAACAGTTCTTCGACCTGAAAACCCAGGACGAAAGCTCCGCAGGCCAGTCCGAAGCGTAGGGCCCCACGGTGTACGTCGGAATATCGCGGTACAATTCCACGTCGAACTGTGATCCCACGGTTCGCGAAGAATGCCCCTTGATATCTCATGGATTTCCAAGAGCGACTCGAAAAGGCGATTCAACGCGGACGGCGGTCGCAGGACGCGGCGGCACGCGAGCAGGCCGAGCGGGCGCTTAACGAAGAGGAGCTCAAGCGCCTGCACTCGCAGTATCGCCTCGAGCTGTCGGAGCACATCGAACAGTGCCTGCGGCAGTTGCCGCGGCATTTTCCCGGCTTTCGCTACGAAACTTTGGTGGGCGACCGCGGCTGGGGAGCCGCCGTCAGCCGCGACGACTTATCGCTGGCCGACGGCAAGCGCGGCAACTACTTCAGCCGGCTGGAAGTCGTCGTGCGCCCCTATACCTCGGCGCACGTGCTGGAGCTGGCGGCCAAAGGCACGATCCGCAACAAGGAGCTCTTCAACCGGGCCCAATACCAGGTTTTAGCCGATGCCGACCCAGCCACCTTCAGCGAACAGGTCGACCGCTGGGTGCTCGAATACGTCGAGTTGTACGCGGCGAAGGGTTGATCGCTCTGCTGGCCCCTTGCCGGTTAAAGGTCCGCCGGGGCCAGCGCCAGTTGCACCAGACCGTCGAGGCTCGCCAGCAAATCGTCGCGCGAAATCTCCTGCCAGCCGGCCATTTTATGGCGCAGGATGCACAGCTTGTAGGCCTCGAACGCGTCGTTCACGTCGGGCGGCAACGGCGGCAGGGCGGCAAACGGGCGCACGACGGCCGCATCGAAAGCCTGCCGGCTTTCGTAGCGGCTTTTTGTCCCAGCCTCGTCGTCGTCCTCTTGGTTGCCCAGTCGGTCGGGCTCCTCGACGACGTCCAGCGTGCCGCTGCTCACGTCGCCCGCCGGTTCGGCCGCATCGGCGTCTTCGTCGAGAGGAGCCTCGATCGCGGCATCGTCGTCGTCGGGATCCTCGGCGGCCAGGGCGCCGCGGGTTTCCCAGCGCTTGTGGCGCATTTCGGAAATCGACCACTCGTTTTGCACGGCGCCTTCGAGCCACAGCTCGGCGTCGTCCCAATCCAGCGCGGCCTGAAAATGGCTCCAGTACAGGCCCGGATAGTCGTCTCGCTGTGCGGCAAATCGCTCAAAGACGCGCCGCAGCCGGCCGACGTGCTGTGGCGTCACGTTGCCCACGCGGCGGCTCCAGGCATCGTCCGAGTAGTCCGCAGTCGGAGCGTCGGCGGCCGCCAGCGCTAGGCGCCACTGGTGGACGATCCGGCCCTTTTCCCAGTTCGTCGTGCTGACCAGACGTTTCCACTGGCCCAGGTATTGTTCGCTTGCGTGATCGACGAGCGCGAAGTCCATGCGTCGAAACCACCGCCGTGTTCGAAGTGTTTTGATTGAATCGCGACCAAAAATGGAGCCGCCGGGCCGCGATTCTAACAGAACGCTTGCCGCCGGCCAGTGGACGCGCTGGCACGACATCGAGGTGGGCCTTGGCGTCGCGACATAACCGTCCAACGCGGCACGGTTTCACGTCGCAACCAGCGCGGCCGCGCGGGCCGTTTCAATTGGGGAAAACTTGTCGATTCGGCGCTCGTCGAACGGCGCCGTGCTTACGCACCGCTGGCGGGCGCCGATTCCGTCGATTGAAACCCGCTCGTCTTGTGCGAGCCGTCGCAAAACGGCTTGTTGCTCGAGTGGCCGCAGCGGCACAGGGCCACGGCCGGCTTGTCCAGATTGAGCGGGAAGGGGTTTCCATCGGGATCGAGAATCGCGACCGGGCCCTCGACGAGCAGCGGACCATTGGGGCGCATGCGAATCGTGACGGACATGACGAGCGTTCCTCGTTAACGGGTTTTGGATTCGAGACGCCAGATGTGGCTGCGTTGCAAAAAACAAGTGTACCGCGGCGACCCGGGAATTAACAATGCGCCAGTCACGGGGCTGCCTGCGGCTGGGAGATAAGGCTGATTATGGCTCCTTATCGGCCGGCGCCGCCGCCCCGGACGACGGCTGCGGGGGGGCCACCAGCGTGATCACGACGCCGCCTACCCTGCCGTTCGCAAACAACTCGCGCTTCGGCTGGCGCCCAACTTCAGCCTGGAGAGAATACTCGTCCTTGGCGCCCACGATTCGCCGTACGCTCGTTTCTAATTCCAGAAGTATCTCGTCGACTTGTTCCTTGGAGGCGTCGACGACGTACGTCGCGCGCAGCGGTTGCTCCCGGGCGATCTTGAGGCTCAAGGCGTCGACTTGCTGCGCTGCCACGTCGCTGTCGGCCGCTGCTTTTTTGTCCCGCGATTCGTTCCCGGCGACGTGCCGCCACTTGATCTTTTTCTCGTCGAGCAGTTTCTCGAACGTGCCCGCGCGCAGGTACTGGGGCGTACATTCGAGCACAAGTCCGCTGGCGGCTTCCCGCTGCACCGCGGGCAAATCGAGCGCCCGGTTTCTGGCGGCTGATCCCGCGGCCGACTCGGGCGCGGGTCCCGCGGCGCCCGGCTTCGCGCTGTCTTTAAGCATGCCTTCCCGACGCCTGCCTTCGACCGGTCGGTAATCAAGCGTGGCCTCTGGTGGCCGGTTATCGTCTTTGGCCGCGGCGGGTGCCGCTTCGAAGTCGGCTGCCCCAGCCCGATCGTCCCGGATGCCCGCTGCTGAGGGCGCAGACTTTTCCTGTTCGGGTGCCTGCGCCACTTCACGCTCGGCGGGGCGTCGATTGGCGTCGTAGACGAGAATCACCAGCGCCGCGGCCACCGCAATGGCCGGCCACACCACGCGTCGCCAGCCGGCTCCGCGGTTCCACCACGACGTGGTGGTTCGGGCCGACTGAGCCGGCCCGATCGCGCCGGCGACCGGCTTGGGATCGGCGCCGCGCAATACGGATTGCTCCGCGCGGCGGAGCACGGCGCCGCTGATGTCGTGATCGAGCTGGTGGCGCGTGAGCGATTGCACGCCCGACCGCAGCGCGCGCAGCTCGTCGTGAAGCTGCCGCAGCTCGGGGCTTTCGGCCAGCCACTTCTCGACACCGGCGCGCTCGTCGTCCGAAAGCTCGCCGTCGAGGTACGCGCTGATCAGTTCTTCACGAGATTCGGCGGTCATGGCAATTTGGGCCAAACAAACTCCGGCCCCTTGGAAATTTTACGTTACGTCTTCTTGCAAGATCCCCTTGAGCTCGTCCCGTAATTGCAGCCGGGCACGGTGCAGCCGGCTGCGGATCGTGCCGATCGGCAGGTCCAAAATCTCGGCAATCTGCTCGTAGCTGCAACCGTCGATCTCACGCAGGATCAAGATCGAGCGGTGCTCCTCCGATATCCTGGCCAGAGCGGCCTGCACCTGGCAAGCCCGCTCTTTTTGCTCGATGCGTGCTCCCGGGGCATCGCCGCGGTCGACCGGTTCGTGGCCGAGCACATCGCGGGCATGCTCGACGGAGACGGCCGTTTTCTCGCGTCGCCGGCGGCTGACCGCCATGTTGAACGCGATGCGGTAGAGCCAGGTGTAAAAGGCGCTTGCCCGCTCGAACGTATCGAGCTTGACGTAGGCCTGAACGAACGCGTCCTGCACGGCGTCGTAGGCCGCGTCACGCGAGCCGACGACGTGTACAAGCGTGTTGTACAACCGGTCCTGGTACCTGGTGACCAATTGTCCGAAGGCCGCGCTGTCGCCCTGCAAGGCCTCGTCGATGAGCCGGGCGTCGTCTTTCACAGCCGCTCCAACCGTTGGACGCCGAACGTGCAGTCAAAGTTCCGCCGCGTCTGCCATTTGGGTCGCCGCCAGAGGGCGATTTGCGGCGTTTCTCCCTGCATTGTTGGGATGCGCGAAAGGGTTGTCAAATCATGCCGGGCGCCCAACGCCCGGGCATTTGCGCCGCCGCAAGCTGGCGTGAGGTGCCAGCTACCCCGCCATGGCCGGTCGGGGTTCCCACGCGATTTCCTTGGGCCGGCGCCAAAACAGGTAAATCCACAGGGCCACGCCGCCGGCGAAAACCGCGATCGAGATATTCTGCGAAATGCTCATCCCGGTGCCAAACACGGGCGACTCATCGACACGAATGATCTCCAACACGAACCGCGATAGGGGGTAAATCGTCAGCACCAGCGCCGTCAACTCCCCGTCGCGACGCTTGAACGGTTCATAGAGCAACAGCAGCGAGCAGAGCAGCAGAGCGTCGAACAAGCTATAGAGTTGTGCCGGATGAATCGGGCGGCTGCTGGGCGGCGGGCCGGTGATCGTCCAACGTTTCGCTTTCGTGTCGCCGGCCACGGCAATCTCCACCGTCTGCCCCTCTCCGTAGGTTCGCAGAAGCTGCGTTTGCGCTTGTTCGACCGAATGAACCGGTACGCCGCCGACGGCCACCACGCGCTGGCCCGGTGCGAGCCCTTGCCGCTCGGCCGGCGAGTCGGGCTCGACGCGCATGATCACCGCCGATTCGCCCCCCGAGCCCTGGAAGATCAAGCCGTGAACGAACAGCGCGCCCTGTTCCACCTGGTCAACGTACGCCGGGGTCTCCTGCGGAAACCGCACGGCCCAGGGCAAGTCCGAGGGTCCGCCGTAACAACAGCCGTTTAAGAAACAGCCCAAGCGGCCCAACCCGACCCCGAGCACCACGCCCGGGGCAATCAAATCCGAAAGCGCCAACCCCGGCAGGCGGTTCTTGTAAATGAATACCACGAGCGCCGCGCCGCCGGCCAACATCGAACCGTACACGACGAGCCCGCCCTGAGTGAGATTGAGCATGGCGAACAGCGTTTCGCCGAGCGTCGGCTTTTGGAACCTGGGCCAGTACTCGATGATGTAAAACAGCCGGGCGCCGATGATACCCCAGACAAAGAGCCACGTGCCCAGCGAGAAGATGATTTCGGGATTGAGCCCCACGCGGCGCGCCCGATAGACCGAAAGCCCGATGCCTGCCAGCACCGCCAGCAGCAGCATCGTTCCGTAGCCGCGGATCGCCAGGCCGTCCAGATACGGATCCAAGAGGTTGGGCAGCAGAAAGACGATGGCCAGACCAACCACCAGAGCGGCGCCGAGCTGCGAGCGCGTTTCCACGCCCCAGCCGTGTCGCCGCCAGGACCAGGCCACCAGGGCCGCCACGACAACGGCCCAAATGGCCAGCAGCCAGCCGAATCCGAACACGTCGATGCCGGCGATTTGCCGCGGAATGACATACAGCGTCTGCCACATGCTTCTTAACCCTCGTCCTTAGGTTTCACAGCGTCCTTGATTTTTATTCCGTCGGCCCGCCGGATCAGCCGAGCAGCTCATTGTCGATCAATCGAGCCCGGCCGATTCGGGCGGCGACCAGCGCCACGGCCGGCCCGTCGACGCGCTCGATCGGTGCCAGCGTGTCGGGATTACAGATTGCCACGTAGTCGATCGTCAGCTCGGCCGCGCGCACCAGCGCGCTCATTTCCGCCACGATCACCCGGGCGTCGCGCGTGCCCGCGGCGACTAGTTGGCCCGCTCGTTTCAAGCTCTGCGAAAGCGCCAGCGCCCGACGGCGCTCCTGGTCGGACAGGTACGCGTTGCGCGAGCTCATCGCCAACCCGTCGGGTTCGCGCACCGTCGGACAGACCACGATTTCGATCGGCAGATCCAAATCGGCGACCATGCGGCGCACAACCAGCGACTGCTGGTAGTCCTTGCGGCCGAAATACGCGCGGTGGGGCTCGACGAGATGGAACAGTTTGAGCACGATGGTGGCCACTCCGCGGAAGTGGCCCGGACGAAATTCCCCTTCCAACGACAAGGCGGGGCCGCCGACTTCAACGTACGTGGCATGGCCGGCGCGATACACGGCCTCGGTCTCGGGAACAAACACAAAGTCGGCACCCCGGCCGGCCAGTAACTTGAGATCGGCATCAAGGGGCCGCGGATAGCTGGCAATATCTTCGCCGCGGCCGAATTGCGCGGGATTGACGAAGATCGTCACCACGGTCAGCCCACAATCGCGTCGGCAGGCGTCCACAAGGCTCAAATGTCCCTCGTGCAAGGCGCCCATCGTAGGCACAAGACCGACGGTGAGGCCGGCCTGCCGCGCCGCCGCCAAATCGCGGCGCAGCTCATCGCCCGTGCGCGTCAATCGTAGCGCGGCGCCTGGTTGCGTGGTGGGCATTTGTTGGACGCGCGAGTCCTGTTGCCTGCTACCCCATCGCGGCGATGGCCGCGGTGATTTCGTCGAATTGAGCTTGCGGATCGTTCCGACCCGCGTACAACACGGGACCCTGGTTGTCCCGGTTCGCCAGTGCCAGCAACTCTCGGCGCAGTGGATCGGCCGGCGGGGCGTCGGGCGGAAGTCGCGTTTCGCTTCTCGGCGCTGCCTGCTCTGTTCGTTCTTTCCGTTCTGTCCTCTCTGTCCGCTCTGTCCGTACTAAGAGCCCTTGTTCCCAGGCGTCGAGGACGACCAGCAACTTCGGCGCGACGAGAGTCTCGCGCGCGCCAGCCCAAGCCTCGCGAAACCGCTGGTACTGGGGATCGTTCAAGCCAATTCGCGCGTAGGCCAGGCACTCGTCGAAGTAAAAGTCGCTCGTGGCCACGGCCCGCGCGGAGTGCCAATCGCGGCTTCTGAGCAACCTGGCGGCACGGTCGAGGAATTGTATCTGGCGCCGCTCGGCGTGGCCAGACGGATCGATGGTCCCGTCCGCGGACGTAACACACTCAGGATCGGCCAGGTACGATCCGCCCACGGCGCGTGCAACCCGCCGGGCCAAGGACGACCGGCCGCTGTCGGGCGTTCCCAGCAAAGCCACATAGGGTGCGGACGTGTCCAAGTGATCGAGCAATCGGCCGATTGTCCAGCCGACGAGCGGGTGAACCATCTCGCGCGCGACTTCGGCGGCCGGGGCCAACACGAACCGGCGAAATGCCATCCGCGGGTGAGGGACAGCCAATGTCGGCGTGCCGATGACCTCTTCGCCAAAGAGCGCCAGATCGAGGTCGATTGCCCGAGCGGCCCAGCGTGGGCCGGGCGTGCGTCCCAGCTCGATTTCGACGCGACCGAGCAAGCCATGCAATTGCTCAGGCGAAAGCGTCGTGTCCAGCGCGACGGCCGCGTTGAGAAATGCCCCCTGGCCGGCTGGGCCGCCGACCGGCGCCGTTTCGTGAAGGCCGCTAACGGCGACGCGAGAAATCGATGGATCGGCGGCCACGAGCTCGACGGCGCGGCGAAGCGTGTGCTGGCGGTCACCCAGATTGGATCCCAGGGCAATTAGCGAGCGCGGCATGGCAGGTCACGTTCCACGAGACGCGGCGGCACACGCTCAATTGTACGCAGGTGCGCCGCGTGCCGCTCGGCGGTCAAACCGCACTCCGGGTGATTGCCCGGTGGCGCGCGGGTTTTCGGGCCAAATTGGGCGTGGCACGCGTCGTGGAAGCGAGCAGCGGACGTCGACGGCGATGTGCAAAACCCAGGGGGGGACTCCGTTCCACGGCGGGCCGTCGACTATCGTTCCTTGCAGTCGCCGCCCCCCAAGCTGCTTTGCCAACGAACGAACGAGTGAGGACCCAATGGTCCACACAGCACGAAGAAGGGCGATTTTGTCGGTTGGTTGTGCGTCGACATGTCGTGCGCGCAGCGCCACATGTCGTTCCCTCGAGCGACGCGGCGCGCCCATTTCTATTAACGCCGACCTACCGGACCGGTGTGCCCCGGGTCGGCCAAAGCACCGTGATTACGATGCACAAATCGATTCACAACGATCGCCGCCTTCAAACAGAGTCACATTGTGCGGCCCCTTCGCGAAAAGTCAAGCAACGGGTCTGACTTTTTTTGTCCGTAACGAATTCCATTCGAAAATTCCGCACCCGCGGCTCAAAAACTTCCCGGGTGAGTCGCATTTTTGGCGGCACGCGTTGGGGAATTGTTTCAACTAATCCCCGCGGGGCGCCCGCGGATTTCGGCGCCGGTTTACCCGCCAAACGTCGTGTTTTCTCGGGCGAAATCGCCGTTGTCAGCGTCAATCCGCGACGTCGGGCTCTGCCTTTGCGCGCGGGCAATACTTGAATCGGCGCGGAGACGTGGCATACGATGAAAGCGTGGAAAACCAGCGACTTTTCCCCAACGCGATTCCCAGTGAACCTTGACGATTCCACGGGCGACGAACGATCCTATGCGCGCAACGTGCTGCTGCAATGGCAGCAGGAAGCCGGCGCGTCGTCCCCGGGTGAGTTGCCCGACGCGATCGACTTTCTCGAGCGGCTGCTCGGCCCGAGCGTGTGCCGCCGGTTGGGAATTTACCGCTTGCCGGAGAATTTCCTGCTGTCGGTCGTCATTCCGGTGTTCAACGAAGGGCCCACGATCGAGGAAATCATTCGCCGCGTGCGCACTTGCGGCATCCGCTGCGAATTGATCGTCGTCGACGACGGCAGCACGGACGGCACGCGCGAGCTGTTGGAAAAGTACCGCGGCGACGGCGACGTGACGCTCATGTTCCACGCACGGAACCAGGGAAAAGGCGCGGCGCTAAGAACCGGCTTCATGCGGGCCGGGGGCGACGTGGTCGTCGTCCAGGACGCCGATCTCGAATACGATCCGGCCGATTATTCGAGACTGCTGCAGCCGATCATCGAAAACCAGGCCGACGTCGTGTACGGCAGCCGCTTCGCGGGCGGGAGCCACCGCGTCCTGTATTTCTGGCATTCCGCCGGCAACCGGTTCCTCACGCTGCTGTCGAACGTGTTTACGAATCTGAACCTGACCGACATCGAAACCTGCTACAAGATGTTCCGCCGCGAGTTGATTCAACAGATCGCGCCCACGCTGCGCGAAAATCGCTTCGGCATCGAGCCGGAGCTGACGGCCAAAGTCGCCCGCATCCCCGGCGTGCGCATCTACGAGCGCCCGATCAATTACTCGGGCCGAACCTATGCCCAAGGGAAAAAGATCGGATGGCGCGACGGGCTGCGCGCCCTGTGGTGCATCCTGCGGTACTAAGCGATATCAAGCGCCGGCGAAACCCGCCGACCCCCCCACCGTCCGAGTTTCCCTCCGCTTGCGGTTTAGCAATGTTACCCATCGCGTCGAGCCGGCGCTCCAGCCGCGGGCCGATGCCGATATAATTCATTGCCGGAGACGGCGCGAGGGCTCCGTCCTTTTCCGTTAGCTCCTAGCGCGAGGTTCACGAGCGTGATCGTTGGAGTTCCCAAGGAAATCAAGCGCGACGAGTATCGCGTCGCCATGCTCCCCGTCGGCGTTGAGGAGATGGCACGCGCCGGCCATCGCGTGCTGGTCGAGCAGGGGGCCGGCCTGGGTTCCGGGCTTCCCGACGAGGCGTACCGCAAGAGCGGCGCCGAGCTGGTTTCCTCTGCCGCCGCGATTTTCGCCGAAAGCGACCTGGTGCTGAAAGTCAAAGAACCGCTGGAAGCCGAATGGCCCCTGTTGCGCCGCGGGCAAATCGTCTTCACCTATTTTCATTTCGCGGCCGATCGCCGGCTGACCGAGGCCGTGTTGCACTCCGGCGCCACGGCCGCCGCGTATGAAACGCTGCGCGACGATGCCGGCCGGCTGCCGCTGTTGACGCCGATGAGCGAAGTGGCCGGGCGAATGAGCATCCAGGAGGGGGCCAAGTACCTGGAACGCCCGCAAATGGGACGCGGCATTCTGCTGGGCGGCGTGCCCGGCGTGGCGCCGGCCCACATCACGATTCTCGGCGGAGGCATCGTCGGCGCGAACGCCGCCAAGGTGGCCGCGGGCTTCGGGGCCGACATCTGTGTGCTCGACATCAACATGGATCGCCTGCGATACCTGGACGACATCATGCCGGCCAACGTCGACGCGCTGTTCAGCGATCGGCACACGATTCGCGAGCAACTCGAACGGGCCGACCTGGTCATCGGGTCGGTGCTCATTCCGGGGGCCAAGGCGCCGCGATTGATCGAGCGGGAGGATTTGGCGCTGATGAAACCCGGCAGCGTGATTATCGACGTGGCCATCGACCAGGGAGGCTGCGTCGCCACGAGCCGCCCCACGACGCACAGCGAGCCGACCTTCATCGTCGACGACGTGGTGCACTACTGCGTCACCAACATGCCCGGCGCCGTGGGTCGCACGAGCACCTATGCCTTGTGCAACGTGACGCTCCCCTGGGCGCTTGCGATCGCCAATCGGGGCATCGAGCGGGCCGCCGCCGAATTGAAACCCGTGGCCCGCAGCATCAACATCCTGGCCGGCGAAGTCACGAACGAAGCGGTCGCCAAAACGTTCGCCCTGCCGTCGAGCAAGCGATTTACAACCTAGACGACTGACGTGGCATGGAATAACGCTACCAGGAAAGTCAGCTACTTTGCGGCGTCTTCGTCGTCCTGGCCCCAAAATTCCGACTCTTCGACCATGTCGTATTTCTTTGCCACCTCGGGATCGGTCGTCACGAGATGCGCATAGTCGTCATCCACGCCAGCAGGCTCAAGAACAACACCATCGCGCTTCATTGCTTCCAGGGTTTCCACCGCGTGACGCGACGACGCGATCATTTCGTCGATCGTCGTAGCGCCGGCGGTAAGCCATTTGTCTCGCCAAAGAGTGATATATCGCCGGCGAGATTGCTTCCATAATTCCTTGTACTTGTCACGAACATAGGGATTCAATCGTTCCGCGAAGTCAATAGGAAGATTGAGCAGTTTGATCAACTCCACGACATCGGACAAATCCTTTAGCCGGCCTGCGCCCGTCATGCCTGAGGCAAGTTTAAGCTCGACCAAACTCGCCAGATTGACATAACTAAGCGACTCGACTCGTTGGGCGACTGTTGAAGGCTCCGGAAACGCCACCGGCTTCTCCTTGCCGTCTCCCGGATAGTCACCGGAGGTAACAAACTCTATCTTGACTCCATTTTCGGTATCGCGCAAATGCTTGCTGTGTTTATGAAGGGATGAGTATCCTAGGCCTTCGAGCTTCTCATGGATCAGCTTCAAGTCAGATTTCTTGACAAGGATATCCACACCTTCTGTGAAGCGCCGGAATCCGTGGTGGAAGAGAGCCATTCCTCCGACGATCGCATAGGGAATTCGCAGCTCGTCGAGGCGGCGGGCGATCTTCTGAAGCGCGGCAAACACCGCGCTCTTTTCGTCGAAATGGCGGCTTCCTTCGCTCAAGGCCCACCTGGAATCATCATGAAGTTGCTGTTCGTAGGCCCCCACGGCAAGCTTCGGGCGGTTCGTCGTGTTCTCGGGATTGCCGGTTGAAGCAGTCATCGATAAGTAGTGGGAACGTGCCCCCGATCAGGAATCGGCTTGTCTCGAATAACTTGCCCTCTATATCTACCTCCTGAATCAGCCTGCAAATACACGTCGGACGTCCGTATCGGACTTTTGCGACTCGTATCGTAGCATAGAGTCTGTGTAACCGTCATCTCTGAATAAGGCACGCGGATACCAAGAATGAATTTGGAATCAAACGCGCCGGCGACGCTCGCCTGGAAGGGCGGCGCCGACGGACATCTCGCACTGATCGACCAGACCCTCCTGCCGCTGGAGTTGAAATACGTCGAGTGCCGCGACGTCGAGAGCGTGTGGCAGGCGATTCGCCAGCTTCGCGTGCGCGGGGCTCCGGCGATCGGCATCGCGGCGGCGTACGGCGTGTGCGTCGGAATGCAGCCGGCGGCGTTGGCCGATGAGGCGACGTTTTTCGCTCGGCTCGAGGAAGTGGCCGGCTACCTCGCCACCAGCCGACCCACGGCCGTCAATCTGTTCTGGGCCTTGGACCGCATGAAATCGGTCGCGCACCGACTGCGCGGCAAAGCCGCGACGCGCGAAATCCTGGACGCCCTCGTGGCCGAAGCCCGCGCGATCGAAGACGAAGATCGCCGCATCTGCCGCCAGATCGGCCGTCACGGGGCCGCGCTGTTGGCCGACGGGCAGGGCGTGCTGACGCATTGCAACGCGGGCGGGCTGGCCACGGCCGATTACGGTACGGCGCTGGCCGTGTTTTTCGCCGCCAGCGAAGCGGGCAAGCGGCTGCACGTCTATGCCGACGAGACACGCCCGCTGTTGCAAGGCGCGCGGCTGACGGCCTGGGAACTGCAGCAGCGGAATATCGACGTCACGCTGATTTGCGATTCGACGGCGGCCCAGGTGATGCGCGAAGGGCGCGTGCAGGCGGTCATCACCGGCGCCGATCGGATCGCGGCCAACGGCGACGCGGCCAACAAGATCGGCACGTACGGCGTGGCGCTTTTGGCGGCGGCCCACGACATTCCGTTTTACGTCGCCGCGCCCACCAGCACGTTCGATCTGTCGCTCGCCGACGGCAGGCTAATTCCGATCGAACAGCGCGACCCGAAGGAAATCACCCACGGCTTCGGCCGACAGACGGCGCCCGACGGCGTCAACGTCTACAACCCGGCGTTCGATGTCACTCCGGCGCGGCTGATCAAGGCCATCATTTGCGAGCGCGGAGTCATCGAGCCGGTGACGAGGGAGCGGATCGCGGCGATCGTGGAGGGAGGGAAAGGATGAAGGATGAAGGATGAAGGATGAATAAGACGGGAAGGTCGATTGCCTTCAGCCTTCAGCCTTCAGCCCTTCGCTTGTCGGCGCGAAGCCGCGGCGCATGGTGTTCTCGGTGATCGTGCGCGCGAGCACGAACTGCAGCAGGTAGTCGGGCCCGCCGGCCTTGGTGCCGATGCCCGAGAGGCGGAACCCGCCGAACGGCTGCCGGCCGACCAGCGCTCCGGTGATCCCCCGATTCAGATACAAGTTGCCGACGAGCAATTCGCGCCGGGCCCGCTCGAAATTCTCGGGGCTGCGCGAAAAGATGCCGCCAGTGAGCGCATAGTCGGTGCCGTTGAACAGACGAATCGCCTCGTCCAGATCGGCCGCGCGCAGCACCGAGAGCACCGGCCCAAAGATCTCTTCCTGCGCAAGCTGCCCGTCGGGCGGAACGTCCGCGAAAATGTGAGGGCCGACGTAAAACCCTTCGGCGGCAAGCGGCCCCACGTCGACGGCCAGAGCCTCGCGGCTGGTGCGGCGTCCGATTTCAATGTACTTGTTGATCCGTGCCAATGATTCGGCGTCGATCACGGCCGAGACGCTGGTGGCCGGATCTTCGGCCGGCCCGATTTTCAGGCTGCGGGTAGCCTCGACGAGCCGATTGAGAAAGGTGTCATAGACCGCCTCCAGGACGATGGCGCGCGAGCAGGCGGAGCATTTCTGACCCTGATAGCCGAACGCGCTTTTGACGACGCCCAACACGGCTTCGTCCAAATCGGCGTCTTCGTCGACGATGATCGCGTTCTTGCCCCCCATCTCGGCGATCACGTGCTTGACGAATTTCAAGCGGCCCCGGGCCGAAACTTCCGCCGCCCGGGCGTTGATCGCCAGACCCACGGCGCGCGAGCCGGTAAACGCGATCGTTGCCACAAGCGGATGTTCGACCAGGGCAGCTCCGACCGTCTCGCCCGGCCCCGGCAAATAGTTGACCACTCCCGAAGGGATTTCGGCTTCGCGAAAGATGTCCATCAGCCTGGCGGCCACGACGCTCGACTGTTCGGCGGGTTTCATCACCACGGTGTTGCCGGTCGCCAGGGCGGCGGTCGTCATGCCGGTGAGAATCGCCAGGGGAAAATTCCACGGCGCGATCACGGCGGTGACGCCGCGCGGAACGTATTCAAAACGGTTTTCTTCGCCCGGCACGTCGACGCCGTGCGGTTGGTCCATGGCGATCGCGCCGGCGGCGTAATACTCGCAAAAGTCGATCGCTTCGCACACGTCGGCGTCGGCTTCTCGCCACTCCTTGGCGCATTCGTGGACTTCCCACGCCGCGAGCTCGAAGCGCCGCTTCCGCATGATCTCGGCCGCGCGGCGCAAGTATTCCGCGCGTCGCTGGGCGCCCAGCTTCCACCATGCGGGCAAGGCCCGGTGGGCGGCTTCGACGGCGGCCTTTGCATCAGCGACGCCGGCGCTGGCGACCCGGCCAACCGAGCGGGCCTTGTGAGACGGGCAAACGGAATCGAACCATTGGGGCGTGATCACTTCCCGGCCGTCGACGACCAGCGGGTATTCGCCGTCGAACGCGCACTCGACCCCCCGCAGCGCCTCGCGCATTGCCTTTCGATTGGCCTCGCGGGCGAAATCGGTTGGCGGCTCGTTGGGGTAGCTGGGGGCGAACTGCGAAGGCGCCGGCCGCCGCGCGGCGCGGCCGTCGGTCTGCGATTTTTGCTTCTGGGGATTCATAAGCAGTTTCTCCGCCGAAACGTTGTCGGCAAAACTGGCCCGCAAGAAAGAGTCATTCGACGTATTCTCCAACAGCCGCCGCACCAGATAGGCCATGCCGGGAATCAATTCGCCGTAAGGCATGTAAATCCGCAGCCTGTAGCCGAGATCCACCAGCGCCTGCTTTTGGGCATCGGCCATGCCGTACAGCATTTGCAGCTCAAAGCCGCTCTGCGGTATGCCCAACTGCCGGGCCACCGCCATGGCGTGCGCGAGCGACCGCAGGTTGTGGCTGCCCAGCGCGGGTCGCAGATGCTCGTGATTGAGCATGGTGAACCGCGTCAATTCTTCGAAGTTGACGTCCGTTTCCCACTTGTTCTGAAACACGGGGACGGGCCAGCCGGTGGCCTCGGCGAACACGGTTTCGTAATCCCAATAAGCCCCCTTGACCAGGCGAACCCAAATCGGCGTGCCGCGCGCGACGGCCCAATCGCATAGCGCGCGAAGATCGTCGGCCGCGTCCTTCAAATAGCACTGGATGACGATGCCCACGTCGCTCGTGCGGCGGAATTCGTCCTCCATCATGATCTCGCGAAAGATGGCCAGCGTCAGGTCCTTCGTGCGATACGACTCCATGTCGACGTTGATGAATGCTCGATGCTCGCGGGCAACCCGCAGCAGCGTGCGCAGCCGCGCGCCGGCGCGTCGGGCGGAGCCGGCCGGATCGATGGGGTCGAACTGGCTGTCGAGTGCCGACAACTTGACCGAAACATTGACGCGCGGAAGCTCCTCGAGGCTGGCGCGGTCGATTTGCGGCACCTCGGGCCAGCGATTCGCCACGGGCGCGATGCCTTCGATCAGACCCACGTAGGCCCGCAAGTAGTTTCCGGCTTCCGGTTCGCTGGTCACCGCTTCGCCCAGCACGTCGAGCGTGAAGGCCCGGCGCAATTTGCGTTCGCGCATGGCGGCGGCGAGCACTTCGTTTCCGTTGGTGCCGGCGATGAACCGCCGGGCATGCCCCAGCGCGTTGCGCCGCGCGGCGATTGCCAGGGCCCGGCCGGCGATCGAATTGGGCGTGGCCACGGCCAGGCCCAATCGCACGGCGGAGGGAAGGTGCTGCCGCACGTCGTTAAAATATTCCTGCAGGTGACGCGTCACGGCTGAGCGGGTGGCGAGCATGGGCAGCACGTCGATGAACCGGAACATCTGCACCTTGACCGACTCATCCTGCATGGCCCAGGCCATGATCCGGTCGTCCCACCAGCGTCGCTCCAGCACGCTGGCTCGAGAGTCGCCCAGATGATCGAACAGGTGGCGGCCGATTTCCCGCGTCGATTGTTCGATCTGGTCAAGTTGGCGATCGCTAAAGTCGCTCGTCACGGTAATCGCGGGAGCTTCGTGCTGGGGGAAATGCCGGGACATCCAAAGCCAAGCAATTCTACGCCGCGAACGCCCATTTGGCGACGCACCGCCTGGGCGGTCTTAACAGGGTGTTGCTGGGGGCAGCCCGAAGACGCCGAATCGCAAGGGGCGCGAGCTACGTCGACTTCCTGGCTTTTCTTGTTGACTTTTTCAGGGGTGGTGTAGCCAAAAGCGGAAGCAGAATTGGAGGCAAACCCATTCGGCTAATGAGTGATTGCATCACCTCCCGGAAGTATGGCCACGAATGCAGCATACACAGTTGCGTCATCACTGGCAGAAACTTTTTTTTCGCCGCCGCGTCATCTGGTCCGGAGACATCGTACATAAGCTGGAACGTCACGGCGACGAAAACGGCTGGGTCGTCCTTCGAAGTGCCGTCGTACCATGCGGAAAATGTAACCGTGGGTCGAGCAATGAAGTGAGGCTCTTGCTTATCTGAACGCTCACCAACTTCAACTTGCACATGAATTGCGCTGTTCGTGGGAATCGAGTCGCTGATTGCTTGGCGTGCCTTGCAGTCCACAAGTCGAATATCGGAAAAACGAAGCGGCAGTTGCGGCTGATTCTTGGCTGCCACCGCGCGCTTTTTCATCCGTGGCTTCTTAGTTGACATCCGCAATGCTCGTTAGCGCGACATTATCGAAACGAGGCACCACACCTTCGATTGCAAGAACACCTGGCCAGCCTTCACCGGGAGACTTGCTGCCCCAGGGCACTTTCGTCGTGATGTCAAATGCAACCCTGGCAGTCTCTCCGGTGACGACGGGCTGCGCGTTTGCGGGAAACGTAAAGCCAGTTTCAAACTGTGCCCCAAGGACGGCAAAAACGTATGCCACTGTGCGGATAGTTTTGTTGTTCTCCCCATCCAAAAGCTGCGTTACCCAACCCTTTGAGCGATTCAGTAGGACGGCCAATTCCGACCGACTCACCCCCTTGGCATCCATCGCCTCTTCGAGCTGCTTCGTAACTCGTACAATGGCACGTTCCGTAAGAAGCCGGTGACGGCCCTCTTTTGTGCTTTTTAGCCGATCAATTAAGCTGATTTCGCATGTGCCTTCCATTGAACTTTATCCTTGCAAAAGGGCCTTCCTTTGGCGATATTCATCCCTCAATCTGTCGGCTCTTTCCACTTGCTCCGGTGGCCATGCCCCCAATTTCTTCTTGGCGCCAGGCTTGAAGAACCCATGAGTGATAACCCAGCACATGCCATCGCGGAAACACGGAAAGCGAATCTGCCTCCCTCTGATCTCAAAACAGCAAGCGATAAGCGTCGCTGCCTCGTTGCGGAATCTTTTCGGTGGCAGGCGCCCCTCGTCAGCAAGCTCCTGGAACCACACAAGACACCGATCGCGCGCAGAGGTTACCGGAAACGTGCCGATTATGAGTTGGTCAAGTTCTTTGTCCAGAAAATCGCGCGTCCAATTCTTACCGTTGGCGCAGATTACCGCGCGCACTTCACCCCAACGCCCACTAGCTATCAATTCGGTAACTGGGTGGCTGAAAACCATAGAAAGTTTAGGTAAAGCTAAACTGTTTGTCAAATCGTTTTTCGTTGCCAACCCCCAGCGAACGCAGGCCACCTATCCTGTGTCGGGCATTTTATGAATGCAACCGGTTTTTTGTGAAGGTTTGTCGCTCCCCGCGTCTTGGCGGCGCAGGGGCCTTATACGCCTCAGTAGGGACGGGCATGCGCCGGTTGGGTTCTGTGGCGCGCTGGTCGCCGGCTGGTTAGAATTGCTCTGTATTGCGAATGTGAGGAACGTGCAATGTCTCGTCGCCATCGATTCGTTGTCCTGGGCTTCGGATGCTGCTTGCAGGTGATCGCGGCGGTGGCCTGGCACCCGGCGATTGCCGGCGATGCGCGCCGCCAGCAGATCGGCCACGCGATTGCAGCCGCCATGGAAGAGCACGGTGTGCCGGGCGCGAGCCTGGCGATCGTCAACCATGGCAACATCGACTGGGCCGAAGGTTACGGCCGCCTTGCCGCCACTGGCGACGACATGGTTACGTCGGAAACGCTCTTTCAAGCGGCTTCGATCTCCAAGCCGGTCACCGCGGCGGGGGCACTGTCTCTGGTCGAAGTGGGCAAGCTCGACCTGGACGCCAAGGTCAACGACTTGTTGAAGTCGTGGAAAATACCGGACAACGCAACCACAAAAGAGCACCCGATCAAGCTGCGGCACCTGCTCAGTCATACGGCCGGGCTGACGGTGCACGGATTCCCCGGCTATGCGCAGGACGCCAGTCGGCCGAGCCTGCTCGAGATTCTCGACGGCAAGGAGCCGGCCAATACGCGGGCCATTCAACCGCATCTCAAGCCCGGTTACAGGTTTCTCTATTCCGGCGGCGGATACTGCGTGCTCCAGCAATTGCTGTTGGACACCACCGAATCGCCGTTCCCCCAGTTCATGCAAACGAGGGTCCTCGCTCCGCTGGGCATGTCGCACAGCACGTACGAGCAGCCGCTCCCCCAGACGCGCGCGGGGCAATCCGCCAAGGGACATCGCGAAAAGAAGGCGGTCATTCTCGGCGGGTGCAACGTTTATCCGGAAATGGCCGCCGCCGGATTGTGGACCACGCCCGGCGATTTGGCCACCTTCGCGATCGACTTGTCCAAGAGCTTCACCGGCAAAGGGGGCAAGCTGCTCTCGCAGAACACGGTCCGTCAGATGCTTACGGCGGAAAAAGGCACCTACGGTCTCGGTCTCGCGGTCCGCGGCGAAGGCGAGGCCCTGGCGTTCAGCCACGGCGGAGCGAACGAAGGCTATCGCTGCCTCATGATCGCTTATCCCGCCACGGGCCAGGGTCTGGCGATCATGACCAACAGCGACACGGGCGGCGCCATGTTTAACGACGTGGTCAAACTGGTCGGCGAGTTGTACCAGTGGCCGAAATCGAAACCGTAGGGTGCCAATTGGGGTGCAAAGCTCACGCGCGGCGTGAGCATGGCATCCAAATTCCCGCTATCGCGGGGTGTCGGCCACGACGCGGCCTTCGATGATGCAGCCGACGCAGTGGGTGGTGTACTCGAACGGATCGCCGTCGTAGAGGGCGAGGTCGCCGTCCTTGCCCAATTCCAGCGAGCCGACGCGGTTGTCGATCCCCAGGATCTTGGCCGCGTCGATCGTGATCGTGCGCAGCGCCTGATCGAACGTAAGCCCGTTGGCAGCGGCCAGCGCCGCTTCGAACAGCACGACGCGGGTTTTGGGCACGTACGACTCGTAGCCACTTTGCAGGGCCACGGGAATCCCGGCCGCGACGAGTTTGGAGGCGGTCGCGTAACTCAGGTTCTCCCGCTCGCCAAAGGACCGCTGCATCGGCGGATGGATGATGACGGGCACGCCGGCCGCCTTGATGTCGTCGACCAACAGGTACGACTCGCAGGCCCCGTCGAGCCAGATATGAATGTCGAATTCCTTGGCCAATCGCAGGGCGCTGGCGATGTCGCGAGCCCGGTCGACGGTAATCAACAGCGGCTGTTCGTGGGCGAGCACCCGCGAGAGCGTTTCGAGCCGCAGGTCGCGCGGGGGCGGTTCGCCTTTGTCGCCGGCTTCGGCGGCGCGGCGCTTCTTTTCCTGATACTCGCGGGCTTTGATCAACTGCTCGCGCAACATGGCCATGCTTTTGCCGCGCGTGCCGGGCGATTTTCCCGCCTCTTTTTGCGCGGCGGTGGTCAGTGTGGCGGCCACCGCTTTCGATTCCACAATCACGGCGTCGGCCACGGTGTTGCCGGTCGTCTTGGCGATGAGCGTCTGGCCGGAAATCAATTCGCCCGGCGCGTGGCCGGCGTGAATCGTTGTGACGCCGAAACCGCGAACCCATTCGATCAGGTCGTCGCCGGCGTTGTAGGCGTCGATCGCCCGCAGCTCGGGCTGGAGCGGCGAGGAGTGTTCCAGTTGATCCTGGTCGTGCTTGTAGTTGAGGATGCCCGAAAAGCCGACGGTCGTGTGGGCATCGATCAGTCCGGGCGTCACGACGTTTGCTTCGAGGGTTTTGAAACCCTTGGGCACGGCGATCTGGTCGGCGCGGCCGAGGGCGGTGATCTTGCCGTCTTGAATGACGACGATGCCGTCTTGGATCGGGGTGCCGGCCATGGTATGGATCGTCTTGCCGCGCACGGCCACTTGGGCCGATGCCGTGTTGCAGGCGGCCAGGCAGACGATCACAAGGAAGGAGGCTTTTGCGTGACGGCTCATTTTCCACCTCCCAGAATGTTCGCGTCGTCGAAGCAGCACATGTAAGGCGACTGATCGTGCCCCGCGCCATAGCCGCCCACGGCGTAGAGATAATCCTGCGGGTCGCCGCGGTCGAACACTCGGACGCCGTCGACCCAGGTTTCGAGCGTCTGGCAATAGACGCTCAAGGGATCGCCCAGCAGGACGGCGAAATCGGCGTCTTTTCCCGGTGCGAGCGAGCCGATGCGATGGTCGAGCCCGATCATTTGGGCGCCGGCCAGCGTGAGGGCCTTGAGCGCGCCCGCGCGCGACATTCCGGCCCGCACGGCCAACGCGGCGCTGCGTCGAAACACGCGCGAGTCGGTGATCCAGTCGTCGGTGTGAAAGGCGACCAGCACGCCGTGCTTTTCCAGGATGCCGCCGGTTTCGAAGCGGGCATAGCGGGCTTCGAGCTTGCCGCCCGGCGAATCGATGACGATGACCGAGCAAGGCGCCTTGGCTTTCGCGATGTCATCGGCCACTTTCCAGCCGTCGCTGACGTGGTGCAGCACCACACGAAAGCCGAATTCCTGTGACAGGCGCAGCACCGTCATGATGTCGTCGTGCCGGTGCGTGTGGTGATGCACGATCCGCTTGCCCTGCATGGCCTCGACCAGGGCTTCAAGATTCAGATCGCGCGGCGGCACCTTCGCGGGATCGCCTTGGGCGCGGGCGATCTTGTCGTGATACTCGCGGGCCTTGATGTACTGCTCGCGCACCAGGTAGGCGCTTTTGCCGCGGGTGCCGGGGAAAGGCGGATCGCGCATCGAGTTGGTGCCGTTGGCCATCTTCAGCCCGCCCAGCGCCGTGCCGCCGTCGTCGGTAATGAAAAAGTCGTCGATCTTTTTCGGCTTGGGATGGAGCCGCAATTTGACGTAAACCGTCTGGCCGCTGATGAGATGGCCGGAGCCGGGCATGATGTTGAGCGTCGTCAACCCGCCCGCCACGGCGCGCTTGAAGCCCGAATCGTGCACGTTGATCGAGTCGTAGATGCGCACGCCCGGCTGAATCGGGCCGCTGCCGTCGGCGCCGCCCAATGTGCCGCTGCCGCCGATATGACTGTGCGTGCAAATCAGCCCGGGCATGATCACCTTGCCGGCGGCGTCGATCTTCTCGGCGTCGTCCGGAATCTGCACCTTGTCGGCCGGGCCGACGGCGACGATCTTGCCCTTTTCGATCACCAGCGTCCCTGTTTCGATTTCGTCCCCCTCGATGGGAATAATCCGGGCGCCGACGAAAGCTTTGGGCCGGTCCTGCGCGGCGGCGATCGAGATGGCGAACAACCAAACGAGACTGCAAATTCCGGCGGTGCGCATCACGTACTCCTGCGGAGGATCGCGGTGAAGAATGGCTGGATGGGTACACAGTATAGTTGCCGCCCCGACGCCGGGCTACTTTCAAAAGGGGGCCTCTTTCACCGGCTGCCGCCGTCGGCGAAGATGGTGGCCAAACCGGTCAACCGCGCAACTGCTCGACGAAAGGGGCCCGGACATGCTCGCTGCGATCTCACGATTCGGCCAAGCCCTTGTGCTGGTTGTCGCCGCGAGCTCCGCCCTGTTGGCCGACGATTGGCGGCCGCTCGCCGACGGCAAGTCGCTCGACGGCTGGACGCAGAAGGGGGGCGCGGCGAAGTATCGCGTCGAAGACGGCCAAGTCGTAGGCACGAGCGTGCCCAACACCACGAACTCGTTTCTCTGCACGACGAAGAATTATGGCGACTTCATCCTGGAGCTCGAGTTCAAGGTTCACCCGAAACTTAACTCCGGCGTGCAAATCCGCAGCCACTGTTTCGACGACGAGACGACGGTCGAAATCAACGGCAAGCAGAAAAAGTTTCCCGCCGGCCGGGTGCACGGCTACCAGGTCGAGATCGATCCGTCGGATCGGGCGTGGAGCGGCGGCATTTACGACGAAGCCCGCCGCGGCTGGCTCGACGATTTGAAAGACAACGAATCGGCCCAAAAGGCGTTCAAGCCCGGCGACTGGAACAAGTTTCGCGTCGAATGCCGCGGCGACTCGATCAAAACCTGGATCAACGGCGTGCCGGCCGCCGACTTGAAGGACGACATGACCTCCTCGGGCTTCATCGCCCTGCAAGTGCACGGCGTCGGCGCCGAAACAGAACCCCGCGAAGTCCGCTGGCGCAACATCCGCATCCAGGAGCTCGGCGAGTAGGCGGTTCGGCTGGCGTATCCCGCCAAGACCTTGAAGAGCGTCCTGCGGCAAGCAGGATTGGAAGGCGAGGCACGATGAAGGAATATACAGTCATCTACGAACCTGGCGCACGAAACTGGTCGGCCTATGTCCCGGACCTGCCTGGCTGCGTCGCGACTGGAAAGACGCGAAAAGAACTCGAACAGCGCATTCGGGACGCGATTGAGTTCCATATCGAGGGATTGCGGCTGCACGGAGAACCCGTGCCCGAACCGACCATCGAAGCGGCGAAGGTCACCGTGACGGCGTAGCTGAGCCGCAGCTCGCGCGTCGATCTCCTCATGGTTTCCAGCACCTATCCAGCATGGCCTGCAATTTCGCGGCCCGATCAGGATGCTCGTGGGCGAGGTTTTTCTCTTCGTGCGGATCCTCGGCCAGGTTATAAAGCTCGACTTTCTCGCCCGGCTCGTTCTTCGGATCGGGGACGATCAGCTTCCAATGGCCGTCGATCAGCCAGCGCCAGCGCAGATTCGCGGCCGGATGGTCCAGATCGTTGGCGCTGTGCGTAAAGCACTCGCCGTAAATCGCGTTGCGCGAGCGCGCGGCCGACTCGTCGAGCAGATTGATGCCCTGCATCGCGGCGGACGGCTTTTCGCCGAGCGCCGCCAGCAGCGTGGGCACAATGTCGATCGACAGCGCCAGATCGTCCCTCATGCGCGGCTCCACTTTGCCCGGCCAGCGGATCATGATCGGCGTGCGCAGCCCGCCGTCGTAGGGCGACTGTTTTGATTTGGGCGCGTAGCGCGGGGCGTCGACGTTCTGGATCCACCCGTTGTCGGCCACGTAAACGACGATCGTGTCGGCGGCCAGCTTGCGCTCGTCGAGATAGTCGACGAGGCTGCCCACCGTTTCGTCGAACCACTCGACCATGGCCCAATAGCGGGCCACGTGTTCCGAGGGGGCCACGCGCTTGTATTTTTCAAACAGCCGCTCCGGCGGCGTGTGCGGATCGTGCGGCATCATGGGGGCGTACCAGACGAAAAACGGCTGGCCCGCGCGGCGTGACTCATCGATGAAGTCGTAGATCGGCTGCATCGATCGGCGGCCGATCTCCAGGCCGGCGTCGCCGTGCCGCTGGCCCTGCGTCATGCCGTGGGTGAATCCGCCGCGCGCGTAGTTGCCTTGCCACCATTTTCCGCTTTGGAAGCTGCGGTAGCCGAGCTTTCCCAACATTCGCGGCAAGGTGGGGACCGCTTCGAGGTGGCGGTTCATCACTTCCCGGCCTTGCGCGAATGCCGGCGACTTCTGAAACCCGCGTAGCGCCACACCGGCCGGCAGCGGCGGATCGTTGCTCGTAATCTTGTGCTGGTGCGGATAGAGGCCGGTGATGATCGAAGCCAGGCTGGGGCAACACAAGCTCGAGGGGACATAGCCGCGGCGGAAGGTCAGGCTTTGCCGCGCAAGCGCGTCGATGCGCGGCGTCTCGACGCGCGGATGGCCCATGAACGAATAGTCGGTCCAGGCCTGGTCATCGGAGATGATCATCACGATGTTGGGCCGCGGAGCCGGCTTTTCGGCCGGCAGCGAGCGAGCCGCGAAAACCGTCGCTGCCCAAACGACTACCGCGGCAAACAACCACGGGAATCGCGAATTCGGCATGGGACGGCACTTTCTTTGGGAGTGCTGGCAATCGAATGAATCAAGAACGTAAAGGATCGAAGGCTGCCACCGAAAGAGTTCCGGCAAAGGGTCAGTCTATGCTCGGCCGGCGCCGACGTACACCGCTCTCCCCCCGGGCCATCCGATCGGGCTCATTCGCGGCTGGGGGATGAGCTATAATTCTTTGGCGCGGCTGCCAAGGCACACGATACCATCGGCCCGACCAACACAGGAGAACGGCGATGTTCGAACGAATCTCCAGGGGAATCGATTTGACCAGGCAGAGCCTGGGCGTTCTGCGGGAAGAAAAGACGCTGCTCGTGTTTCCGCTTTTTAGCGGCATCGCGTGCCTGCTCGTGCTGGCCAGTTTCGCCGTGCCGCTGTGGGCGACGGGATACGCCGAGAGCGTTTTGGGCGACGGCAAGCTTCCGCAAGATCCGCTGGCCTACGTCCTCTTGTTTCTCTTTTACTTCGTCAACTACTTCGTGGTGGTCTTTTTCAATTCCGCCCTCATAAGCTGCGCGATCATACGCTTTCACGGCGGCGACGCGACCTTGCGCGACGGGCTGAGCGCCGCGATGGCCCGGCTGCCGCAGATCGCCGGCTGGGCGCTGGTGAGCGCAACCGTGGGCGTGATCCTCAAGGCGATCGAATCGCGGTCTGAGAAGGTCGGGCAGATCGCGGCCGGCCTGTTGGGGGCCGCCTGGACGATCGCCACCTACTTTGTCGTGCCCGTGCTCGTGGTGGAAGGGGTCGGGCCGGTTACCGCCGTCAAACGTTCCTTTGCCGTCCTGCGCAAGACCTGGGGAGAATCGCTGGTGGCCAACTTCAGCGTCGGCCTGGTCGTGTTCCTGGCGTCCCTGGTGGCGTTGCTGCCGGCACTCGTCGGGATCGTGCTGGCGAGCAAGGTGGCGATCATCGTTGGTTTTGCGATTACCGTGCTGGCTCTGATCGTGATCTCGCTGGTGTCCACCGCGCTGCACGCGATCATCGTGGCGGCCCTGTACCTGTACGCCGCCAAAGGCGAAGTTCCGCGGCAATTCGACGAGCGCCTGTTGAAAGGCGCGTACTCCCCGAAGTAACGCCGCGCCGCGCGTACCCCACGAGTGTCTTTCATGCCTGCGGCGAACTACGACGCGATCGTCATCGGCGGCGGACACAATGGGTTGGTGGCGGCCGCCTATCTGGCGCGCGCGGGAAAGCGCGTGTGCGTCGTCGAGCGGCGCGCCGTGTTGGGTGGGGCCGCGACGACCGAAGAGCTGTGGCCCGGCTTCAAGGTTTCGACCGCCGCCTACGTCGTAAGCCTGCTCTTGCCGGAAATCATTCGCGAGCTGCGGTTGGCCGAATACGGCTTTCGCGTGCTGCCGCGCAGCCCGTCGAGTTTCACGCCGCTCGCCGACGGCCGCAGCTTGTTGATGGGGCCCGAGCCGGGACTGAACGAGCGCGAGATTGCCCGGTTCAGCCCCGGCGACGCCGAGCGCTATCCGCAATACGAGGCGCTGTTGGACCGCGTGGCCCGGGCCCTGGAGCCGGCGCTGTCGGCGCCCGCGCCCGATCTCTTGCCGCTGCCGGCCACCTGGCGGCGGCGCGGCTTGCGAAAGCGGCTGCGCGACGGCCGGATCGGCTGGAACCTCTATCGGGCGCTGGCGTCCTTGGGCGCGGACATGCCCGAGGCGATTGAACTGCTGACCGGCGCGGCGCGTCCGATCTTGGATCGCTGGTTCGAGTCGGACGTGCTCAAAGCCACGCTGGCGACCGACGCGATCATCGGCGCGTTTGCTTCGATTTCATCGCCCGGCAGCGCGTACGTGCTGCTGCATCACGTGATGGGCGAGGCCGGCGGGGCGCGCGGCGTATGGGGTTACGTCGAGGGAGGAATGGGAGGGCTGGCCGCGGCGCTTGAAGGGGCCTGCCGCGATTTGGGCGTCGACATCGTGCGCGAAGCGCCGGTCCGCCGCATCGTCACCTCCGGCGGCCGCGCGGCTGGAGTGGAGCTCGAAGACGGCCGTCAACTGGCGGCCGGCGTCGTGGCTTCGAGCGTCGATCCGCGCTGGACCTTCGAGCGGTTTCTCGCTCCCGAAGATTTGCCGGCCGAATTTCTGGCGGCCGTGCGGCGAATCGACTATTCGTCCGCCTCGGCAAAGATCAATCTGGCGCTGGCCGAGCCCCCGCGGTTCGTTTGCGCCGATCGAGAAGTCGGCGCCAACGGCGTGGGACCGCACCATCACGGCACGATTCACGTCGGGCCGTCGCTCGAATATCTCGAACGGGCGTACGACGATGCCAAGTACGGCCGAGCGAGCAACGAGCCGATTCTGGAATTGACGATGCCCACCAGCGTCGATCGCACGATCGCGCCGCCCGGGAAGCACATTCTGTCGATGTTCGTGCAATACGCGCCGTACCGGCTGGCCGAAGGAGATTGGGACCAAGAGCGCGAGTGTTTTGGCGATCGCTGCATCGAAGTCTTGGCGCGCTACGCGCCCAACGTGCCCGGCGCGATTCTTCATCGGCAAGTGCTCACGCCGCTCGATCTGGAACGGACGTTTGGCCTCTCAGGCGGCAACATCTTTCAGGGGGCGATGAGCCTTTCGCAATTGTTTTCCTTGCGGCCGGTGGCCGGCTGGGCCGATCATCGCACGCCGATCCGCGGCCTGTACCTGTGCGGCGCGGCGGCCCATCCCGGCGGCGGCGTGATGGGCGCCTGCGGCAAAAACGCCGCCGCCGAAATCCTCCGCGACGGGTAGAAGATCAGCCCATTTTCCATTGCCAGCATGTAACTTATAAGTTACAATGGTGTGATGGAGGTGATTCGCTACGTCACTCTGTGTTGCTGTTGTGCGGCGGCGACAAGCGGAAGCAGGCGGCCGATATCAAGAAGGCGATCAACTTTTGGAATGACTACCAACAGAGGACGGGCAAGTCATGAAACGCAAGGCGAGTATTTCCCACGATGAAGCAGTCGTCCGCGAGCTGCGGGAGAACCCGCGGTTCGCCGCTGAGTATCTCAATGCCGCCTTAGAGGAAACGGACGAGCCGCACGTCCTTTTGGTTGCATTGCGTCGCATCGCTGAGGCCCGGGGTGGCGTGGCAAAGGTTGCCAAGGCCGCGGGCGTCAAGCGCGAGAGCCTTTATCGTGCCTTGTCTGCTCGCGGAAACCCCCGCCTGTCGACCCTCTTGGCAGTGACCAGGGCGATCGGCCTGAAGCTTACGGTGGAGACGGCTGCAAATCGCTAGCTAGACGACCTTTGTTCAATCGAGTCCCTTCAATCTCCGTCGCGGGCAGGGTTCTGAAACTCAAGAGGACACCTTCCCGGCACGATACTGTTCGAGACGCTCTCGAATGCGATCAATCGCCGTGTCGCCAGGCAGCGCCTCCAAGTCGCCGCGGTCGTATGCCGCGACACGCCGCTCGATCTCGGCCGCCCATGCGGCCGCGATTTCAGGAGTCGCGAATCCTTCAGGGGCCAGGCTTTCTTCGAGCTTGTCGGCGATGAAGGCACGGTCTTCGGCCTCGAGTGCCAACGCTTGCTCAACGATTTGATCCCGCAGCGACATCACTTTCTCCTCCCGGTGGATTATATACGATTCTCGGCAACATCGCGGCTAATTCTTGATTCCCAGCCGGCGGTACTTTTCCTTGTACTTTTCCCACAGCCGCTTGTGGCGGTCGTTCAGGTCGACGGCGCGGCCCTGGATGTAGGCGGCCGTGACGTGTGTGGTGATTTCCAACGGGTCGCCGGTGGTGACGATCAGCGTGGCGTCTTTGCCCGGCTCGAGCGAGCCAATCGAATCGGCCACGCCGAGAATTTGCGCCGGGTAAAGCGTGATCGACCGTAGCGCCTCGTCGGCCGGCAGCCCGTAGGCGGCCGCGGCGGCGGCGTGATACGGAAGATTGCGAATGTTCGAGGGCTGCGAGCCGGAGGCGCCGCCGTTCGTGCCGGCAATGCAAAAAGGGATGCCGGCTTTGCGCAGTCGCTCGGGCAGCGTGAAGGCCGCGTCATAGTCGTCGCTTGGCCGCCACGGCAGGCGATGCACGCCGCCGACAATCACCGGCACGTCGTGCTTTTTCAGGAGCGCCGCGCAGTCGGCCGCGTCGTATCCGCCCACGATCACGGCTTTTAGCCCTTCCTGCTCGGCAAACGCCAGCGCCGCCTGGATTTGCTGGATGTCGTCGGCTTCGATAAATACCCGCGTCTTTCCTTCCAGCACCCCAATCATCGCCTCCCAGCGCGCGTCGTGCTCGGGCTCGGGGCCTTTGCCGAGAGCGCAAGCCAGTTTCGCGTTGCGGTACGCGCGGGAGTCGGCCAGGGCCTGGCGAATGGTCTTGAGCGCCCGATCGCGGCTCTCGTTCTGTTGGCCGGCCGAATCTTCGATCCACCAGGCTTCGATCGGCTGCATGCGCGGCCAGGCAATGTGCAGGCCGATCGCCGGCCGCAGGCACATTTCTTCCCACGTCCAGCCGTCGAGTTGCATGCAGGCCGACAAGCCCGTGATCAGTCCGCCGCTGGGCACGGTGAGCACCGTCAGGATGCCGCCCGAGCGCCCGACGGGAATCAGCTCGCTGTCGGGATTGAAGGCCACTTCGGCCTTGACGTTCGGATTCACGAGTCCCGTTTCGCTCTGATCGCGCGTGCCGCGGATGCTCGGCACCTCTACGAGCCCAAGCTGGCTGTTCGCGTCGATCAGGCCGGGATAGAGGTGCTTGCCGCTCACGTCGACGCGCTCGGCCTTCTCGGGCACGGCCAGGTCGCGGCCGATGGCCACGATTTTTCCCCCGTCGAACAGGATGGTCGCGCTTTCGATCGCGGGCCCGGAGACCGGGTGCACCGTTGCGCCCGCAAGCGCGATCGGGCGGTCCTGCGGGGCGCCAGGAACTTCTGGCGAGGCCAGCGCGGCCGTGGCGGCCAGAACGGCTGCTAGCGCGGTGGTTGACGTCAACGAGAATCGCATGTTTGCGTTCCTGATGCTAATAGGCGTAGCCATGGTGGTCTCCGTGTTCGCAAAAAATGTCTTCGCGAGGCCAGCGGTCTTTCATTTCGTCGTCGGGCTTTTCGGTCGGCTCGCCCGAAGCGAGAATCCGCTGTACAAGTTTGGCGCGCAGCTCGGCGGCTTCTTTTCGCATTTTCTTGTCTTCTTCGATGTCGAAGTATCGCCGGCCGTCGATCCACGTTTGCTCGCAGCGGCTGTAGGTCGACAAGGGCGAAGCGCTCCACACGACCAGGTCGGCGTCTTTGCCGGCCTCGAGCGATCCGACGCGGCCGTCGATCCTCAGTTGTTTGGCCGGATTGAGGGTGACGAACTTGAGGGCTTCTTCCGGGGGCACTCCGCCGTATTTGACCGCTTTGGCCGCTTC
Source organism: Pirellulales bacterium (assembly GCA_040877415.1). GTDB lineage: Bacteria > Planctomycetota > Planctomycetia > Pirellulales > PALSA-1355 > JBBDNV01. Next base: position 43,088 of record JBBDNV010000005.1, read on the forward strand.
GAGATTCAAGCGGCGGGCCAATTCCGCGTTGTCGGAATTGAACGACACCACCACGCCCGCGTTGTAAAGCAGCGCGCCGTTATAGGGAATCGCGTCGTAGACTTCGAACTTGTAAGCCCACCAATCGGAGAAGCTCGATCCGCCGGCGCCGTGTTTGGCGATCACGTCGGCCACCTTATATCCTTCCAGCACGTGCTGGAACGTGCCGATTTGCACGCCGAACGCCTCGCAGGTCCGCATCAGGGCCAGGATTTCGTCCTGCCGATACGAGTGGCAATGGATCAGCCGTTTGCCTTCGACCACTTCGGCCAGGGCTTCCAGCTCCAAGTCGATCCGCGGCGGCAAGCCGACTTTCGTGCGGTTCCACTCGTCCCAGCGCTTGCGATACTGCTGGGCGGCGCGGAACGCGTCGCGCACGAGCTGCTCGACGCCCATGCGGGTCTGCGGATAGCGATCCGTGTTCAGCAAACCCCAGTTGCTCTGCTTGACGTTTTCACCCAGGGCGAACTTGATGCCCGGCGGGGCGCCGGCGAATTTCATTTCCTCCGGCCCCGCGCCCCAGCGGAACTTGAGCACCTGGTTCTGACCGCCGATCGTGTTGGCCGAGCCGTGCAGGATGTTGGACGAGGTGACCCCGCCGGCCAACTGCCGGTAAATGCTGATGTCGTTCGGATCGACAAAGTCGCCGATGCGCACTTCGGCCGTAATGGTTTGTCCCGATTCGTTCACGCCGCCGTCGGTGGCCACGTGCGAATGGCAGTCGATGATGCCCGGCGA
>JBBDNV010000006.1:0-43855 GCA_040877415.1 Pirellulales bacterium
ATGAAATCCTGCACCTGGTCGGGCCGGTAGTGGTTGCGCTTCAAGAACAGCGCCAGGTCGATCATCGAATCGAGCGAACTGCCCGGATGGCTGGCGATAAAGTACGGCACGAGAAACTGTTCCTTTCCGGCCCGCCGCGATTCTTTCTCAAATTCCCGGGCGAATTCCTCAAAGTCCTCAACGCCGGGTTTTTTCATCTGCGCCAGGACGGCCGGGTCGGTATGCTCGGGCGCGACCTTTAGATGGCCGCCGACGTGGTGCGTTGTCAGTTCGCGCATGTAATCGGGGCTGCGGCGAGCCAGATCCATGCGAATGCCGGAGGCCACCAGTACCTTCTTGACTCCCGGCTGGCTGCGGGCGTCCTTCATCAATTGCACGAGCGGACCATGATCGGTGCCCAATAGCTTGCAGATCGTCGGATGCACGCAACTCAGTCGGCGGCACTTGGCTTCCACCTCGGGCCGCAGGCAGCGCATCTGGTACATGTTGGCGGTCGGGCCGCCGATGTCGCTCACCACGCCCTTGAAATCGGGATCGGCCGTCATCTGGCGGATTTCAGCCAGCACCGACTCGGGACTGCGGCTTTGAATGATCCGCCCCTCGTGCGCCGTAATCGAACAAAACGTGCAACCGCCGAAGCAGCCGCGCATGATCTGCACCGAATCCTTGACCACCTCGTAGGCCGGAATCGGCCGCCGTCCATAGCTCGGGTGCGGCTTGCGCGTGAACGGCAAACCGTAGACGCGGTCCATTTCCGCTTGCGCCAGCGGCAGCGCCGGCGGATTCGCCACGACGCACTCGCGATCGTGGTATTGCGCGAGCCGCCGGGCGTTGTGCGGGTTGGTTTCGTTGTGGGCGATCTTGGTCATTTCGGCAAATGCCCACTTGTCCCCCGCGACTTGCTCGTAGCTGGGCAGCACGATCGTGCCTTCGGTCGGCGGCAACTCTTTGGCCCCCAGCCGATAGGCCACGCCCCGCATGTCGCGCAAGTCGCGCACGCCCCTGCCGGCCCTCAGCCGCCGGGCGATCTCGACAATTCCGCGTTCCCCCATGCCGAACACCAACAGGTCGGCCTTGCAATCCAGCAGGATCGAACGGCGCACCTTGTCGCTCCAGTAGTCGTAGTGTGCGAGGCGGCGCAAGCTGGCCTCAACGCCGCCGGCGATCACCGCCACGCCGCGGTACGCCTCGCGCGCACGCTGGCAGTAGGACAAAGTCGCCCGATCGGGCCGCCGGCCGATCTGTCCGTCCGGGCTGTAGGCATCGTCATTGCGCACCTTGCGATTAGCCGTGTAGTGATTGATCATCGAGTCCATGTTGCCGGCGCTAATCGCGAAGAACAGCCGCGGGCGGCCAAACGTGCGCCAAGCTTCACAGGAATGCCAGTCGGGCTGGCTCAAGATCGCCACCCGAAATCCCTCGCTTTCGAGCAACCGGCCCAACAGGGCCATGGCAAAGCTCGGATGATCGACGTAGGCGTCGCCGCTGACGAACACCACGTCGACTTCATTCCAGCCGCGCGCCTGCATCTCGGCGCGGGTCATCGGAAGAGGCGGCGTCGGCTTCGGCCGCTCGCCGCCGGTCGGCGATTGCACCGCGGATTCCTGCCCCAGGATCGGAAGGGGGGAGATCGAACTGGCGGCAGGATCGGACATGTGCTGGCAAGGCAAACGAGCGACACGAGAGCGAAACAAACGCGGCGACCCGGTATTCTATCACTCCCGAGCCACACGGGGCTACGGCCGCATGCACGTCGTCATCGTGGCCAGCCGACAACGGGCCATCATCGCTCTTGTATCGCAACGCCAAAAAGCTATTTTTGTTATGGTCACCGCCCCACCCAAGTCAGGATTGCACGCCCATGTCCGATGAACGACCCCCCATGTCACCGAGGACCCTTCTGGCCCTGATTATGGGTGGCCTAATCGTCTGGGGTATTTACGTCGCGGTCGGCGTCTTGTGGTACGGCCTCAATCCGACGGGCGCCATCGCCGTACTGGTCTGCGTGGGCATGTTCCTGGGGTTTTGGCTGCTGTTGTTGCGGACGCAAAAGCGCGATAAACAGGAATAGCCGCCCGCTGCAATCCGGGCTATCCCTTCTCGCGCTGTTAGTTGCAAGCCCGCAATTGTCGCCCGGCCACAATCCCCCATGGGCCCCGGCTCGGAGCCAAACCGTCCGAACTCTTCGCGCGCATCTCAACTTATGACAGCACCACGATTTGCGTGCCGCCGCGGCAGCACACCCCAGCGATCCAGTGGTCTGGTGCCCGCGTAGAACTGAGCGAGGATCCGAATTGTTCCGTATCCTTGATTGATAGATAATCCCGCCGGTTATGTTCACCTCCGGCCGGTGGGGAGCACCCGAAAAGCGATCCTGGCGCCAACAGCAGAGGACGAGTTCCATGGCAACAGAAATCACGGCCGTGCGGCCCTTGCGTCCGGCGCCCCCTTCGCCGGCGACCGGAATGTCGATCGGCGAATACCTGATCCGCCGGTTGCAAGATTACGGCATCGGCCACGTGTTCGGCATTCCGGGCGACTACGTCTTGCAGTTTTATTCGATGCTCGATCGCAGCCCGATCAAGGTGGTAACCACAACGCGCGAGGACTGTGCCGGCTTCGCGGCCGACGCCTACGCGCGGGTGCACGGCATGGGCGCCGTGTGCGTGACGTACTGCGTGGGCGGCTTGAGCCTGTGCAACAGCGTGGCGGGTGCCTACGCGGAAAAATCGCCGGTCGTCGTGATCACCGGTTCGCCCGGTTTGAAGGAGCGCTACAACAATCCGCTGTTGCATCATCGCGTGCGCGATTTTCGCACGCAGTACGACGTGTTCGAAAAGCTCTGCATTGCGGGCACGGAGCTGCACGATCCGCAGACGGCCTTCCACGAAATCGATAGGGTGCTGCACGCCGCGGCGCGATACAAACGGCCGGTCTACATCGAGATTCCGCGCGACATGGTGGGAGTCGTGCCGGAGTTGCCGCACCGTTTTCAGGACACGCACGAGACGAGCGACCCGGACGTGCTGGCCGAGGCGGTGGCCGAGGCCGAGCGCTGGCTCAATAGCTGTCAAAGGCCGGCCATCGTGGGCGGCGTGGAAATCCATCGCTTCGCGCTGCAGGACGAACTTCTGGCGCTGGCCGAGGGCTCGCAGATTCCCATCACGACGACCATGCTCGGCAAGAGCATCATCCCCGAAACGCATCCGCTGTTCGTCGGCTTGTACGAAGGTGCGATGGGCAACGACGTGGTCACCCGGTTCGTCGAGGAGAGCGACTGCCTGCTGCTGTTGGGCACGTTCATGACCGACATCAACCTGGGGATCTACACGGCCAATCTCGACCCGGCCCGCTGCATTTACGCCACCAGCGAGCAGTTGCGCATCCGGCACCATCACTATCACAACGTGCTGCTGCCCGACTTCATGCGCGAACTGGCCGCGCGCCGCCCGCATCCGCCGCGCCGCAAGATCCCGCAAGTGCAGAGCCTGGCCACGGAGAAATTCGTGCTAAAGCCCGGCGAAGCCATCCGCGTGTCGCGCATGATCGCCCGGCTGAACGAGTCGCTCGACGACGAAACGGTCGTGATCGCCGACATCGGCGACGCGCTGTTTTCGGCCACCGAGTTGGTGATTCGGGGGCGGACCGAGTTTCTCAGCCCGGCGTACTATACGTCGATGGGGTTTTCGGTGCCCGCCGCGCTGGGAGCGCAGATGGCCCGGCCCGATCTTCGCACCGTCGTGATCGTCGGCGACGGCGCGTTTCAGATGACCGGCTGCGAGCTGTCGTCGCTGGTGCGGTACAAGTTTCCGGTCGTCATCATCGTACTCGACAACGGCGGATACGGCACCGAGCGGTTTTTGCAGCCCGGCAACTTCGAGTTCAACAACATCCAGCCCTGGGCTTACCACAAGCTGCCGGAAGTTTTTGGCGGAGGCCGCGGCTATCTGGTGCGCACCGAGGGCGACTTCGACGCCGCGCTGCGAGAAGCACTGGCCGATCGGAGCAACCCGAGCCTGATCCACGTCGTCCTCGACAAGGACGACCACAGCACGTCACTCGAACGACTGACCGAAAAACTCAGCAAGCGCGTGTGAAGAGATGAAGGCCCAAGGATGACGGAAAGGATTCTCATCGTCCGGCTGAGCGCCATCGGTGACGTGCTGCACGGATTGCCGGCGCTGAATGCACTGCGCGATGCCCGGCCCCGGGCGTTTATTGCTTGGGTGGTGGAAGGAGCGGCGGCACAACTGTTGCGCGATCACAAAGCCCTCGATGAGCTCATCGTGGTTCCGCGCAAGTGGCTCAAATCGCCGCGCGCCGTAATGGACCTGCGCCGGCGGCTGCGCCCGCTGCGATTCGACATTTCCATCGACTTGCAAGGGCTTACCAAAAGCGCCGTGGCCGCGCGGCTCTCGGGAGCCCGGCATCGCATCGGATTCGCAGGCCGCGACGGCCGCGAACTGAGCCGCTGGCTGAACAACGACCGCGTGCCGGCCACGCGAACCCACGTGGTCAATCGCAATCTGGAATTGCTCGCGCCGCTGGGCATCACCAGCCCCATCGCGCGGTTTGATCTCGAAGATACCGCTTCCGACGCTCTCTCTGCCCGCGAAATTCTGGCGGCACGGCGGCTCGCGGATCGGTTCGCGGTTATCAATCCAGGAGCGGGCTGGCCGTCAAAACTTTGGCCGGCCGAGCGCTTTGCGGGCGTGGCGCGATACTTGGGGCATCGGCACTCATTGAGATCGCTGGTCACCTGGGCCGGCGAAGCGGAACGAGCATCTGCCGAGCAAATCGTCGCCGGCTCGGCCGGTTTTGCCACAATCGCGCCTGCGACCAGCCTCCGCGAATTGGCGGCCATTGCGCGGCAAGCCGCCGTGTTCGTCAGTTCCGACACCGGACCCTTGCACCTGGCGGCCGCGGTGGGAACGCCGTGCGTGGGTCTGTTCGGGCCGATGCCCGCCGAGCGCAACGGACCTTATGGCCCCGGGCACGCGGCCGTACAAAAGATGTGCTTGAAGGGCACCAGCCGCCAGCGCCGCACGGCGGGGCCGGAATCGATGGAAGCAATTTCGATCGAGGACGTTTGCAAAGCCTGCGATCAAGTTCTCGGCTCGGCGGAGCCGGCGCGGCGCACGGCGTGATGGGGCCGCGCTGCAGACTACGTCGTCCGTACGCTTGCGGCTTAGCATCGCGTCAGGAGCCGGCTTGACCCGGTTTGTACAGGTACGGGTTCATCGTCGGGTCGTTGTACATCTTGAACTGGAAGTAAACCTTCAACCGTTTGCGGCCGGCGAAAATGTCTTCCAGCAACTCGCGCAGCGATTGCGCCAGATCGCGATGTTGCTCGGCCAGCACGTCCAATCGGCTGCGGGCCTTGGCGCGATGCTCTTCGCTGGCGTCGGCCCGATTGGCCTGCTCCCGCATGTGGTAGCGGCGCAGCGCGAGAATCGAAAGACGGTCGATCGTGCTGCCGGGGGTTTCGGTGTTTTGCCGGGCGCCGGGCGCCGGCTCGATCTTCTGCTCGGCCAGCATCTGCAACAGCGCCGCGTCGAGCTGCTCGATGCCGTCGTTGCGTTTCTGGTTGTAGCCGTCGATGGCCCGCTTCACCGCGGCAATCCGCGCGTCGCCCACGTTGGGGCTGCGGGCAATGTCCTCCTCGTGCCACAGCAGATAGTTGAACGTGTGCTGCTGGCAGACCAGTTGCAGAAAGCCCGTGTACGGATTGGCGATCTCCTGCGTATGCCAAAGCGCGACGGTGTGGGCATGCAGGTCGGTAATTTCGTCAACATCGATCACGGTAATCCTCGTGAAAGATGACCGGTGATGCGATTCTATCGCCGCCCGCTGGGCGTCACAAGCGGCCGGCGGCGGCACGTTGATCTAGGCCTATCGCGACTGTCGGCCTAGAATTAAACCATGTCACAAACAGCGGCGCACCCGATGAGCAAACCCTCCGGCCAAACCGTGCTGCTGGCGGCCGTGATTGTCGGCAGTTGCCTGCTAGTCGGCTATTTGCTCGCGTTTCAACACGCCGGCCCCAGCGCCACCCGCGCGGGCGTCCCCAGCCAGCTTACGCTGGAGGACATCCCGTTCGACGGCCAGCGCGCGCTGGGGTATCTGAACGATCTGTGCGCGCTGGGTCCCCGCCCGAGCGGTTCGCCGGCAATGCAGACTCAGCAGGACATGCTCACCGAACATTTTCGCAAGCTGGGGGGCAAGGTCAGCCTGCAAAAATTCCGCGCGCGGCATCCGCAGACCGGGGCCCCGGTGTCGATGGCCAACATGATTGTCCAGTGGCATCCCGAGCGGCGCGAACGGATCCTGCTGTGCGCGCATTACGATACGCGGCCTTTTCCCGATCGCGACCCGCGCAATCCGCGCGGCACATTCGTCGGCGCCAATGACGGCGCCAGCGGCACGTCGCTGTTGATGGAACTGGCTCACCAGATGGCCGATCTCACCGGCCGGCTGGGGGTCGATTTCGTGCTGTTCGACGGCGAGGAGTTTGTGTTTGCCGACGGCGATCCGTACTTCATAGGCTCCGAGTATTTTGCCAGCGACTACCTGAACGAGGGGCATCGCCACCGTTATCGCTTCGCGGTGCTGATGGATCTGGTGGGAGACGCCGATCTGCAGATCTACCCCGATCGTCATAGCCTGTCGTGGAACGACACGCGACCGCTGGTGCAGCAGATCTGGAGCACCGCGCGGCGGCTGGGCGTCAGTGAGTTTGCGCTGGACCGCCAATACGATATCCTCGACGATCACATCAAGCTGCACGACATCGCCCGAATACCGAGCTGCGACATCATCGACTTCAACTATCCGTATTGGCACACCGAGGGCGACGTGCCCGCTCGCTGTTCGGCCCTGTCGCTGGCCAAGGTGGGCTGGGTCGTCCAGGAGTGGTTGAAGCAAGCCGTGCGAAAGTAACGCTCCGCCGCGTCGAACCAACGGGTCTTGAGGACCGCTCGCGATGGACACATTTTCCGCTTGCCTGGCTTTTGGGCCGTTGGCGATTTATGTGATGTTGTTGGGGGCGATCAATCTGCGGCGGCGGCCGCTGGTGATCAGCGGCACGCGCGAGTCGCTCTCGCTCGGTTTGGCGCTCGTGGGGCTGGCGATCGTCGGGCCGATGCAGCTCTTCATGCCCGAGGAGGCCGCCACGCGATTCGGTCAGCTTGTCTGGTTGTTGCTGTTGGCCTTTTACGTCCTGTGCCTGACCTTGATCATCATGCTCAGCCGGCCGCGGTTGATCGTCTATAACATTTCGGCCGAGCGGTTGCGGCTGGCTCTCGACGCGGCGGCCCGGCGAATCGACGCCGACACGGTTTGGGCCGGTCGAAGTTTGAGCCTGCCGCTGGCGCGCGTACATTTGCACTTCGAAAACTTCCCGCCGTTGGGCAACGTCGCGCTTTTGGCCACCAGCGACGATCAGAGCGCCGTCGGCTGGCGACGTTTGGAAACCGCGCTGCGCGAGACACTGGACGAAACGCCCATCGCCGTCCAGACGCACGGCTTCTGGATGCTGTTGTGTGGCGTGCTGATGCTTTCGGCACTGGCGTTCTGGGTGGCCGACGACCCGCAGACGATCGCGCAGGGAATCGAGCGAATGCTCCGCCCGTAACGAAATTCCTTGCCACGGGTGGACAAGCCGTGGCACGGGGCGTCTCAGCGTTTGGCCGCTTTGTTCGCCTTGCGCTGGGCCGCGGCGGCGGCTTGCTCCTCGCGGGAAAACAGCTCGAAGCGAATGCGATAGGCCCGGTGTCCGTCGGCCAACTGGCCCGTGTAAAGGGTGGCCAATTCCTGCCGCAAGGCGTTGGCCGAGGCAAAACCGTCGGGGCGCGCGTCCTCGTCGGTCAGTTGAGACAGTTCGACCGGCTCGACGGAGAGCACGCGAATGTAGCCGGCCCCCGGAATATAGCTGCGCTGCCCCGTCTTCATCCGGCAGACCTTCCACAACCGGACTGTCTGTGTTTTTTCGCCGGAACGAATGGCGGGCATGAATTTCTTTTTGAACAGTAGCACGACGTTGCGGCTGCTTTGGGAGAGCTATTTCTCGTTCGCCGTTTTCGCATCGCCCCGTGACGACATCTCGATCCACTGGCCCAGCGCCACGGCCAATTGCGGGACGGCCGAGGGATGCTCATCGAGAATCGGGGCGGCCGATCGAATGCACGCTTCGGCTCGCGACACGTACTGGGGTTTTTCGAGTGCGTCGGCAAGATAGAGCAGGTTGGCCGCCGAAACTGAATTGCCCGAGGGAGTGACCGTGTCGGTCAGCAGTTTGCTGCGGGCGATCAATTTTTCGTGTTGCGTCGAGGTGAAAAAGAATCCGCCGATACGCTCGTCCCAAAACAGTTCGAGCTGTGTTTCGGTCAATGCGCCGGCCGCCTTTAGCCAGCGATCGTCGCCGGTGGCCTTGTGAAGCGCAATCAGCCCGTCGATGAGAAACGCGTAATCATCGAGATAAGCGGGTATTTTGGCTTGCCCGGCGGCATAGGTTCGCAACAACCGGCGGTTGCCGTCGCGGAGATTGACCAGGATGAAGTCGGCCGCTTTGGCCGCGGCGGCGATGGACTCGTCGTTTTTGAACACGCGTCCTGCTTCTGCCAGACCGCGAATCATCAACCCGTTCCACCCGGTGAGGATCTTGGTATCGGTCAGGGGATGCGGCCGTTTGGCCCGCCGGGCCAAAAGCTTCTGGCGGATGGGCTGCAATTTCTGGTTCAGCTCGTCTTCCGTGAGCTTGCGACTTTTGGCTAGGTCGGCGAGCGGCGCGGCAAGCAGCGGGATGTAACGCTCCTCGAAATTGGGCTCGCCGGCAATGCCGTATACGTCGGCCCACAGGGCGTATTCTTCGGGGGAAAGAGCGTCCCCGACCTCCTCGCGCTGCCAGACGTAATAGCGCCCCTCTTCAGCATTCGTTTCGGCGTCGAGAGCCGAATAGAACGCCCCCGTCTGGTCGGTCATTTCGCGAAACACGAATTCGATCGTCTCGTCGACGGCGCGCCGGTAATAGGCGCGGGGCTCAAACTCGTAGGCCAGCGCGTAAACCGTGACCAACTGCGCGTTGTCGTAGAGCATTTTCTCGAAGTGGGGCACGCGCCAGAAGCGATCTGTGCTATAGCGATGAAAACCGCCGCCCACGTGGTCGCGAATGCCACCCTGCAAAATCTTTTGCAGCGTGATCGAAAGCATCTTCCTGGCCGGCTCGCTGTCGGCGCGGCGGCTGTAGTCGAGCAGGAACATGAGGTTGGGCGGCTCGGGGAATTTGGCCATCCGCGGATTCGCCGGATCGAAGCCGAAGCCGCCGTGGTCGCTGTCGAATCGAGCGGCCACCGAGCGCAGCACGGAATCGACCAGAGCTTTTTCGAGCTTGACAACGCGCAGGATCGGCCGCTGCCGCAGGCTTTCGGACACGTAATCGGCCAGCGAATCGCCGGTTTTCTGCCATTTTTCGGGGTCCGAGTTCCACGCTTCGAGCACTCGGTCAAGCACGGTCGAAAATCCGAGCATGCCCTCTCTGTCGCGCGGCGGAAAGTAGGTGCCGCCCATCAGCGGCTTGGCGTCGGGCGTGAGAAACATCGACAACGGCCACCCACCCCCTTGTTTCGATCCGACCAGTTGCAGGTAGATGTTGAGCGCCTGCATGTAGATTTCGTCGATGTCAGGCCGCTCTTCGCGGTCCACTTTGATGCACACGAAGTTTTCGTTCAGCTTGGCGGCGATGTCGTCGTCCATGAACGATTCGCGCTCCATGACGTGGCACCAGTAGCAACTCGAGTAGCCCACCGAAAGAAAGATCAGCTTCTTTTCCTTTTTGGCCCTGGCCAGCGCCTCGTCGCCCCAGGGATACCAGTCGACGGGATTGTGGGCGTGCAGCAGCAGATACGGACTCGTTTCCTTGGCCAGCCGATTGGTATGTCGCGCCGTGGTCGGCTTGGCGTCCGCCGCGGCGCCGGGTTCGTCGCCGCGCACGAGATCGCCGCGCGGCGCGAGCAGCGTGGCAATTGTCGCGGCAATCGAGATAACTTTGAAAAAACGCACGTTGGATCGTCCTTCTACGTTCCCGGCGGTGGACCGGCGAATCGACATTGTCGGCCGTTTTGCCGCCGGTGGCAATTGAGATTCCGCGGCCGTGCCGGGTACCGCATGTCAGCCGCGCCGCCGCGGGGGATGATTTTTGTCTGGTTCGGGCGGCTGATTGGACGGCGCAGGCCGGTTGTCGACTTCCTCATCGCTGCCGTCGAGCGGCGAATCAACGGTCCGCGAGCTCTCGCTTCACCTTGCCACGACGACCAATTTCGCTTCCACGAGCCGCTCCGACTCGTGACCCTGCCGGCCGGGTCACGCACTGGGTTGCCCCAAGAAAAGCTAGCGCGACGGCCTCCATTGTAAGTCGGCGATGCGCGGCGTGCCAATTCGCCGGCCGCTCGGCGCCGCCTCCCGAAGCTCGGCGATCAGCCCCGGCCGGTCACCTGTTCGCCTCGGCGGGCGGTCTTTACAATAGGCACCGCTAGGGACTGACGGAGAAACCGTGAAACCACTACTCAGCGAAGCACAGATTCGCGTCGGCGTCGAGCGATTGGCCGACGAGATTGGCCGCTACTACTCCGGCCGGTCGCTGACGATCCTCGGCGTGCTGACCGGCAGTCTGGTGCTCGTGGCCGATCTGATCCGCAGGCTCGATCTGCCGCTGCGCGTCGGCGTGATCCAGACTCGCAGTTATCGAGGCAGCGATACGCGGCCGGGCCATTTGCAAATCAACGACTCCATGCTCTTGGATATCAAGGGACGCGACGTCCTGTTGGTCGACGATATTTTCGACACCGGGCGCTCGCTGGCCGCGCTTGTGGAACAGATCAAAACCTTCGAGCCGCGATCCGTGCGATCCGCGGTACTCTTGGCCAAGCAGGGCCGCCAGGAAGTCGCCGCTCGCCCCGACCACGTGGCCTTCGAAATACCAAACGCCTTCGTCGTCGGCTACGGGCTCGACTACCAGGACGCATTTCGTCACTTGCCCTACGTCGCGATGCTGGAGGACCAGGACCTGGCGGCGGGACCGTCGGCATGACGCGTCGCATTCTGCAGATTATCGCGACGCTCACCCGCGGCGGAGCCGAAAAGCAATTGGTGCTGCTGGCCACGGGGCTACCGCGCGACGAGTTCGACGTGCACGTTTGCGCGCTCTCGCGCGGCGGGCCCTACGAAGAAGATCTGCGTCGGGCCGGCATTCCCGTGACGGTCATCGGCAAGTCGTGGAAGTACGACCCGATGGCCTGGTGGAAATTGCGCGGTCACGTCGCGCGGCTGCGGCCGGATTTGGTGCAAACGTGGATGTTCACGGCCAACGCCTACGGCCGCACGGCGGCCCGCTCGGCCAAAGTGCCCAGGATCGTGGCCAGCGAGCGGTGCGTCGACATGTGGAAAGTCTGGCATCACCTGGCGATCGATCGGCGACTGGCCAAGCGCACCGACGCGATCGTGGTCAACAGCCGCGGCGTCGAGCAATTCTACCAGGCCCAGGGCCTGCCGTCCGAGAAGCTGCGCGTCATCCACAACGGCATCGGACCCGCGCCGGCAAGCGACGTTGCGCACGACGCGTTGTGCCGCGAATTGGGGTTGCCGCCAAATTCGCGTTTGATCGGCGCGGTGGGCCGCCTCTGGCATCAGAAGCGCATCAAGGACGTAATCTGGGCCGCCGACCTGTTGAAGGTGATTCGCAAGGACGTGCACTTGTTGATCATCGGCGAAGGCCCCCTGCGGGACGATCTCGAGCGCTTTCGCGATTTGTGCCTGATCGAGGACCAGGTGCACTTTCTCGGCGCGCGCGACGACGTGATGCGCTTGATGCCGCACTTTGAGCTGTTGTGGCTGGCCAGCGGCTTCGAAGGATTGCCCAACTCGATCATGGAAGCGATGTCCTGCGGCGTGCCGGTCGTGGCCACCGATATCTGGGGCAACCGCGAATTGGTGGTCCACGGCCAAACCGGCTTTCTCGTGCCAGTCGGCGATCGGGCCGGCCTGGCCCGATATGCCCACAAGATTCTGGAAGATCCCGAGCTCCGCCGGCGTTTGGGCGCAGCCGGACGGCAGCGAATCCTCGCGGAATTTACCGTCGAAAGCATGGTCCGCAAGCACGCGGCGCTGTACCGTGAATTATTGGGCTGAGCCGCCAGCGGACGTTGTCCGCCCTGCGGCGCGGCGGTGCCCTAAGCGCTCTCGGCAAAAAACTATGTGTGGAATCACTGGAGCAGTTTGGACCGACCCGTCGGCGGCACTGGCCCCCGAAGTGCTGCGGCGAATGACCGAAGTGCTCCGCCACCGCGGGCCGGACGACGCGGGGAGCTACTCGAGCCCGCTCGAGTCGCAAACCGCCTACGGCGTAATACCAGGCGTCGCCTTTGGACATCGCCGGCTGGCGATCATCGACGTGGAGCGGGGCCACCAGCCCCTTTCGAACGAAGACGGCACCGTGTGGATCGTCTTTAACGGTGAAATCTACAACCACCGCCAATTGCGAAACCGGCTCGAGGGCGCCGGACACCGGTTTCGCACTCGCAGCGACACCGAGGCGATCGTCCATCTTTACGAAGACGAAGGTCTCGGCTTCCTCGAACACTTAAACGGCATGTTCGCGCTGGCGATTTGGGATGCCGGCAACCGTCGGCTCGTCATCGCGCGCGATCGGCTGGGCAAGAAACCGCTCTACTATCGCCGCGAACCGAATCGCCTCTTGTTTGCCAGCGAGTTAAAAAGCCTGCTCGAGGTGCCCCACATCGAACGGCAGATCGATCCGCAAGCCCTCGACGACTACCTGACGCTGCAATATGTGCCGCACCCGCGCACGATCTTTCGCGGATTCTCCAAGCTGCCGCCGGCGCACTACGGCGTTTTTTCCGACGGCCGCTTTTCGACGCACTGTTATTGGAATCCCGACTTCGATCGGGAAGTGGACCGCCCGCTGGCCGAATACGTCGATGAGCTGCGCGAGCTGTTGACCTCGGCCGTGCGGATGCGATTGGAATCGGACGTGCCCTTGGGGGCGTTTCTTTCCGGCGGCGTCGACTCCTCGCTCGTCGTGGGGCTCATGCAGCGGCTCGCCGATGAGCCGGTGAAGACGTTTTCGATCGGTTTTCCGATCCGCGAGTTCGACGAGTCAAGTTATGCCCGGCAGGTGGCCGAGCGCCTGGGCACCGACCACCACGAGTTTCGCGTCGAGCCGCGCGGCATCGAAGTGCTCGAGAAGCTTGCCTGGTTTTATGACGAACCGTTCGCCGACAGCTCGGCGATTCCCACCTATTACGTTTCAAAACTTTCGCGCGAGCACGTGACCGTGGCACTGACCGGCGACGGCGGCGACGAGTTGTTCGCCGGATATCTGCGTTATCGGGCCGTGCGGCTGGCTTCGTGGTTCGATCGCCTGCCCCGCTGGACTCTCGCCGCGCTCGACAACCGGCTCATACACCGTTTCAGCGGCCGGCGCCGCCAGCGTTCGCTGCTGCGGCGGCTGGGACGATTTTCCGAAGCGTTGGCCTTTAGTCCAAAGCGGCGGTATCTGGAGTGGGTTTCGATGTTCAACGAAGCCCGCCGGGCCGGACTGTACAGCGACGCGTTTCTGGCCCGGTTACCCGACGCCGATCCTTACGAATTTCTGGCCGGAGCCTTTGCGCGCGTACCGCATCGCGACCCGGTGACGGCCGCCAGCCTGGTCGATCTGGTCACCTATCTGCCGTGCGACCTGATGACGAAGGTCGACATCGCGTCCATGGCCCACGGCCTGGAATGTCGGGCGCCCTTTTTGGATTACCGCGTGGTGGAGTTGGCGGCCCAAATGCCGCTGGCCTGCAAGCTGCATCGCGGCCGCGGCAAGCGCATCCTGTTCGAGGCGTTTGGCGAACTGCTCCCGCCGGAGGTGAGGCGGCGACCGAAAATGGGTTTTGGCGTGCCGCTGGCACAGTGGTTTCGCGGCGAACTGAGGGACTACACGCGCCAGGTGCTGCTCGACTCGCGGGCCGTGTCACGCGACTATTTCCGCCCCGGCGCGGTCGAGCAAATGGTGGACGAACACCAAAGCGGCGTATTTGACCACGGCTATCGACTTTGGGGGTTGCTGTTCTTCGAAGTGTGGCATCGCACCTGGCTCGACGGGCAGCCATCCGGGGCGGCAATTCGGGCCTCGGCCAGGGCTTGAGATGCAGCTCTGGGGCGGCCATTGGTCGCGGACTCGCGGGAACCTGGCGGGCGCCAACCGGCCAGCCCCTTTAGCATGTCTTGACTAGTCGATAAGATGCACTGAGCCGGAAGATTCCGATAGCGACGCGATGGGAGCGGCGGAATGAACAACGTGATGGCGGTGGTCCTGGCCGGCGGAAGAGGAGAGCGGCTGGAGCCGCTGACGCGAGACCGGGCCAAGCCGGCGGTGCCTTTCGGGGGCGCCTATCGCATCATCGATTTCACGTTGTCGAACTGCCTGAACAGCGGCCTGCGAAAGATCCTGGTGCTCACGCAGTACAAGGCGATGAGCCTCGACCGCCACATCAATCTCGGTTGGCAGCGGCTGCTGAGCCGTGAATTGGGCGAATTCATCGACGTCGTGCCCCCCCAGCAGCGCATCGACGAGCATTGGTACCAGGGCACGGCCGACGCGGTCTATCAGAACATTTACACGCTGGAGAAAGAACGCCCCGAGCACGTGGTGATCCTGGCGGGCGACCACATTTACAAGATGGACTACGGCAACCTGGTCGAGCACCACAAGGAAAGCGGGGCCGACTTGACGATTGGAGCCTTGCGGGTGCCGGCCAGCGAATCGCGGCATTTCGGCGTGATCGAAGTCGATCGCGACGTGAGCATCGTCGGATTCCAGGAAAAGCCCACCGAGCCGGCCACCATTCCGGGCGACCCGCGCCACATCTTCGCCTCAATGGGCATTTACGTGTTCACGGCCCGCTTCCTCTTCGAACAATTGTGCCTGGATGCGACCCGTGCCGGCAGCCGACACGATTTCGGGCATAACATCATTCCCACGGTCATCGAGACGCACCGCGTCTTCGCGTTTCCGTTCCGCGACGAGAATCGCAAGCAAGACGCCTACTGGCGCGACGTGGGCACGCTGGATGCCTATTACGAAGCCAACATGGACTTGATCTCGGTCGATCCGCAGTTGAACATGTACGACGAACGGTGGCCCATCCGCACCTACCTGCCCAATTTCCCCCCGCCGAAATTCGTGTTTGCCGAGGCAGGTTTCAACGCCCGCCGCGGCCAGGCGCTGGACAGCATCGTTTGCCAGGGCTCGATCATTTCCGGCGGCACCGTCGAGCGTTCGCTGTTGGGCACCAATACCCGCGTCAACAGTTTCGCCCACGTGGAGGATTCGATCCTTCTGGACGGCGTCGACATCGGGCGCCACGCCCGCGTGAGGCGCGCGATCATCGACAAACAGGTCCACATCCCCCCGGGCACCGAGATCGGCTTTAATGCCGAGCAGGACCGCGCGCGCGGCTTCACCGTCAGCGAGGAGGGAGTGGTGGTGATTGCCAAGGCCGACGGCGTTGACCATTTCCTGGAACCTGAAGCGCTGCATCGCTAACGACAACGCGCTAGGAATCGGTCTTCCAGGTCGCACCACCGGCGCGCTGGTGCGCGGTCAAGCCGGCGCGCAAAAAAAGGCCCCCGGAAAGGCCGTGTCCCAGGGGGGCAGAGGACAACAACCTTTTCCGGGAGCGATTGGACGGCTTAGCAAACGTTCCCTTCGGGCTTGAGCGGTTGCCTGCTCGATGCGGCCGCGCCATCTTTGTATCCGAAGCGAACCGCCGGCCTCCTTGCCAACGGAATCCGCTTCGTGGTCCGCAGGAACACCGCCCGTGGGCGTAATTCCCGGTGCGGACCCATCCACATGGATTATTTGTTTTCCGCGTTTGGGGCCGACGGGGCCGGGGCTCGTCTTTTCCCGCACTAGACCCGCGGTTCGGCCGATCGTGAGGCGGGAGAATAGGGAAATCATTATTTCCGGTCAAGGGCGGTTTTCAGGCCGTTTTTGCTCTGATTTCGGCGTGCATCAGGCTGGCGGCGGCCACGATCTTGGCGCCCCAATCGATCTGGGGCCGCACCCCCGCAAAAAGGGCCGCCGGGCGTCAGCGCACCCGGTGCGGCTAAAGAAACTGGGCCGCCCGCAATTGGGCGGCCCGTCGGTGAACCGTTCGCCTGCACCGAATCCTAGGCTTGCCGAGCCGCAGCTTTAGCGTTTAACGGGCCCTCGTCGAGCCGGCTTGCTCACGCGCGGCGCCGGTGGCACGGGCGGCGTTTGGTCAAGCGTGCGCGGCGTCTCGATCACAACGCCCTCGGAATTCGACAGGTCGGCCGACTGCACGACGCGGCCGTCTTCCTTCCACCAGGTCCAACGGCCGGTCGGATTGCCGTGGACGTAGTGACCCTCGATCGATTTTTGGCCGTTTAAATGCCACCAGGTCCACCTTCCATCTTGTTTACCGTGGTCGAAGCCCCCTTGAAGCGCCCTTTGGCCGTTGGCGTGCCACCAGGTGAATTCGCCGATCTGCATGTCGTGCTCGTAGATGCCTTGGAGCTGCTTCTGGCCGGTGGCGAACCAACTGACCCACGGTCCGTGCTTTTCGTCCTTGCCGCTCTTGACCGTCGTGATGAGCTTGCAATTCCACCAATCGTCGGGCGAATGCTCGATGTCCTTGGCAAACAGGTACATGCCTTCCGACTTCTTGGCGCCGCCCTGGTGATGGCTGGTCTTGAGCGCCATCTTGCGACCGTCCTTGTAGCTTTCATTGACCGTCGATGAACCGTCGGCGCTCCATTCGCGATACGGGCCGTCCATGTCGCCGTTTTGGAATTGAGCCTCGCGCATCTTCTTGCCATTGGAGTACCACCAGATCGAGGGCCCGTGGCGCTCGCCGTCGGCGAAGACCCATTGGCTGATCTTTCGCATCTTACCGTCGTAAATCGTCCACAATCCGTCGAGCTTGTCGTTGTTGAACGCGGCCTGAGAGATGAAGGGCCCGGCAAATTGTTTGTACGGCGCATTCGACAGGATATTGGCTTCCGAGACGCTGCGATACCAGCGGACCCAGGTGCCGGTTCGATTGCCGTGCTCGTATTGTCCTTGCGCGACCAGGTTGCCGCGCTCATCCCACATTTTCCAGGAGCCGTCGTTGATATAGTTGCCTTGGGCGTCCTGCGTTACCTCGCGCTCGATGTTGATCGAACCGTTGGGAAACCGTTCCTTGATGAGCTCGGCTTCCTTGTCCTCGGACGCCGAATCGGCCGTCGTGTTTTGTTCGTCGAGCGGCTGGGCAACGTCGTCTTGCGCGTCGTATTCGCCCGGTTCATTTTCGGCCGGGATTTCAACGACGTAGTCGACAGGATGCGGTGTTTCGGCCGAGCCGTCCTGGGGTGCCGGCGCGGGATGGCCTGGATTCGAGATTTGTTGGGCCCGCAGTGCCGATGCCTCGCAGGCCAACGCCAGGCCAATCGTCAACGATGAAATCCATTTCGTGGCACGAAGCATGCCGCACTCCTTTGCTAGCATGAATACCGACCGCCAGTCCAACAGCGGTGTTTAATGGTGCTTGTCGGGATTATCGGCAGCAGACACGGGGGTGCTTTTGCGGAACTTACAGAAACCCGCAGAATCGCACTCCCGTCGCGGCGCAACTCGTATCAACGCCAATGCATCGGTTTACGGCACGGCGTCCTGTTTTTTTTTCGGACCGGACGAAAGCCGTGTTGCGGGGGCAGCTTCGCGGGCGGCCGATTCGCGCTTAAGAGGCGCCTTGCCTGCTAGCTCGCCCCTCTAATCACTGCGGCTGTCGGGCGACCTTGCTTGACTCCCGGCGCGGACTATATGCCAGGGCAATCCAGCCATCTTCGACGGCAAACTGCGTGATCTCAAGATCCTGCAGCCGCGGGTCGCCGGTAAGCGATTCGCCCAGCAGCCTCAAATCGCGGTTTTTCGACAACACGCGGGAGAAAATGGCGCGCAATTTGAGCTCCAGTTTTCCCCGCAAACTCTCGCCCGCCAGATGAATCGTGTCATCGCGGACGAAGCGCGGCGCCAGCCCGTCGGCCCGGGGCGAGTAGTTGGTGCGCACTTGGAAGTTGCGCCAGCGGCTGCCGTCGTGCGTCATTTCAGAAAGCGCGATCGTCACTTCCACGCGGCCGTCCTGGCACTTCACGCGGACGGCGTCCTTCTCGGCAAACGTCAGGCGCACATTCTCGGGCAGCTCGTCGAGCTGGGCCAATTCGGGCCGGCCGAGTTTCTCGGCCACCCAGGCGAACAGCTCGGCGATCTCGAAACTCCGGCCCTCGAGATCCAATCGCGCGAGACCGTTGTTGAGCGCCGACTGATGCAGTTGCAGGCTGAACCAGCTATCCGACGGAGCGCGGGGCCGGGGTGTGTGGGCGCCGAGTTGCTGGAGACCCGCCAGCCGCGCCCGCGCCACGATTCGTGTATTGGTCGTCGATAACGAAACGGGCGTCAGTTCCAATTCCAGCCGCCGCAGCGTGGCGACTTCCCGGCTTTCGATCTTCTTAGCCGCCTCGATCAACCGCGCTTCCGCTTCGGCATCGAGCTGATGGAGGGCTCGAATCGCCACCTTTTGGGCCGTTTCCTGGCGGGCTTCGTCGCGCAATTCGTCGAGCTGGTTTCGAGCGATGCTCCGCACGAGCGAGCCGACCAGCGGCACTCCGTCGAAATCCGTCTCCAGCGAAACCAGGTAATTGTAATTGTTCTCGGCTTCCGCGATCGCCGGCCATACGCTCAAACCTTGTGGTCCCAGCACGAACAGCTTGCGGACCAGAAAGCTCGACTGTCCCGCGTTGTGAATCGTCGCCGGACCGCTGGTCGACACGGTGTTGGAAGCCACCACGCCGCGGGCTTCCAGACCCAGGCGAATGCGACGCGCGTCGGGGATCAGCCGAACCGACAATTTAGCGAAGGTGCTGCTGCGACCGCGCACCGGAACGTTGACGACGATGTCGCGCACCGGGGCGTCGATTCTTTCCGGTTGGGGCACCAGGCGGTCGAGCAAGGCTTCCGCAACGGCGACGCGCACGTTGGCATTGCGATAATGGGTGTCCAATCGCCTGCTAAGCCGATCGGTTTCATCGGGGGCCGACCAATTCAAGCCGCGCAAGTCGTCGGCCACCAGCCACCCGTCGCTGGCCAGACCCGTGTATTCGTACTGTTCCAGATGCGCCAACAGCCGCTCGGCCGTGACCGGCTCGGCGGCCCAAGCGCGCAGCTGGGCCTTGAGATTGGCCAACGGCCCATCGTCGACAAACTGTCGTTGCGTCCGCGAAAGCCGGCGCGAAGCCAGACGGTCCAATACCGCTCGCGCCGCGGCCCGACGCTCTTCGTCGCTCTGCCCGCGCGCCGCTGCTTCG
The DNA here is from genome assembly GCA_040877415.1 of Pirellulales bacterium. Taxonomy (GTDB): domain Bacteria; phylum Planctomycetota; class Planctomycetia; order Pirellulales; family PALSA-1355; genus JBBDNV01. The sequence continues at coordinate 19,426 of JBBDNV010000006.1, forward strand.
CGAAGCGTCTCCAGCTTCAGGTACTCGCGCCATGCGGCCCCGGCGGGCTGGTTTCGCGCAAGCGCTTCGAAGTCGGCCAGGCCGACGCTGATCCTTTCAGCCGTCGTCTTGCCGACCTTTTCGGCGCTTGGCGTATCACGCAGCTCTGCGGCCGCATCCCAGACGTCAATCCACCGCGCAAGCGCGTAGCGAACGCGCGCAATCTCCGAAGCCATCGAGCGGTCGGCAGTCGGCACTTGCGCATCGTGGGTCGCCAAGTCGCGCAGACTCTCGATGATCTTCAACGTCGACGCGCGGTCGCTGTTGTCCTGGCAAAGTTCGTGCACCAGCTCGATCGCACGCGCGGGCCAGACCAACTGCGGATCCTCGTGCGCGAGGTTGGTCAGGTGTTCCAGCAGCACTCTGGGCAGCGGCCAGGTCGACGTTGCCACCGCCGGGGGATCGTCCGGTTCCGGGGGCGGCTCATCGTCCGGCACGTCCATGTCCGGCCCGGGCGCTGCCGGCATCGGCGGGCGATTGGCCACATCGACCTCGTCGCGCACGTCGTCGGCGAATTCCGGCGCCGCCGGGACGACTTTGCCCTCGGACGCCGAAACGTCGGGCGGCAGCCTGTCCAACTCCGGCAACAGCTCGACTTCCGACTCGTCATCTGTTGTTGTCTCGAGCTTCATTACTTTGCTGAATCCGAGAACGGCATCGTGCTGCGAAGTAAGGTGTATATTAGCGCCCTGGTTCCGGGCATCGACCCGGCTGACTTCCCGCCGCGATTGGCGGTCCCAGGCCCGTGGAGCCGTAAGGCTCAATACGAACAAGAAAGCCAGGATTGCCAGATAGGGCCAGATCGGACTTTGCTGATTTGTTTTCATGATTCGTCGCACTCCTATTCGTGCGCCGAGGCCTCAATGTCTTTGGCCGACGTCCGAAAGCCGTGGCAATACGTGCCGCCGAAAAACGCCCAGCGAGCTCATCGGGGATTCGATCCACGCCAGCCGGCGCGCGACGAGACCGCGCGATCGTCCGCTTCCTTAGAATCGGTAGACTGCCGCGACCAAGTAGAAGTTGTTTCAACGGAAGATTTCGTCTGCTTGTTCGCTGTCGACAACGAGCCCCTCTGACAACCGCGTGGCCGGCGGTGCGGGAGACTGTCGGTCGGGCAAGTTGGCTCGACTTTGAGGCGCTTTGAAACCGGGTACCAGGGGGACCGTTGGGCCAAAATCGACTCCTTACGGACGCATCGTCACTTTCGATTGAAGCACGTGGCGGAGGACCGTAAGATGGGCAGTAGGCGTGGACTTTGTCGCACAGGGAGAGTGTTCGGATGCGGTGGCCGCTGCGGTACCAGATTCTTTTCCCGTTCGTCGGCGTGATGCTCGCCGTCGTCTTGGGGGTCAGTCTTCTTGACGCGCTGTTAGCTGCGCGTCGCACCCAGCGCCGGATCGAACACCAGTTGAACGAGGTCGCCAAAACGCTGCTGGACGGCAACTTTCCCCTCACCGACGCGGTGTTGAAGCAGACGCGCGGACTGTCGGGAGCCGAGTTCTTGTTGGTCGACTTGCGAAACCAGGTCCAGGCGTCCAGTCTGGACGAGGTGGACCCGGCGGCGATTCCCCACATTGCCGGCGGCGATGGCCAATTTCAGCTCGGCGACCCGATCCGCTTCGGCGGCCGAGAATATTTGCACACCGCGATCAATCTCGCCCCGCGGGGCACGACTTCCGAGGCGATGCTTTTGCACATCTTGTATCCGCAAGGCCTCCTGCGGGAAGCGCGCTGGGAGGCCGCTTATCCGCCGCTGGTGGTCGGCAGCTTATTGCTCGTCGTGGTCGTGGTGTTGGCCATCGTGATTGCCAACCGATTGAGCCGGCCAATTCTTGAATTGCGGCGACAGTTGGACCGGCTCGTGCAGGGCGATTTCCAACCGCTCGACGTGCCCGCGCGCAACGACGAGCTGCGCGACCTGATTTGCTCGGTCAATTCGTTGGGTGATCAACTGGATGAGTTCAGCCGCGCGATCACGCGTTCGGAACGCCTGGCACTGCTGGGACAACTCAGCGGTGGCCTGGCTCACCAGCTGCGCAACACGGTCGCCGGCGCTCGCATTGCCACGCAACTCCACAAGCGCCATTGCCGCGAGGTCGATCAGGACAGCCTGGCCGTTGCCCTGCGGCAACTGGCCATGACCGAATCGCATTTGCAGCGGTTCCTGACGGCGGGCCAACCGACCGTGCCGCGCCGCACCCGCTGCGATTTGCAGGGCGTGATTGCCGACGTCGCGGCCCTGGTGGCCCCCTCGTGCGCGCATCGCAACGTCGATTTGCAGCTTCCCGATCGCGCCGAATCCGGCCACCAGTTGTGCGCCGACGCCGAGCAGCTCCGCCAATTGCTGATGAACCTCGTGCTCAACGGCATCGAAGCGGCCGGCCCAGGGGGCTGGGTCCGCATTGAGTTGGCGCGCTCCGCCGGCGCGACGAAGCTGCGCGTCCTTGACTGCGGGCCCGGGCCGCAGAGAGACTTGGAGGAGCGCCTGTTTGAGCCGTTCGCCACCGGCAAGCCGGAAGGCATTGGCCTGGGGCTTACGGTGGCCCGACAGATCGTTGAAGCACACGGCGGCACGATTCGATACGTCAAGCAAGGCGCGACCTGCTTCGAAGTAACTTTGCCCGCCAGCGACGGCGAGCTAAACGGCACGGCAGCCTCGGCCGCTACGGACGATGACGCCGGCGCCGAGGCCCAAGCCGAACAATCGCGCATCTGAGGGACCATCGATGAGCCACGTGCTGATCGTCGACGACGAAGAGAGCATCTGCTGGGGGCTTGCTCGCCTGCTGAACGAAACCGGCCACGAAGTGAGCGTGGCGTCGAGCGCCGAGGAGGCACTCGAGGCCGTCGGTCGCCAGACGCCCGATCTGGTCGTGCTCGACGTCCGCCTGCCCGGAATGGACGGTTTGTCCGCCATGCAGCATTTGACCGATCGCGCCGGTCCGATTCCGATTGTCGTGATCACGGCGTTCGGCAACCTCGACGTCGCGGTCACGGCGATGCGCAACGGCGCGTTCGACTATTTGTCCAAGCCGTTCGATCTGGAGCAGGCGGCCGGCGTGATCGATCGAGCGCTCGCCCACGGCAGGCAGGTCGCATCGCGCGGTCCGGAAAGGGCCGACGGCTCGCACGAGGAACTGCTGGGGGCCAGCCCGGCCATGCAGGACGTCTTCAAGCGGATTGCGCTGGTCGCGCCGACGGATGCCTCGGTGTTGATCATTGGCGAGAGTGGAACGGGCAAAGAGCTCGTTGCGCGGGCCATCCACCGCCATTCCTTACGCGCCGCGCTGCCGTTCGTGCCCATTCACCTGGCGTCGCTGAGCCCGACCCTGGTCGAAAGCGAGCTGTTTGGGCACGTGCGGGGCGCATTCACGGGAGCCGAAGGATCGCGGCAGGGCGTGCTGGAGTTGGCCGATCGGGGGACGGTGTTTTTCGACGAAGCCGGCGACATTCCGCCCGGCGTGCAGGTCAAGCTGTTGCGCGTCTTGGAGCAGCACGAGGTCACGCCGGTCGGAAGCGCGCAATCGAGAAGCACGTCATTTCGCGTGATCGCCGCGACGAACCGCGAGGGGGACTCCGGCCGGGAAGGATCGACGCTCAGGCGCGATTTGTATTTTCGGCTGGCCGCGTTCGAAATCACCCTGCCCCCGTTGCGAGATCGGACTGAGGATATTCAGCCGCTGGCCGAGGCGTTTCGGCGGCGAGCCGACGGTGGCGGACAAACCGGTTCCGGCTTTACACCGGCCGCTATGGACGAGCTCTGCCGGCGGCCCTGGCCGGGAAACGTCCGCCAATTGCGGCACGCCGTCGAACACGGATTGCTGTTGGCCCGCGGCGGACAGATCGGCGTCGAGCATTTGCCCCCGCCCATCGATATGCCGCTCGAGCGGTCGGTCGACGCGGATCTCGACGCGTCCGTGCGGGCATGGGCGCGGGCGCAACTGGCCAGCGGTTCATCCGACGGACAACTCTACCAGGCCTTTCTTTCGCGGGCCGAGTCCTCGTTGTTTGAAACCGTTTTGAAGCGCACGGGGGGCAATCGCGCAGCCGCGGCCGACGCACTGGGCATTCATCGCGCCACACTGCGAAAAAAGTTGACCGGCAATGCCGACGACGCGTAGCGCCGATATTCGAAACCGGCCTGGTTGCCACCAGCGGCCCTTACGCGCTATCCCCGTCTGAATGATATGCAAGACGCGCGGTTACTTGCGGCCTATCGCCACGACCGCGGGCAAGTATTGGCGCACGTCCCAATGGGGCAGCGCGGGCAAAAGCCCCGTGTCGAAACGCGCGTCGGATTCGACGACGAAGACGCTCTGGGCCGGGGCCCGTTCGACCAGCTTGCCCAGCAGCGCCAGGACGTCGGCCTGCCTCTCGACAAAGTAGGCATAGGGGGGCGAACAGAAGACGAGCCAGGGTTCGGCGCCGTCGATCGGCTCGTGCTCGACCCAGGAGAAGACGTTGGCCGAGTCGACTTTGCAGCGATCGGCCACGCTGAGCAGAGCCGCATTCTGGCGAAGGATCCTGGCCGTGGGAAAATGCTGCTCGACGAATGTGGCACGGACCGCGCCGCGACTGATTGCCTCGAGGCCCAGCGCGCCGGTGCCGGCGAACAGATCGACCGCGTGTTTGCCGGTCACGTCCGAGCCCAACAGGTTAAAAACGGCTTCGCGGACGCGATCTTTCATCGGCCGTGTGCGTAGATGGCCGATATAGAGCAGCTTTCGCCCCCCCAGCTCGCCGCCGATAATGCGCAACGCGGCGGTCTGCCGTTCCGGGGGCGCATGACGATCGTGCTTTTCGACGGGATTTTTCCGGTGGCGCGCCAAATCGTACCCTCACTGGGAAAACGCAACGATTGCTCAAGGGGCGGGAAAACGGTCGAATTCACGCCCCGGGGGTTAATTTTGTTATGCTAAATATAGCTGATTCTTCGACGCCGCTCGACCCGACCTAAACCCAACCCGGATTTGGCCCATGTTCCGTCAACTGCTGTTGGTTTTAACCGTTTGTCTCGCCACCTTGACGGCCGCTCATGCCGCCGACGGGAAGGCCCCGGCCGGGTCCGACGAGTTTGCCAAAATGTACGGCGAGTGGAAAGGATACCTGGCAAAATTCGCGCAACTCAGGACCCGATACCAGACGGACGTCTCCGCCGATAAGAAGGCGCTGGAAAATGAGGCCAAGGAAACCATGGAAAAGGCGCGGGACCTGCTGGAGCCGCTGACGATAGCGGGGGCGAAAGCCTACGTAGCCGCGCCGAACCAAAACAAAGAGCTCACCGCCTTTCTGGTCGGCGCCGTCCAGGGTTTTATCGTTAAGGACGATTTTGAAATAGCCGCCAAGGTCTCGAAAATCCTGCTTGACCATCAATGCGATGCTCCCCAGCTCGATTATCTGGCCGGTATCGCGCTGTTTATGACCAACGACTTCGACGCCGCGGAAAAACACCTGTTGGCGGCCAAGGACAAGAAAGCGATTAACGAATTCGGCCTGCGCCACCTGCGCTTGATCGACCAGTGCCGGCAGGCGTGGGAAAAGGAAAAGGCGATCCGCGCCGCCGAAGACCAGGCCGATAATCTGCCGAAAGTCAAGCTGGAAACCACGCAGGGCGACGTCGTCCTGGTGTTGTTCGAAAACGAGGCGCCCAACACCACCGCCAACTTCATCAACCTTGTGGAAACCAAATTCTACGACGGGCAGACCTTTCATCGGGTCATTCCCGGCTTCATGGCGCAGGGCGGCGACCCCAACGGCGACGGCTCCGGCGGACCCGGCTACACCATTCACGACGAGTGCCTTCAGGAAAACCACCGCAACCATTTTCGCGGCAGCCTGAGCATGGCCAAAACGCCTGAGCCCAATACGGCCGGCTCCCAGTTTTTCATCACCTTCGCGCCCACCAGCCACCTCAACGGAAAGCACACCGTTTTCGGCCGCGTCGTCGAGGGCATGCGCGTGCTCGCCAAGCTGCAGCGCACCGAGGGTGTGCCCGGAGTCCCGGGACCCCCCGACAAAATCATCAAGGCCACCGTGCTCTCCAAACGTCCGCACGCGTATCGGCCGATCAAGCGGCTCGATGACAAGAAGTAACGCTGCGCACGTCAGTTCTTCACGCTACGCGGCGTTCGGGCTTGTTTGATCGCCACTTTCCGCCCGGTTTCGGCGTCGCGGCGCGAGCGTGGCGAACTGACCACAATCCGCCCCCCTCGGGCGCTGACTCCATGGGCCTTCGCCTCTTGCCACCATGTCCCGGCGGCTCAAGCCTGCTAGGACGACCTCGTTTTTAGCCTGGTAGAAGCGAAACTAATGGGCCATTACCAGGGGGTGACGGAAACACTATTCCTAAGTCGTTATTCTGAAGTATGTTATCTATTGGATGCAGAGTCCGATGCGGGGTCGGCCGGTGACGGGAATGAACTCGCCCCATTGGCCAAAAGCTGCTTGACGCGCCGATTTAAGACGTTTAGGTTAATATGTTCCAATCGAATCTTGCGTCTGTGCTCTATTCTAAATCCTCATTGGGCGACTCCCGCTATGCAGTTGAAATCGCTGAAGGTGTTCTGTGACGTCGTCGGCTGGCGGAGCTTTTCGCGGGCCGCGGGCGAGAACGGCATTTCTCAGTCCGGCGCCAGTCAGGTCGTCAACCAATTGGAACGCCGCCTGGGTGTAAAGCTGATCGATCGCTCGAAGCGCCCCTTCGTGCTCACGCCCGAGGGTGAAACGTACTACGAAGGCTGCCGCAAGCTGGTCCAGCGCTATGACGCGTTGGAGGATCAGGTGCGCACGTTGCACGAAGAAGTTTCGGGCCGGGTGCGGGTGGTGTCGATCTACTCGGTGGGCTTGCACCACATGAGCCGCTACCTGCAACGGTTTTTGGCCCAGTACCCGAAGGCCAACGTGCGGCTCGAGTATCAGCATCCGCACCGCGTCTACGAAGCGGTGGAAAAGGACCATGCCGACCTGGGTCTGGTGAGCTATCCCCGCGCATCGCGCACGATCGAGGCGATCGGCTGGCGCGAAGAGCCGATGGTGCTGGTGTGTGCGCCCACGCATCGTCTGGCGGGCTACCCCCGCGTGGCGCTGGAAGACCTGGCCGGCGAAAAGGTGATCGGCTTCGATGGCGATTTGACGATCCGTCGTGAGATCGATCGAATTCTGCAGCTTCACGGCGCCGAGGTACGCGTCACGATGGAGTTCGACAACATCGAAACCATCAAGCGGGCCGTGGAGATCGACGCCGGATTGGCGCTCCTGCCCGAACCCACGGTGCTGCGCGAGGTCGAAGCCAAGACCCTGGTGATGGTGCCGCTGGCGACCGACGAGCTCGTGCGGCCCTTGGGCATCATCCATCGCCGCGGCAAGGAATTGGGCAGTACGACGAGGCGTTTTATCGAGCTTTTGCAAAGCGAAGGACAGCACGTATCGCCATTTGACAATAGCCGCTCGGGTGTTGGCTCCCCAGCCGATGCTCCCAACGGGCACAGCGGCCACTCCCGCGCAGAGGGCAACGGCGACTCGCAGGTGACCGCCGGCAATGGTTCGCAGCAAGACGCAGCCGGCCGGCCCCAGCGCGCGGCGTGCGTGAAAGCAGAATGAGTTGAGAGCGAAGGAGTTCGCCATGAAGCCAATCCGTCACATTATCGGACCGCCCCCCAGGCAGGGACTCTACGATCCGGCGCAGGAGCACGACGCCTGCGGCGTGGGCTTCGTCGTCAATATTCGCGGAGAAAAGAGCCACCAAATCATTCGCTGGGGGCAGGAAATCCTGGTCAACCTCACGCACCGCGGCGCATGCGGCTGCGATCCGCTGACCGGCGACGGGGCCGGGATCTTGACGCAGATGCCCCACGAGTTCTTCCAAGCGAAGGCCGCGGAACTGGCAATCTCGCTTCCCGAGCGCGGCGACTACGGAATCGGCGTGGTCTTTCTCCCCGTCGACGAGGCCGAGCGTCGCTTCTGCGTCCAGCAATTCGAACGGATCGTCGCCGAAGAGGGCCAGGTGGTCCTGGGCTGGCGCGACGTGCCGGTCGAAAATAGCGTGCTGGGCCGCACGGCCCGCGACGTCGAGCCGGTGATCCGCCAGGCGCTCGTCGCGCGCGGCAAGAATACGCCGCCCGAAATGTTCGAATGGAAGCTCTACGTCATTCGCAGGCGGCACGACAATACCATCAAGGAGAGCGGGCTTGCGCAACAGCGATACTGCTATGTCTCCAGCCTCTCTTCGCGCGTGATTGTCTACAAGGGCCTGATGTTGGCCGATCAGGTGGATCGTTTCTATCACGATCTGGCCGACGAAAGGTTCATTTCGGCGCTGGCTCTGGTGCACCAGCGCTACAGCACGAACACCTTCCCAACGTGGGACCTCGCGCATCCGTTCCGCTACCTTGCGCACAATGGCGAAATCAACACGCTGCGCGGCAACATCAACTGGATGCATGCCCGCGAGAGCATGTTCGCCAGCGAAAAGTTCGGCGACGATCTCAAGAAGATCTGTCCGGTGTGCCGTGCCGGCGCCAGCGATTCGGCGTTGTTCGACAACGCGCTCGAGCTGTTGGTCCTCGCCGGCCGCTCGTTGTCCGAGGCGATGTCGATGCTTATTCCCGAGCCCTGGCAGAACCACGAGAGCATGCCCGACGCGTTGAAGGCGTACTACGAATATCAGTCGTGCCTGCTGGAGCCGTGGGACGGACCGGCGTCGATCGCGTTTACCGACGGCACTCAAATCGGCGCCGTACTGGATCGCAACGGGCTGCGCCCCAGCCGTTATTGGGTGACCAAGAGCGGACTGGTGGTGATGGCTTCCGAGGCGGGCGTGCTCGACATTCCGCCCGCGGAAGTCGAGTCGAAGGGCCGCCTGCGACCCGGCCGCATGTTTCTGGTCGATACGGCCCAGGGCCGAATTATCGCCGACGACGAAATCAAAGGGTCGTTGGCGGCGCGCCGCCCGTACCGCAAATGGCTCAAGGAAAACATGCTCGCGCTTGTGGATCTGCCGGCGTCCGCGCCGGTCAATGGCTATCTGGACGAGCCGCTATTGAAGCTCCAGCGCACGTTCGGATACACGCTCGAGGACTTGCGGATCCTGATGGCCCCCATGGCCACCGGCGGCCAGGAAGCCGTGGGCTCGATGGGCAATGATACGCCGTTGGCCGTGCTCTCCGACCGCCCGCAACTCTTGTACAACTACTACAAGCAGCTCTTTGCACAGGTGACCAACCCCCCGCTGGACGCGATTCGAGAGGAAATCATCACGTCGCTTGTGACGACGATCGGCTCCGAAGGCAACCTGCTTGAAGAAACGTCCGAGCAGTGCCGCCTGCTGCGACTGGAGCAACCGATTCTGACCAACACCCAGTTGGAACAGATTCGCCAGCTCGACGTCGAGCGGCTCCAGAGCCGAACGCTTTCGACCTTGTTCGCACGCAGCGCGGGCCCTGCGGGCATGCGCCGCCGCATGGACGAGATTCGGCAAGAAGCCTCGCGAGCAATCGCCGAGGGAATCACGATCTTGATCCTTTCGGATCGCGGCGTGAATGCCGAGATGGTGCCGATCCCGGCGCTATTGGCCACCAGCGGCGTGCACCATCACCTGGTGCGCGAAGGGAGCCGGACGCGGTGCGGCCTGGTGGTCGAAACGGGAGAAGCCCGCGAGGTGCACCACTTTGCGTTGTTGACCGGTTACGGAGCCGGCGCGGTCAATCCGTACCTGGCCTATAGCACGCTGCGCCAGATGTTGGCCGAGGGCTACTTCTCGGACAATTACACCTACGAAAAGCTCGAAAAGAACTACATCAAGGCCATCGGCAAGGGGCTGCTCAAAGTGATGTCCAAGATGGGCATTTCGACGCAGCACAGCTATCGCGGCGCGCAGATCTTCGAAGCCATCGGGCTGGCCAGCAAATTTGTGGACGAGTTTTTCACGCGTACGCCCAGCCGCATCGAGGGAATCGGCATCGATGCGATCGCCGAAGAGTCGACCCGCCGTCACGAGCACGCCTATCCGCGGACCGAAGTGGCGGAAATGCTCGATCTGGACGTCGGCGGCCAGTATCAATGGCGCCGTAAGGGTGAGGCCCACGTCTTCAGCCCCGACGTGGTGGCCAGCCTGCAGCTCTCGACGCGGCTGAACAGCCGCGAGGAGTTCCGCAAGTTCAGCCAATCGATCGACGATCAGCAGCGACAATTGCTCACCCTGCGCGGCTTGTTGGAGTTTCAATGGGCCGAAAAGCCGGTTCCCCTGGAGGAAGTCGAGCCGGCCCATGAAATCGTCAAACGCTTCGCCACCGGAGCCATGTCGTACGGTTCGATTTCGCGCGAAGCGCACGAGACGCTGGCGATCGCCATGAACCGCATCGGAGGCAAGAGCAACACGGGCGAAGGGGGTGAGGACCCCGTGCGCTTCCAGCCCGACGCCAACGGCGACCGACGCAGTAGCGCCATCAAGCAGGTGGCCAGCGGCCGGTTCGGCGTCACCAGCGAATACCTGGTCAATGCCAAGGAGCTGCAAATCAAGATGGCCCAAGGCGCCAAGCCGGGCGAAGGCGGGCAGTTGCCGGGCCACAAGGTGGACAAGGAAATCGCCCGCATTCGCTACAGTACGCCGGGCGTGGGGCTGATTTCGCCGCCACCGCATCACGACATCTACTCGATCGAGGATCTTGCCCAGTTGATCCACGACCTGAAGAACGCCAATCGCGACGCGCGCATCGCGGTCAAGCTCGTGGCCGAAATCGGCGTCGGCACCGTCGCCGCGGGCGTTTCCAAAGGCAAGAGCGACGTCGTGCTCATCAGCGGACACGACGGTGGCACGGGCGCCAGCCCGCAGACTTCGATCAAGCACGCCGGCGTGCCCTGGGAATTGGGTCTGGCCGAAACGCACCAGGTGCTCGTCCTGAACGACTTGCGCGGGCGGATCGTGGTGCAGACCGACGGACAGTTGCGCACCGCCCGCGACATTGCAATCGCCACGATGCTGGGAGCCGAGGAGTGGGGCATCGCCTCGGCGGCGCTCGTGACGATGGGCTGCATCATGATGCGCAAGTGTCATCTGAACACCTGTCCGGTCGGCATCGCCACGCAGGACCCCGAGCTGCGCAAAAAGTTCGCGGGCAAGCCGGAGTCGGTGATCAACTACTTCTTCATGCTGGCCGAAGAGCTGCGCGAAATCATGGCCCGGCTGGGCTTCCGCACAATCAACGAGATGGTCGGCCGCGTCGATCGGCTCGATACGCGCAGGGCGATCGCCCATTGGAAAGCCAAGGGGCTCGACTTTTCGCAAATCCTGCACAAGCCGCAAGTGCCCGATCGCATCCTGACCTATTGCGCCGAGCCGCAGGACCACGGCCTGGAACGGTCGATGGACATGACTTTGCTCTTGGATTTGTGCCGGTCCGCGCTGGCGCGCGAGGAACCCTTAACGCTCAACCTGCCGATCCGCAACGTAAACCGCACGGTCGGCACGATTCTGTCCAGCGAAGTGACCAAGAAATACGGCCGCGGCGGATTCAAGAGCGAGGATACGATCCAACTCAACTTCCGCGGCAGCGCCGGCCAGAGCCTGATGGCTTTCGGCGTGCACGGCGTGACGGCGCGCGTCGCGGGCGACGTGAACGACTACTGCGGCAAGGGTCTCTCGGGTGGAAAGATCATCGTTTACCCACCCGCCGACAGCACGTTCGTGCCCGAGGAAAACATCATCGCCGGCAACGTCGTGCTTTACGGAGCCACGAGCGGCGAGCTGTATCTGCGCGGTATCGCCGGCGAACGATTCTGCGTCCGCAACAGCGGCGCTTCGGCCGTGGTCGAGGGCGTAGGCGACCATTGCTGCGAATACATGACCGGCGGCCGCGCCGTGATATTGGGGAAGACAGGACGCAACTTCGCGGCCGGCATGAGCGGCGGCATCGCTTACGTGCTCGACGTCGACGGCACGTTTCCGCCGCTGGTCAACATGGAGATGGTCGAGTTGGAAGATCTGAGCGATCCGGCGGATCAGGACACCGTGCTCACCTTGATCCGCAAGCACGTCGAGTACACCGAAAGCGCGCGGGGACAGTGGGTGCTGGACAATTGGAACGAATTGGCCGGCAAGTTCGTCAAGGTGATGCCGACCGATTACAAGCTGGCGCTCAAGAAGCTCGAGGAAGAAGGCCAGGCCACGCAATCCGGCGACGTCGAGGTGGTCCATGGGTGACGTGCGCGGATTCATGAAGTACGGCCGCAACTACGTGTCCAAAGAGCCCGTGGCCGATCGCGTCAAGCATTACAACGAGTTCCTCCAGGTTCTGCCCGTCGAGGAGCTGCGAACTCAGGGTGCGCGGTGCATGGACTGCGGCATTCCGTTTTGTCACACGGGCTGTCCGTTGGGAAACATCATTCCTGATTGGAACGACCTGGTGTATCGCAATCGCTGGCGCGAGGCGATCGACAGGCTGCACGCCACGAACAATTTTCCCGAGTTTACCGGCCGCATTTGCCCGGCCCCCTGCGAAGCGGCCTGCGTGCTGGGCATCAACGAAGACCCCGTGGCGATCAAGCAGATCGAAATGTCGATCGCCGATCGGGCCTTCGATGAAGGCTGGATCATGCCCGAGCCTCCGAGTGTGCGCACCGGCAAGAAGGTGGCCGTCGTGGGCAGCGGACCCGCGGGACTGGCCGCCGCGCAACAACTCAATCGGGCCGGCCACTTCGTGACCGTGTTCGAACGGGACGACCGGCCCGGCGGATTGTTGATGTACGGCATCCCCGACTTCAAGCTCGAGAAGCCGCGCGTCTGGCGGCGGATCGACCAGATGCGGGCCGAGGGGGTCGAATTTCGCACCGGCGCCAACGTCGGCGTCAACGTGCTCGTGGAAATGTTGCGCGACGCGTACGACGCGCTACTCTTGACCGGCGGAGCCACGCAGGCCCGCGACCTCGCGATTCCCGGCCGCGATCTGGCGGGCGTTCACTTCGCCATGGAGTTTTTGCCGCAACAGAACAAGGTCAACCAGGGAGACATCGTCCCCGGTCAGATCCTGGCCACGGGAAAACACGTGATCGTGATCGGCGGAGGCGACACGGGGAGCGACTGCACGGGCACGTCGAACCGGCAAGGCTGCGCGAGCCTGACACAGTTCGAGATCTTCCCGGCCCCACCCGACGTGGGAGAATTTCCCCGCGCCAGCGAGCGGCCGGCCGGCAGCCCTTGGCCCAATTGGCCGATGATCCTGCGCACCAGCAGCTCGCACGAGGAAGGCTGCGAGCGGGAGTTCGCCATCGAGACCAAGGAGTTTCTCGGCGACGACTCGGGGCACGTCCGCGGACTGCGTACCGTGCGCGTGGAATGGACCAAGAATGAAAACGGGCGCCAAAAGCCGTGCGAAGTCCCCGGCAGCGAAAAGATCTGGCCCACCCAATTGGTCCTGTTGGCCATGGGCTTTCTGGGCCCCGAGAGGAAGGGCCCGATCGAGCAATTGAACCTCCAGCTCGACCCGCGCGGCAACTTGAAATGCGACGAGGACTACATGTCGAGTGTCACCGGCGTATTCGCCGCCGGCGACATGCGCCGCGGACAGTCGCTGGTCGTGTGGGCCATCCACGAAGGCCGCGAGGCCGCCCGTGCGATCGACAAATTCCTGATGGGCGTGACTCATTTGCCCAGCGTCAACGCGGGCGATTTCGCGTGGCGGTGATCACTATTGAGGCGGCACTTTCAGAGAATCGTCAGACACACCTTGTAAAGCCTCGTTTTCGAGCCGCAGTTTTCGGCCAATCTCGGCATCATGGCCCAGAGACGTGCGCACGTTGGGGTGACGGCCGGGCTCGAGCAGGATCAAGACCTCTGTGTCGCCATCGATGCGCCCGACCAAACTTCGTTTCATGAACGGATCGAGACTGTAATTCTGCGTTGAGAGGCGATAGCCGTCGAGCGAAGTTCGCAGTTCGATCAATTCCGCCGGCACGCCGGCGAAGGAGAACTTGCCATCCTGATCGACTAGGGTCGATTGCCAGTCTCCAATCCAGTGGCGATGGAAGGTGACGGCCGTATTTGGCGGCACCGGTCTTCCATCGGAGAGCACGAGTTGCCCTTCGAGCCGATAAGCCATTTGTAATTGTAAATCACCGACGTCGATCGTCTCGCGATCCGGGCAGGAAGTGACGACGCGACGAGGCGCTGCCAGGTTCTGACCGGCCAACGTGTCCATTTCCGTGAACACATAAAGTCGCACGTTGGGATAGACCCTGGCAATGACGAAGCGGCCTTCCGCATCCGTGAGCGCGTCATGATACCCGGTCGAAATCTGTGGATCGACTCCGGTGATGCCCACGCCGACGCCAGCCACGGGATTACCTTCGTGCACGACGCGACCGGTAAGCGTGGCCCCTTCCATTAGCGGCAACTCGTTCTGATGTTCGCCGCACGCCATTTCCTCGAATCGTTGCTGCATGGCACCGCGGGCCGTTACTTCCAGGTCCAAAAAGCTCAACGGTTCCGTGCTCGTGAGCAAGAACTCGCCAGCGTCGTTGGTGAGCGCCCCTACGTCAATTCCGTCAACCAGATAATAGCGGTGTGTCTGGTTCGCCTTGTCGACGACGGTTTGGCAGCCCCGGGCCTTCACGATGGCGCCTGCGGCCGGTTTTCCCTCGGGTGCCCAGACACGCCCGCGAAGAATCTGCCGAGAGTCCGTCACCGGCGGCAAATCATCCAAGCTCAAGTCAAGGACTCTGGGTGCTCTCTTGTCCAACAGTTTCGGACGATGACCTTCGGCCACGATCAGCAGCGTGTATAACAAGTCCGCTTCGAGATTCGAAATCGTGAAACGCCCGTGGGCGTCCGTTGTTGCCGTTTTTCCGACGTCGCGATCGCAAGCCGAGAGTTCACGGCGGCGACCGTCTTGGGGACTTGCAGACTCGACACATACTCGCGCCCCTTCGAGTGGCTTCCCGCCTTTGGTTCGGACCGCGCCGCTGAATTGTGCCTTGACCGGGCGTTGCGGTTTCGCGCCGTCGCGGCCGGCAGCCGACTTCGCGCCCTCCTGTTGGTTTTGAGCGGTTCGAGGCTGATTCGACGAGTCGTCGCCGTGGCTCGCTCTCACGTTCGGCAAGACAACCGCAGCCGACAGACAGAGCGCGGCCAACGCGGTCCACGACAGCCGCGCTTCGAGCGTGCGCCGCGAATCGAGCAGCCGCCTCAATCGCCATTTGACGAACACAAATGACATGGACATGCCAAGCGCGGGAGGGAGGTGAAGCGGCCAAACACTTGCGTTCTTAAGAATCAATAACAGGGCCGCGCCGCATTCGCGGCGATCGCAATCGGCGGCCGCCAACGCCGCCTCGTCGCACGCGCATTCGCACAACTGATCGACCATCCAGCTAGCAAGCCAGACGACAGGATTGAAAAAATACAGAATGTGGATGATCCGCTCGATCGTAACTGCCCACAAATCGCCGCGGCGGATGTGGGCCAACTCGTGCAGCACGACCCAGTCGAATTGCCGCGCGCTCAAACGCTCCGCCAGGTCATGCGGTAGAAACAGCGTTGGGCGGAATAAGCCGGCGACTGCCGGCGTCGCAATGTCGCGACAAGTCACCACACGCACCGCTCGGCGCAAGCCGATCCGCTTTGCAAGTCGCTCCACATCGGCCACCGACGCGCTCGACGAGGCCAGCGATTTCAGCCGGTTCATCATGCGCACATGATTGATTACCAATGCTACGAGCAACGCCGATACGGCTGTTGACCAAACCAGCATCGTCCACGACGTCCACGACACGGCCACGACCGCCGAGCGGCCACCGGCGTCAGCGAGGAAGGTGCGTCCAAGAGCAGCTTGCTCGGCCGCGACACGTGTATCGGCAAGTCGGTCGGTTGCCATTTGGGCTGAGCCCTCGCCGAGGCGGCGGGTCGTTTGTGCCGCAGCGCGACTTTCGCGCCCTTGCGCACCAAGGCTCTCGAGTCTCGCGGTGGACGTGTGCCATAGCCCCGATTGCATTGCCGTCGGCATCCAGTCCCATTCGGCCGGCACACTTAGTTCGAAGGGCACGACGCCCTTAAGCAGAATCAGCATGAACAGCCAGTATCCTGCATGGGCCGACATCCATCGGCGGCCGACCAGCCAAACTCCACCAACGACCAGAAACAACCAAAACGTGCCCACCGTGGCATTGGCCATCCAACCAGCCCACGCGGCGCTCCATGCATTGACCGATTCGACCAGGAACATCTTATTTCTCCCTCGGCTGATGCTCTTCGAGCAGCTTCCTCAGCTGGGCCAGTTCCTCCTCCGTGAGTTTGCTCTTCTTGACCATGTGGGCCAACAGAGGTCCGACCGCGCCTTCCAGGGCATTGCTCAAAAGCGCGTCCGCCGCACCGGCCAGAGTCTTGATCGCCGGCTCCGCCGGCCGGTAGAGAAAACTGTTCCCGATCTGCCGGACCTGCAAATAACCTTTGTCGACCAGGCGGCGCAACAGCGTCTTGGCCGTGCTCGGCGCCCAGCCGAATTCCGCGGCCGTCTCCTTGTATACATCGCGGGCGGCGCACGACTGGTACCGCCATATGATCCGCATGACCTTCCACTCTGCGGCCGCCAAGGGTTCCTCTCGTTTTGCAGACATGGCAATACTGGAAAAGAGCCTCGGATCTCAAATCGGTTACATCTGTAGTCTTTTGGTTGACACCTGTCAACAGCGGCGAGTCACAAAAGTTCGAACGCTTCCCTGACCGGCAATCTGCGCCGGCGCGGAGCAATCGCGTTCGGGAAGTCCGCTCGCATGCACCCTGCGTCGCCGCGTCGGTGAAACAGACTGACGAACCCTTCCACGTCCATTGCCGAACGGCGTGATTCAGCCGCGTTGTCAAACCCAAAAATGCGCGGAAAAGTCGCGCCCCAATCGCACCGGCAGGATGCGGCCACCGTAACGAAATTTGGTGAGTTTTCCGGTTCGCCCGACGGACAGCCCGGCGAAGGTCTTGGCCGGCGGGGATTTGCGGCCCTTGACGGTTTTTCCGGTCGAATAAACAAGCCCGACTGCGAAAACTGGCCAGCGCTGGTGAAGAAAAACGAATGCTGGCGTCGAATATACCTATGTAAGGTCTACGGGCCGCCTGCCGCAAGGGGGCGGCTGGCGGACACTTTTGACCAATAGCCGCGGAACATAGGACGGGGTTGAGGCAATGAAAGACAGTCCTGATTCGCAGGTCAACATCCTGGCCATCGACGATCATCCGGAGGTGCTCAGCGAGATCGCCCGGATTCTCCAGCGGGTCGGCTACGGATGTCACCGTGCTTGCGACATGAACTCGGCGGCCGAGGCCGTCGAGCAGGCGACGCCCGATTTAATCATCGCGGACGTGAACCTGGCGGGGCACAGCGGCTCGGCCTTTTGCGATGAACTGAAGCGCCGATTCGACATGGAAGAAGTGCCGGTGATGTTTCTCTCGGCAATGCAAACGCCCGACATTATTCGTCGCGCGGGTTCCCACGGGGGTACCTACTATCTGCGCAAACCGTTCGACGCGCCGGTGCTTGTCGAGCTGGTCGAGAAAACGCGCCGCACGCCGCGGCCTCATCTGACAAACGTCTAATCGCGCTTGCGTCGGGGTCCGGTGCCACGGGTGGCTTTTCCACAGGTGTCGTCGTCCGCCCGTGCGGTCGTCCATGCGTGGTTGGCGCCACGCTGCCGGACAAGCCAGCAGTGTCACCCCGCGGGCAACCCGTCATTTGACTCCCGCCCTCGCCGCGCGATAATACGGGCGCAAAGCAATAGGCTGTCTGTTTCAGGCCCGTGACCCTGTTGGGAGGTCGCCATGGAAACCCAGACCACGGAACAATTGACCAGGAAGAAATGCGTGCCCTGCGAGGGCGGCGTGCCGAAGTACGCGCTCGACGAAGCCCGAGCCCAGCTCAAACAGCTTGCCGGCTGGCGCCTGACGCACGAGGGCCAGCGGATCCGCAAGGATTGGGTGCTGAAACATTTCATGGCCGGCATAGATTTTTTCGGACGCGTCGCGGAGGTTGCGGAGGAGGAAGGACACCATCCCGACTTGCACCTGGAAGGCTATCGCAACGTGTGGATCGAACTGTACACGCACGCGATCGGCGGACTGTCGGAAAACGATTTCATTCTGGCCGCCAAGATCGACGAGTTGCCGAAGAGCCTCAAGAAATAGGCAGGATCGAGCCCGATGCCAGTCCGCCCCTCGACGCGACAGGGCCAGGCCCCCGAGTATTTGCGCCGGCGATTCGATTTGGCCCATACCGAGCTGGTGATCCGTGGGCGCCGCTACGAGTTGCTGCGGCCTCGAAACGTCGATGACCTTATCAGCGAAGAAGACTTCGCGCTCGACGAGCGCATTCCGTATTGGGCCGATTGCTGGCCGAGTTCGCGCGTGCTGGCCGAGCACGTTGCCGAGCAGCCGGGCCGCGGACGGCGGCTGTTGGAGCTCGGCTGCGGCATCGGCCTGGTCAGCCTGGCGGCGGCCGCCGGCGGATTCGACGTGCTGGCCACCGACTATTACGCCGATGCGCTCGAGTTTGCGGCCGCCAATGCCGAACGCCACGCGCTGGGGAACGTGGACACGCGGCTGGTGGATTGGCGCAGGCTGCCGGACGATTTGGGCACGTTCGACGTGGTGGCCGCCTCCGACGTGCTTTACGAACGTCCCCAGGCGGCGCTGGTGGCCGCGGCCCTGGCGCGCACGCTTGTGCCGCGGGGTTTAGGGCTCGTCTCCGATCCCAATCGGCGAACCACCGCAGCGTTTGCCGACGAGTGCCGAGCGCGGGGGCTAACGGCCCGCTGCGTTCGGCGGGTGCCAACGACCGACGCGGGCAAGCAACTGACCGTGTCCATCTATGAGATTTGTCACGCCCTGGCGGTCGACTGAGGTCGACTGACCGGCGATTTGACTGCCGGCGGCGGGAAGGCCAGAATGATTGCCTTGAAAGCTCCAGGCCCTCTTTGAAAACGAGCCAACCATCATGCAATGCGCCAAGTGTCAGACGACCATCGAACCCCCAACGTCCGGCAGCGCGCCGCCGTCTTGTCCTAATTGCGGCGCTCCGCTCCAGGCCGATCCAAGGGCGGCAGCCAGTCGGGCCGAGTTGGCCGCGCGTCGCGGCAGCACTACGTGGATCGCAATCGTCATCGTGTTGCTCGTGGGATTGGCGGCGATTTCCGCCGGCTCGACGACGTGGGCCCTGCGCGTGACCGAAGAGCGGGACCGTGCCAAGAAAGACTTTGCGCGGAGCTCGACGGCGATCAACCAGATCGTCGTGGCTGCGGCCAACAGCGGCAAGCTGAAGGGCGCGGCTGCCGCAAAGGATCGCGAAGCGATCCTCAATCCCGCGTTGGCCTATTACCAGGAAATATCGAAAAGCCACGAGGACGACGAGCAGATGCGGCCCGAGGTCGCCTCGGCCCAACTGCACGCCGCGGCGCTCGAAGCGAAGCTGGGCTCCGCCGAATGCCTCGAGACCCTCAACGGCGGTTTGAGGAAGCTCAATGAAATGATCAATTCCGGCGAATTCGGCGCGGAGAGCTTTCCGGGTTTCCAGGACCACGTGTTGCGGATCACCGCGCCAACGGAGTGGTTTACCATCAAGACCAGTGACCCCATGGCGCATGCCATGGGACTCTTCTTCGCCATTCAGAACGCGCAGGGCACGTACCGTGACTTGACGAAGAAGTTCCCCGAGTCGGTCGCCTTTCGCGACGACCTGACCGCGCTGCTCAAGTCTACCGCCATGCTGCTGACCGCCATCAATCGCCAGCCGGGGGCGCTGAATGCCTGGCTCGAGGCCCGCGACGTGCTGGAAACGCTGGTCCGCGATCAACCGTCCAACGCCGATTTCCAGGCGCGGTTCGCCGAAAGCCTGGCCAACGCCGCGAAGATTCAGCAAAACACGGGCGAACCGGACAAGGCGATCGCCAATTACGAGCGGGCCGTGAAAGTGCGCGAGAAGTTGGCCGAAGCCAACCCCCAGGACAAGTCGCTCGCCCAGGAAGTGACCAAAGTGCAAGGCGACCTGGAACGCGCCCGGACGGCTAAAGCCCCCGCCAAGGAAGCCCAAGAAGGCGCTCCCGAGCAGGCGGAGGCCAAGACGGCGCCGAAGGAGGAAGCGACCGACGAGGCGCCCAAGGACGCGGCCAAGGAAGCCGAAGGCGAGCCTTCCAAGAAGGACGCTCCCGAGGAGAAGGACACTCCGTCGGCCCCCTAGGCCGGCCAGCGGACCCACGGAGCTCACGCCGCCGTGCACGACGACTCCGCCCCGCTGCTGCGATTGGTCGACGTCACTCGCCGCTTTCCGGGAGTCGTGGCGCTTGATCGCGTTTCATTCGACCTTGCGGCCGGCGAAGTACACGCGCTGGTCGGCGAAAATGGGGCGGGAAAAAGCACGCTCATCAACATTCTCGCGGGAGTAATCCCCAGCGACGAAGGCTCCATGATGCTCGCCGGCCGCCGCGTGGTCTGGGCCAATCCGGTCGAAGCGCGTCGCCACGGCATCGTCACCGTGCACCAGGAGGCCGAGCTGTTTCCCACCCTGTCTGTGGCCGAAAACATGGCCTTGGAGCAAGGGCTGCCCGCCGGACCGGCCGGTTGGGTCCGCTGGCGCGAGATTTACGGCCAGGCTCAGCGGGCCGTCGCGCTCGTGGGTGAAACGATCGATGTGCGCGCACCGGGTGAGCAGTTGAGCGTGGCCCAACGCCACATGACCCAAATCGCCGCCGCCGTCACCCGGCAAGCCCGCGTGCTCGTGCTCGACGAGCCAACGAGCGCCCTGACGGCCGGCGAAACCACCTGGCTCTTCGATCAGATCAAGCGTCTAAAGAGAGCCGGCGTGGGCATCCTCTACATTTCGCACCGGCAGGATGAAATCTTCCGCCTGGCCGATCGCATTACCGTGCTGCGCGACGGACGGCGCGTGTGGACTGGCCCGAGCGGCCGGATCGACCGCGATGAGCTGATTCGCCAAATGGTCGGCCGCGGCGGCATCGAGACGATCATCGCACGCGATGCCGGCTCCGCGCGGCCCCAAACGCGCTTGGAAGTGAAACATCTCACGGCGGCCGGGGCGCGGTGCGTCGACGTTTCGCTCTCGGCGCACGCCGGGGAGATACTGGGTGTTTACGGACTTGTCGGTTCGGGCCGCAGCGAGTTCGCCCGGGCCGTGTTCGGCTTGGAACCGCCTTTGGGAGGCACGATCGCCGTCGACGGCACCAATCGGGCCGTTCGCAATCCGCGGCAAGCCGTGGCCGCCGGCTTGGCCTACCTGCCGGAGGATCGTCTGCGGCAGGGCGTTTTTCGCGGCCTTTCGGTGCGCGCCAACACCGTGCTGAGCACGCTTCGCTCGCTGGCCGCCGGACCGCTCTCGAGCGCCAGCCGCGAACGGTCCGCCGCGCGCGGGCAAATCGCGGCGCTGGCCATTAAATGCCGCGACGCCGAGCAGCCCGTCGCCGAGCTCTCCGGCGGCAACCAGCAGAAGGTCGTGCTGGCCCGCTGGTTGCTGACCCGGCCGGCCGTATTGATACTCGACGAGCCGACGCGCGGCGTCGACGTCGGTTCCAAAGCCGAAATCCATCGCATCCTCAGGCGGCTGGCCAAGGACGGGACGGCGGTCGTGATGATCAGCTCCGACCTCGCCGAAGTGACGGAACACGCCGATCGGATCGTGGTGTTTCGCTCCGGGCGCATTGCCGGCGAGTTTGAGCGTGGCGAGACCACGCCCGAGCGAGTTGCCGCCGCGGCGCTGGGGGACCAATCCATACAAGCGCCCGCGGCCGGCTTCCGGGCGGCTCGGCCGGGTGCGCGTCGCGCGCTGGGGAGCGAGCTGGCGCTGGCGATCGCGATTGGAGCGCTCGGCCTTGTGTTGGCGCTTTCGACGGACACCTTCCTGAGCGGGGACAATTTGTGGCGGCTGTTGGCCAGTGCCGCCATGTGGTGCATTTTGTCGCTCGGCGCCGCGTCGATCATTCTGGCCGGCGGCATAGACATTTCGCTGGGCTCGCTCTTTGCGCTGTCGGCCGGCGTCGGAGGCCTGGTGCTGAAATCGCCCTATCCGCCCGCCGTGACGATTCCACTGGCGGTCTTGGCTGCGCTGGCGGCGGGCACGGCCGGTGGAGTTTGCAATGCCGCGCTATCGCTTGCCGGCCGGGTCCATCCCATCGTCGTCACGTTGGGCACGATGACGATCTACCGCGGCCTGCTCATCTCGCTTTCGGGCGGCGAAACCATCACGCAATTGCCGCCTTCCTTCGTGGCGTGGTCCAACGCGAAATTCCTGGGCATCAACGGATCGGTGGCCCTGTGCGGCGCGACCGTGCTGGCCGTTTACGTCTGGCTGTCGCATTTAAGATCAGGCAGGCATTTGATGGCGCTCGGTTCGAGCGCAAGCGCGGCCCGGCTGGTCGGCATTTCAAAAGCGCGCGTCTGGCTGGCGGCGTTCGCCGCGGGCGGACTGTTGACGGCGCTGGCCGGGCTCGTCGAGCTGTCGCAAACCGGCTCGATGCAATCGGGAATGGGAACCGGCTACGAGCTGCAAGCGATCGCCGCCGCCGTGATCGGGGGTGTCTCGATCACCGGCGGACGCGGCAGCGTGATCGGAGTCTGCCTGGGCGCCCTGCTCTTGAGCCTGATCTACAACGCGCTGGTGCTGTGGCAGATTTCGGGCTACCACTACGCGCTGGTGACCGGTTTGATGCTGCTGGCGGCGGTGCTCGCGGATCTCGTCTGGCGGAGGCTGGAAAGATGAGAACCGCCTTGGTGCGCCGCGCGGTCCCGCTGCTCGTGCCGACCACGCTGTTGATCGCGTCCGTCGTCGTAGTGGCCTTCGAGGTCGAGCGGCCCGCCGCCGTATTGGACATGTGGCGCCCCTGGGGCGAAATTGGCGCGCTGGCGGCCGTGATGACCGCCGTCATCCTGACCGGTGGAATCGACCTGTCCGTCGGCTCGACGATGGCGCTTTCGAGCATCAGCTTCGGGCTTCTTTGGCAGCACGGTTGGCCGATCGAAGCGGCCGGCGCCGCGACGCTGGGCGTTGGATTGCTCGCCGGCGCCGTCAACGGAACGCTCGTCACTTTTGGCGTTGCGCCGCTGGTGGCAACCTTGGCCACGATGGCCACCTATTCCGGGCTGGCCATGGCGCTTTCGCGCGGCCGGCGGATCGCGGGTTTGCCCGAGGGTTTTACCGCGTTGGGACAGGGCTCGCTCGGGGGCGTGCCCAATCAATTGAGCTTGTTTTTGATGGCGACTCTTGTGGCCTGGATCGTGGTGCATCACACGCGCTATGGTCGCTATCTGTTTGCCATCGGCGAAAACCGGCTCGCGGCCCAATTCGCGGCCGTGCCGGTGCGGACCGTGGAATGGAGGCTCTACGCCGCCAGCGGAACGGTCGCGGCCCTTGTGGCGCTTGTGTACACCGCGCGCGGCGGCGCCGCCGTGCCCGGGGCGGGGGCCGGAATCGAACTGCAAACAATCGCCTGCGTCGTGGTCGGCGGCACGCGCGTCACCGGCGGATCGGGCGGCCTGGGGCGCACGCTGTTGGGCGTGACCACGCTGTCGCTGTTGGATATCGGCTTGCAGTTCATTTCGCGGAAAGTTTACGTCCCGTGGAGCGACACTCCCTTTTCGATCAACGCCAACATCCGCCTGCTGCTGGTCGGCATGCTCGTCATCGCGGTGGCCATTTGGAACGAGCGATCGACGGCGCGGCGGGCGCTGTAGACCTCTCGACCCTGGTCGTTTTCTTTCTTGCTCACCTGTTCTCCTCGGTTGGTGGTTGGTGGCTCGTGGTGGTATCTGTCGGTTTTCCTGCCGCCGGGGGCCTGAGCTGGCGCTGTAAGGGGAAAGGAATCGTTAGCCACGGAGAACACCGACGGCGAGGGCGCAGAGAGTGTCGTTCCCGTCAATGATTCTCGTCCTCTGTGTCCTCGCGTACCTCTGTGGCCAATGACTCTTGTCCTCCCGCCTCCGGCCTCTGGCCTGTGGCCTAATTTGGATTTTCAAAATCAGGCCAATCGGCCTGGAAATGGGGCGGGAGTTTTTCATAGCTATACAGCGTGCGCGCGAAGAATGGCCCGAGCCGCGCGGAAGTGACCGCGCGCGTTGGATTTAGAGTAATTCCCGGCGCGAAATTCCAACGCACCCCCCGAAGTGAAGAAGTTTGGCGCATGTCGAGAGTATTCCATCCTTGCTTAAAACAGAATTCTGCGCGGCGTGCAAGGGACGTTTTCGGCCACCCGTCAGGTGTCAGGGGTCGGGGGTCAGGGTCTAGTGAAAGAAACAAGAGACGGGACCGGCACAAGAAACATCACTGACTTTTTTGCCCGCCCGAGCTGAAATCCGCGAATATAAGTGATGGCCGGGTGGCCCTGGGCGGTTGCCCGCCCGGGGCTCCCACAGATCCGT
>JBBDNV010000007.1:0-8646 GCA_040877415.1 Pirellulales bacterium
TCAGCGCGTCGGAGAAAAACGGATCCACCGCGACATGCGGCGGCAGGTAGGTGAATTGCGGTCCGGTCCCGGGGTCCGAGTGGGTGCGCACCACCGCCGTGACCGACGGCGTTTCGAGGTGGAAAAGCGAGTGAATGCTGCCCGCGCCCGAGGTGATGGGCACGGTGCGCCCGGTCTCGAGCAACTCGGTGCCGGCCAGTTGCAAATCACCCAGCCGGAAATGCGCGGTGACCGGCCGCACGTTGGTGAAGGAAAACTCGGCGTGCAGACTTGATCCCTGCATGACGTGAAAGGCCCCGGAGAACTCGTGCTGGTGAATCTGGGTGGTTCCGTCCAGCCAGAAGAGCAGCTGGATATAAAACCGCGGATCATCGAAGACGACCAACTCCGGCTGGCCTAACCCCGAGGCGGTTTGGAGCGGCTGCTCGTCGTCGCGGAGAAACGAGCGGGTGAGAGCCGCGAGGTCCACCCGTTCCGCCGGGGGATTTTCCTCGAGAGCCGCTTGTGCGAGGCCGGGAAAGGCCGCGAGGGAAAAGTCCGCGGCCTGCCACCGCTCCCGCACCCGGCGTCCGAGATCGACAAAAAACGCATCCATGGCCGACGAACATCCGCTGCCACCCCGCGCCGGACAAGAGCATTCCCCTCCCGTCCGGGTCCGGCCGGCCGCGGTGATGACTCCAGGGGCAGAGGGGGAAAACCCATCTCGGTGCCGGATCCGCGGCAAACGCTGTCGTTTTGCACCGGGGACAAACGGCGCGGGCTGTGATAAGGTGGCTTGATGAAGCGCGCGCTGGCATTCTTGCTTTTCCTCTCCGCCCCAATTGCCGTCTCCATGGCCATCGAAATTCCCGATTACAAAGTGACCGCGGAGGACGGGAAGTTCGAGGTGCGGGATTATCCGGAGATGGCGGTCGTGCGGACTTCGTCCGGCGACGGGGATTTCATGCGGTTGTTCCGCTACATCTCGGGAAGCAACGAGACGGAGCAGAAGATCGCCATGACCGCGCCCGTCTTGATGAAGCATGAGGGCGAGAACGCGGGGATGAGTTTCATCGTGCCGCGGGAGGTGGCGGCGGCGAAAGTGCCGGCGCCCAAGGATGCGGCGGTGAAGATGGACACCTTGCCGGCGGGATCGTTTGCGGTTTACCGGTATTCGGGCGGACGCAGCGAGGCCAACGAGCAGGAGGCGCTCGGGGCATTGCGGGCCTGGGTGGAGAAGAAGGGGCTGGAGGTCGGCGGTGAGCCGCTTTTCGGATACTACGATCCGCCGTGGATCCCGCCTTTCCTGCGACGCAACGAAGTTATGTTGCGCGTGGCGGGGACTCAGCCTTGAGCTTACGGGGTGGTGATTGAGGCGATCCCCAGCCAGATACTCAGGGGAGAACCGGCAATTCCAGGGGCAAATCGGTCATCATTCGATAGTCGCGCAGATTCAACGTGACGATGCACTCGGCTTGGAAAGTTTCCGCTGTGCGCGCGTGCATGAAGTCGTGGAAATTTCCCCCGCGGACCCCTGCCCTCGTCGCCGCGAGCGTGGAGGCTTCGAGTGTTTGCGGTCCGGACAAATCGTGGAAGTTCAGGTGCGCAAACAAGCGTCCGGCTTCGCGACCCGCATCGGCCGGCGAGAGGTTGCGTTTGATCAGCTGGCCATTCGGCATCCGGTAGACCAAACCACGACCGGTCTGGATGGCGATCCACTCGGCCACGGTGTGGGAGCGCGTCATGCCGCCGGACGGCGTCCATCCTTCCTTCCACGCCCGCAGGAGGGCGGACGTGTCATAGTATTTCACGAGTCGAGACGCTCGATATCCTCTTCACGGGCTTCGGCGATCCCCGCGAGAATAGCTTCGTCATCCAAAGTTCCGCCCTCCCGGGCTTCGGCCGGACTGACGGTCACGGTGGGCATGTAGGGTACGATGCGCGCTACCGGCTTGCCGAACTCGGTCAGCACCACCTCTTCCCCGCCGTGAATGACGGGGCGGACGATGCGCCGGGTTTCGCGATGCAATTCGGAGAGCGTGGCTTGCATAAGGGCAAAGTGTGCAAAGTATGTATAAAATGCAAGCGCCAATACCCGGAGGTCTTGAGTAAACAGACCGACGGCATAAGATCGGCGGCCTTATGGGACGTCAATGGTTGCTGGCCAAACGCGAAGTTGCTTCGCTCCGCAAGTCGCAGGCCACGGGAAAATTCATCCGCGAAATCACCATCGCGGCACGGCACGGCGGGGCGGATGCGGCGACCAATTCGCGGCTGGCCGCGGCGCTGGAAAAGGCGCGCAAGGAAAGTGTGGCCAAGGACGTTATCGAGCGGGCCATCGCCAAGGGCGCGGGCACGGGCGCGGACAAGACGGCGCTGGAAAACATGACTTTCGAGGGCTATGCCCCGCACAAGGTGCCGGTCATCGTGGAGGCCGTGACCGACAACCACAACCGGACCGCTCCGGAGCTGCGCGTGCTTTTCAAAAAGGGACAACTCGGGGCATCGGGGAGCAACAAGTTCCTCTTCGATCACGTCGGACTGGTCGAAGCGCACCCGGCCAAGGCGGGCGTGGACATCGAAGAGGCGGCCATCGAGGCCGGGGCCAACGAGGTTGAACCCCTCACCCATGCGCAGAACGACGACATCCCGGCCGATGCCACCGGCGCGCGATTCATCACCGACCGCACGAACACGCACGGGGTGTCGAAATGGCTGGCGGATAACGGATGGACGGTGGTGACGAGTGAACTGGGCTGGGTGCCGAAGCAGTGTCCGGAATTGAACGAAGAGCAGCGGGCGGAAGTCGGGGCATTCTTGCAGGCCCTGGACGACCACGATGATGTCCATCGCGTCTGGGCAGCAGTGAAGTGAGGCTTATGTAGCGTCGCCGGGGACGGCGACGCTACACCGCGCGGTAAGGGGCCACGCCGCGGGGAGTGCCGAGGATCTCGGCCAGAACGATGGCGTTGCGTTGGCTGTCGCGGTTGGCCAGGAGGTCCTGCAAGGTCGAGCCGCGGTAAGCCGGCGCGGACTTCTCCCCCACGGCGGCGAAGGCGGAAGCCAAGGCAGCGGTTTTGCCATCGGGTTTCGCGGGGCGCGCGGGGGCTTGCCATGCGGGGGCAGAGGTCCGCGGGACGGGTGGCGGAACGGCGTCTTCGAGCGAGGCAAATTCCTCCTCTTCGAAGTAGGCCGGTTCGGCCACGACGGGACCGGGCGGAGCGGTCTCGGCGGGCAGGCCGAGGGCGTCCATGAGGTCCTTGAACGGATCGCGTTGGGCGGTCGAACGGCGGGCGACCGGAGCCGGGGCCGGAGCCGGTTGCGTGTAGACGTTGCGGCGGGACTCGTGTTTGGTCTCGCGGCGTGCGGTGCGATTTTGTCCCGCCGTCTCGCGCTTTTCCGCGGCCTTCTGCATCACCCAATTGACCAGGCTGATCAGCCCGATGATGAGGAGGATGACGAGTTGTTCCATGGCGGAACCGGTCGGGGATTCTTAGCGTGCCTCGGCGTTGCCGCGTTCGGAACCGGCGATGGATTCGCGCATTTGCGAGTCGGCCTGGATGTTTTTCATCCGCATGTAATCCATGATGCCAAGGTTGCCGGAGCGGAAAGCCTCGGCCATAGCCTGCGGGACCTGGGCTTCAGCTTCGACCACTTTGGCCCGCATTTCCTGGGTACGGGCGCGCATTTCGCCTTCGACGGCGACGGCGGCGGCACGGCGGACCTCCGCTTTGGCTTGGGCCACGACCTTGTCGGCTTCGGCCTGCTCGCCCTGCAACTTGGCGCCGACGTTTTCCCCGACATCGATGTCGGCGATGTCCACCGAAAGGATTTCGAAGGCGGTGCCGCTATCGAGGCCTTTATCGAGGACGGTTTTGGAAATGCGGTCGGGGTTTTCCAGCACATCTTTGTAGGAAAGCGCGGAGCCGATCGAGGTGACGATGCCCTCGCCGACGCGGGCGATGATGGTTTCCTCGGTGGCGCCGCCGACGAAGCGGTCGAGGTTCGAACGCACGGTGACGCGGGCTTTGACCTTCACGCCGATACCGTCGCGGGCCACCGCGTCGATGGTGGAGCGTCCGGACCCCGGCGCGGGGCAGTCGATGACTTTCGGGTTGATGCTGGTGCGGACGGCTTCGAGCACGGTTTTGCTCGTGCCTTTGATCGCGAGGTCGATGGCGCAGGCGCGGTTGAAGTCGAGCTTGATGCCGGCTTTGTCCGCGGCGATGAGGGCCAGGACGACGGAATCGACGCTGCCGCCGGCGAGGTAGTGGGCTTCCAATTCGTCGGTGTCGAGCGGGATCCCCGCTTTGACCGCGGTGATGCGGCTGTCGACGATCATGCCGAGGGGCACGCGGCGCAGACGCATGCCGACGAGCCGGGCGAAGGAAACGGGAGCATCGGCGACCTTGGCGCGCAGCCAGATGCCGAAAAAGTTGAAAAGAATGATGAGCAGGACGAGGCCGAAGACGACAGCCAAGCCGGTGACGATGTAGATGAAGAGCGATCCGATAGCCATGGGGACATCTTAGGCAGGTGGGCTGCCCGGCTCCAACGAGTCTTTTCGCCGCACGGCCACGCGCAGGCCGTCGGCGCCCACCACTTCGATGGCCGCGCCCGGTTCGAGAAACTCCCCAACCGCCGTGACATCAACGCGTTTCCCGCCGAGGCGGGCCGTGCCGGAGGGGCGCAAGGGGGTGAGGGCTTCGCCCGTTTCCCCGACCAAGGTGCGGCGCTCACCGGCCGTGCGGTCGGCCGGCTGACGCGTGCGCAGCATGAGGCGGCGGCCGATGAAGGTGTGCGGAAAAATATTCAGCCAGACGATAAAAGCGGTGAAGGTGAGCGCGCCGATGAGAAAAGCGGCGAGCACGCCGGCCGAGGTGCCATAGCCGACAAAGACCAGCACCACCGAGGCGACAAGCAAGAGGAATCCGATCGTGCCCACGATCAGCCCGGGCAGGAAAACCTCCGCGGCGATGAGGAGAAAACCGACCACGACAAGCGTGATGATGAGAGCGGGTCCTTCGGGCATGGTCAGTCGGCCGGTGTCGGACGCGCCGGGCGTCCGGTGAAAAACGCGCCGAGGCTGTCGCTCACTCTGGTCGCGGTGTTGGAAGTGGCTTCCCAGGTACGCGTGCCCCAACGCTCCATGTGTCCGGCCAATCCCCCGCCCGAGACCCAGCGTTCGCCAACCGGCCGCGGGTCGGGAGTGGAGGAACCGCTCGCGGCGGCATCCGTGGCCGCGACGGGAGCGACGGATTTGAAAGGCGTGACCATGGTGCCGTTCCGGGCCGAGAACTCGACGCTTCCCGTGCTGGCTCCGCCGGCGTCGAAAAGTTCGACCAGCCAAACAGGCGTGCCGTTTTTGTTCTCCAAACGGTAGTTCAAGGTGGAAAAGCCGAGCTTCTTCGCGGCGGCCTCGCGGTTGGCCGCGTCGAAGGCACCGGTGGAGTTGAGCTTGAGACCGGTGGCGGCCATGACCCCGCCGGTGCCGCTGGACGGACGCAACGGAGCGCGCTCGGCGATGATGCCTTTGGCCGCGACAACGAATTCGCGGACGCCCCCACGCGCGGTGTCGTCCTTGAAACTCAAGGTCCAGCGCAGCGGCTGCGGGGCGGCGTCCACCCCGCGAATTTCCACCACACCGGCCAGCAGGGCGTCGCCCTTTTCGGCGCCGACAATTTTCAGGGCATCGTAGGCCGAGAGTTGCCCGGACGATTGCGCGCGGGCGGGCCAGGCGAAGCCGCAAGTGGCCAAAACGATGAGCACCCTGATCATTGTTCCATTAAGAACCGCAGGGCGGACGAACTCCAGCGCGGAAAGTGGATTCAGGAGCGGAGCCGCGCCTTCTCTTCCGCCGGGAGGAAAGCGATTTCCCACGCATTTTCCAGCGCCTGCACGATTTGCCCTTGGTCAAGGCCCGCGGCGGGCGCGGCCACGTCCAGTTCGTAGGGCAGGTCGATGCCGCTGATCCCGGGGTCGTCGGTGTTGATGGTGGCGAGCAGTCCGGCTTCGAGGAATTGCTTGAGCGGATGGCTGGCGTAGTCCGGCACGGTGCTGGTCTGGACATTGCTGGTCAGGTTGGCCTCGATCCCGATGCGGCGTTCGCGCAAGAGGTCCATCACGGCGGGATCTTCGGTCGCCCGGACCGCGTGGCCGATGCGCGTGGCGCCGAGTTGCCCGATGGCCGTGACGATGCTCTGCGCCCCGGCGGCCTCGCCGGCGTGCACGGTGACCTGCCACCCGGCATCGCGGCCTTCCTTGAAATGTTCGATAAAAAGCTCGGCCGGCCAGTTGCCCTCGTCGCCGGCCAGATCGAGCGCGGTGATGTCCTGCTGGTGATCGAGCAAGGCGCGCAATTCGCGCCGCGCACGCACCGGACCGTAGGTGCGGGTGAGGATGCCGATGAGGTTGGCCTTCACCCCGGTGGCCGCCTCGCCTTCGCGCACGCCTTCGATCACGGCCGCGGTGACGCGTGAAGGATCGAGATGGTGCGCGTCGGCCATGAACGCCGGACTGAAGCGCAACTCGATGTAGCGGATCCCCTCGCGCCGGGCATCCTCGACATTCTCGCGGGCCACCCGGCGGCACGCCTCGTAGTCGGCAAGGACTCCGGTCATCCAGCGGAACTTGGCCAGAAATTCGATCAGTCCGGGCTGCGGCGTGGTGACAATAACGTGCGGGCGCAAGGTTTCCAGCGTGTCACCGGGCAGCGGGATGTGGTGGCGGCGCCCGAGGTCGAGAATGGTTTCGAGGCGCACACTGCCGTCGAGATGGCGGTGCAGGTCGATCAGTGGCGGGCGGGCGGGCATGAGCAAGACAAGGATTTGATTTCCCCGCGGCGGGAACAAGCGGATTTATTCAACGCGTCACATCGTCCACCGCGGCCGCCACATCAGCGAACTCGTAGCGGTAGTCGCAGGCGCAGGCCACCTGCGGCAAGACGCGCGAACTGTCGAGGAGGAGGGATGACATTTCGCCGAGGACGGCACGGAGGAGGAAGGCCGGTGCGGGCAGGATGGCCGGACGGCGGACGGCGCGGCCGAGCAAGCGGGTGAATTCGGAGTTGGTCACGGGCGACGGCATCACGGCGTTGAGCGGACCGGCGATCGCTTCCTTTTCCACGGCCCACAAAGCCATGCCAGCGAGGTCATTGATGTGCACGCATGACATCCACTGGCGACCGGAACCGAGTCGTCCGCCGAGACCCGCTCGGAAGACGGGCAAAATGCGCTTCATCGTCCCGCCATCGCGACCGAGCACCAGGCCGATGCGCAAAAGAACAACACGGCCCCGGCGGACTTTCATGGCCTCGGCTTCCCACGCGCGGCAGACGTCGGCCAGAAATCCGCGGCCGGCGGGCGAATTCTCGTCCACCGGGCGGTCGCCCGTGTTGCCGTAGAATCCGATGCCGGAGGCACTGACCAGCACGGCAGGCGGCCGGGCGGCGCGGGCGAAGCCTTCGACGATGGAACGCGTGCCGAGCACGCGGCTGTCCAGGATGCGGCGGCGTTTATCCGCGGTCCAACGGCCGACCACCGGCTCGCCGGCAAGATGGAGGACGGCGTCGAGTCCGTCGACGCCCGCCGGCTCGCCCGGCACGAAGGGACGCGTCCGCGCATCGCGGGGTTGCCGCGAGAAAGGGACAACGTCCCAACCGCGCGCCGCGGCCAAACGCGCCGCACGGCGACCGATGAAACCCGAGGCACCGGTGATACCGATCTTCATCAATTGAAGCGCCGGTGCATCCAGCGGTAGGGAAAACGTTTGCCCGGACACGAGGTCGGACGCGGATTGATTTCGCGGTGGCCCTTGACGATAAGCACGCGGCCCTTGCTCTTACCCACGCGGCGGCGGAGGTAGTCGGTCAATTCCTCGAGGGCGGAGAGCTGGGCGCGGGTCGGGACATCGCGGTCGAAATCGCCGACAAAGCAGATGCCGATGGCGATGTTGTTCAGGTAATCGCTGGCCACATGACCGCCGTTGATCTGGCGGGTCCAGCGCGGGCCGATCTCGATCTCGCCGTTGCCCGAGGAGGTGCCGTTGCCTATGACAAAGTGGTAAGCCAGACCGTTCTGCATTTTGCGGACGTTGCGGTGGTAATTGGCGAAGATGCGGGCGTTGCCCTGCCGCGTGGCGCTGTTGTGCACGATGACGTATTGCCAGCGGCCGCGCTTGACCGGCGCCCGGTCGATGGCATCGCGCACGCTGCGCGAGAGATAGCGGTAGCTCGGACCGCCCCCCCAGCCGAAGAGACCGCGGCGCTCGCGTTTCGGTGGCGGCGCCAGTCCTTCATCCTCGGCTTGCCCGGATTTCTCCACGACGATCGGCGCGGTCAGTTCGCGCGGGGGCGGAAGTTTGATCTCTTTCGGGGTTTCTTCCGGCGCCGGCACAGGGGCGGGGCGGGTGTTTTCTTCGCGCGGAGGAGGCAGGAGGACGAGCGGTGGGGACTTCGGCGCGGGCGGAGGCTTGGGAGTGGACCGAGGAACCGGCGTCTGGCGCGGGGTGGCAGCCGGCTTGGGCGGCGGGAGAACAAGCGGCTCGGGCGGCTTCTCGACGGTGGAAGCTGGAGGTGCGGTGGGACGCGGGCGGGGTTTGGGGCGGACCGGTTCCGAGCGCGGGGTGGCGACGGGCGCCGGCGCGATTGTCTCGCGCGCCCGGAGGAAC
>JBBDNV010000008.1:0-8645 GCA_040877415.1 Pirellulales bacterium
CGCAATTGCTCGGGGCGCTGGTGATCGTGGTGAACCGCGTCGGCTTCGAGGACGGGTTGTGCTTTTTCGGCAACAGCATGGTCGCCGGGCCCGACGGGCGAATCATCGCCCAGGCTCCGCCGTTCGATGAATGCCTTTCGATCGTCACGTGCGACCTGGCGGAACTTCGCCGCCAGCGGCTGATCACCCCACTGGGGCGCGACGAACAGTTGCTCTTGACGATCGAGGAACTCAAGCGCATCAAGCGGCGCCGCTATGAAACTTGACCCCGCCCAGATCGATCTGGCCATCAACGCCGCGCTGGTCGAGGAAATCCTCGTGCGGTTTATTCGCAACGAGATCGTGCGCACGGGATTTCGCCGCGCGGTCCTCGGGCTTTCCGGCGGCATCGATTCGAGCACGGTGGCCTACCTGGCCGTCAAGGCGATGGGACCGCAAAACGTTCTGGCCGTGACGATGCCCTACAAGACCTCCAGCGACGAAACGCGCCGCGACAGCCAGGCCGTGATCGCGGCCTTGGGCATGCAATCGATCGACGTGCCGATCACGCCGCAAATCGACGCCTACCTGGCCGCGGTCCCCAATGTCTCGCAAATGCGCTTGGCCAACAAGTGTGCCCGCGAACGGATGACGATCCTGTACGATCAAAGCGCCGCGTTCGACGGGCTGGTCGTGGGCACGAGCAACAAGACCGAGCTGTTGTTGGGCTACAGCACGCAATTCGGCGACCTGGCTTCGGCCATCAATCCGATCGGCGATCTCTACAAGACCCAACTGCGGCAACTGGCCGCGCATCTGGGCGTGCCCGCTGCGATCATGGGCAAAGCCCCCAGCGGCGACCTGTGGGTCGGCCAGACCGACGAAGGCGAGTTGGGCTTCAGCTACGAGGAGGTCGACCGGCTGCTGGTCTTGCTGGTCGATCGCCGCTGGCAGCCGGCGCAACTGGCGCGAGCCGGCTTCGACCCCGAGTTTATCGACCGCGTGCTGCGCATGATCCGCCGCAACCAGTACAAGCGGCGGTTGCCCGTGATCGCGAAATTGACGCACCGCACGATGGACCGGGATTTCCGGTATCCGCGGGATTGGGGGACGTAGGGGGGAGCGCAGGACGCGGACTGGGTTGCGTGAGGCTACGCCGCAAGCGGCTGGACGATGGTGCGTCCGCTTTTGGCTATTCGGCGTTGGCTTCGGCGACCATGTTGCGCCAGAACTCGACGGCCCGGCGGTGATACTTGAGGACGGCTTCGGGGTCGTGCGAGTCGTCGAGTTTGATACCGGCCATCCGCTCGTTGGACCAGTGCCGTAAAATGGCGTGAAATGGCTGAAGATTACTACAAAACCCTGGAAGTGGGCCGCGACGCGTCGGCGGCCGACATTCAAAAGGCCTATCGCAAGCTCGCCCGCAAGTATCACCCCGACCTGAATCCCGACGACAAGACCGCCAAAACGAAATTTCAGGAAGTGCAGCGCGCTTTCGACGTCTTGAACGACGCCAGCAAGCGCGAGCTGTACGACCGGTACGGCAGCTCGTTCGAATCGGCGGGCGGCGGCGGCGGCCCGCGCGGCGGATGGAGCACCTGGGGCGCCAGCCCGGGCGGCGGAGAAGAAGTCGACTTCAGCCAGCTTTTCGGCGAGCGGTTCGGCGGCGGCGATCCGACCGGCACGTTCGCCGACATATTCAGCCAGTTTCGCCGGGCCGGGGGCCGCTCTCGGCGCGCCGGCGGCCAGCAAGCCGTCCGCGGCGCCGACATCGCCACCGAGCTGGAAATCCCGTTTCACACGGCCGTCGGCGGCGGCCAGGCGCAGATCTCGCTGCGCCGGCACTCCGGCCACGTCGACACGCTGGCGGTAAAGATTCCCGCCGGCATCGACGAGGGCAAGAAAATTCGCCTGCGCGGGCAGGGCGAAGCCGTGCCCGACGGAACCGCGGGCGACATCCTGATCACGATTCACGTGGCGCCGCATCCGTGGTTCACGCGGCGCGGCAACAACCTGGAAGTGCGCGTGCCGGTCACGCTGGCCGAGGCGGCTTTGGGAGCCAAGGTCGACGTGCCGACGCCGCGCGGCACGATTTCGCTGCGCGTGCCCCCGGGCGCCTCCAGCGGCAAGAAGCTGCGCGTCAAGGGACACGGGGTGGCACCGCGCAACGGCGAGGCTGGCGATCTTTACGCCGAAATCCAAATCGTGCTTCCCAGCCCGCTCGACGACGAGTGCGTGGAGATGATCAAGAAGCTGGACGCACATGCCCAAAGCGCGCACCCTCAGCAACCGCGGCGGGATTTGAAATGGTGAGTTACCTGGCCACGTGGATCATTGCCGCCACCGGGCCGCTCGTGCCGGTGCTGGGGGCGGCGGAAGAAAAGGCCAAGCCGCTGTTGATGCGGCTCGATCCGCAAAACCGCGCGAAAGTGTTGATGGCCCTGTTGGGGCTCGCGCTGGTCGGCGTCGGGCTCGTGGCGCTAACGATCATGGCCGGGCGCCAGGTGCTGCGGATTGCCCGCACGTCGCACGGCCCGACGCGGCGGCACGAAGACGACTGGTCTCGCAAACCCCTCGTGCCCAAAGAGCCCGAATCGCCGACGGCCCGCGATCCCGAATGACAAAGCCAATGACACACGAGCGATTCCCTGCCCGATACCGGCTGCGCAAGGCCGCGGATTTCGCGCGCGCGTACGATCGGCGCTGTTCGGCCTCCGATGCGACGCTTGTGGTGTACGTGGCGGAAAACGACCTCGCGCATCCCCGGCTCGGGCTGTCGGTGTCGCGCAAACATGGCGGGGCGGTCGCGCGCAATCGCTGGAAGCGGCTGTTGCGCGAAGCGTTTCGCCTCTCGATTGCCGAACTGCCGGGCGTCGACATCGTCGCCATTCCGCGCTCGGGCGCCCCCGCGTCGTTGCGGCCCCTGATGGAATCGCTGGCGCGGCTTGCTTCGCGGGCCGCCAAAAAGCTGATGCGATGAATACGAGCCGCCGCGGGACCGGCACGGTGCCATGTTCACCCTTGCCGTGAGCGTGCAATAGGCCAGGCGAAGCATGGCCGCGCTGGGCGTGGCCAATGGCGCCCAATCCCCGAGTTCTCACGTTCCAGACGCGGATCTATAATGGCCTGCGGGCGGTGCCCGATTTTGCGCCGCCAGCCAAATGCTTTCGCCCGCACGTAGCGACGCATGCAGCCAGAATGGGCCACCTTCGCCGCCTTGCCTGCCCGATTGCTGATAGCAATGGTGCGGCTCTACCAGATCACGCTCAGCCCGTGGGTGGGGCAGAGTTGCCGTTTTCAGCCGACGTGCAGCAACTACATGATCGAGGCGGTGCGAAAATACGGCTTTCTGCGCGGGGCATGGCGGGGGGTATGCCGCATCGCCCGCTGTCATCCGTTCGGTGCTGGCGGGTACGATCCGCCGTAAGGGGCGGCGCGGCTGTCCGGGGGGCGCTAGGGCAACGCGTGCGGGCTGTGCGCGCCAGTGGCAAAAGCGACCTTGACCGGGGGGCCCGCGCGCGCTATCTTCCCACCCCTGTCAAAGCCTTTCTGAGAAACTCGTTCGGGTGATTCTCACGGCGTACGACCCCACATTGGTCCAGAGCGTACACGGAGGTACGCGCCCCTTGGTCTTCGCCGGGAAAAACCTACGGAGCACGGCATGAGGCCTTGCTACGCGTGGCTCGTTTGCGGTCTGTTGGCCTGCTCGGGCTGCGCCGCGCCCGCCCTGCGGTCGCAAAGTCCCGAAGAGTTCGTGGGGGTCCTGGAATCGAAGGCCAGGCTCGTCGGCGAGGTCGCGCGCCCGTTCGGTCACACGTACGTCAAGGTCGAGTCGGTGGCGCTGGTGACTGGTTTGGACGGCACGGGCGAAGATCCGGCGCCCTCGCCCGAGCGCGCGGCGCTTCTGCACGAGCTGCAAACAATCGGCGTGCAGCACCCCAATCAACTGCTTGCCTCGCCGTCGACGTCGCTGGTGCTGGTGCGCGGATTCCTGCCGCCCGGCGTTCGCAAGGGCGACAAGTTCGACTTGGAAGTGCAGGTGGCCGCGCACAGCGAAACCGCGAGCCTGCGGGATGGCTGGCTGATGGAAACCCGGCTCTCGGAAATGGCCGTGCTGGGCGGTTCGATTCGAGAGGGGCACCCCTGGGCCGTCGGCGAGGGCCCCGTGCTGGTCGACCCGTCGGCCACCGGCGAAAAGGACCGCGCCTTGCTCGTGCGCGGCCGCGTGCTGGGTGGTGGCACGGCCCTGCGCACGCGCGACATCGGCCTGTTTATCCCGCCCGAAGACAAGTCGGTTCGGCTGGCCGCCCAGATCGGCCAATCGATCAACCATCGCTTCCACACGTTCTCGCGCGGGCTGCAGCAAGGCGCGGCCAGTCCCAAAAGCGACGAACGCATCGACCTGAAAATCCACTCGCGCTACAAGGACAACATCGCCCGATACATTCGCGTGGTGCGCTCGATTCCGCTGAAGGAGACTCCGGCCGAGCAGAGCCTGCGGATCGGCCTCTTGGAGCGTCAGCTTCTCGACCCGATCACCGCGCCCACCGCGGCGCTGCGGTTGGAAGCCATCGGCCACGAAGCGATCGACGCCTTGGTGAAGGGCATCGAGAGCAGCGACCCGGAAGTGCGCTTCTACGCCGCCGAAGCGCTGGCGTATCTCGACGACAACCGTGCGGCGGCCCCGCTGGCGCGCGCGGCCCGCGAAGAGCCCGCTTTCCGAGCCTATGCGCTGGCCGCGCTCAGTTCCATGGCCGACATGGCCGCCCGCGACGAGCTCATCAGCCTGCTGGAAGTGTCCAGCTCGGAAACGCGCTACGGGGCTTTCCGGGCCCTGTGGGCCATGAATCCCAACGACGCGCTCATCCGGGGCGAAAACCTGGGCGGACAGTTCGGCTACCACGTGCTGGGCACGACCGGACCGGCGATGATCCACGTCACCCGCAGCTACCGACCCGAGGTCGTCATCTTCGGCCACGAACAAACGCTCTCGACTCCCTTCGTGCTGGAAGCCGGCAAGTCGATCCTCGTCAAAGGCACCGCGCCCGACAAAGTGACGGTGAGCAAGTTCGCGGTCGGGCAACCCGACCAGAAGCGCGTCGTCAGCGCCAAGGTGGACGCCATGATTCGCGCGATCGTCGAGCTGGGCGGCACCTATCCCGACGTGGTCCAGGCCCTGCAGCTCGCCAAAAGCAATCGCGCGCTGGCCGGCCGATTCGAAGTCGATGCCCTGCCCGACGGCGACCGGGCGTATCGCCACAAGGACACGCTGGCCGAGGAACCCGACGCCGGCGACGACGAAGGACGCGTGGTGGTGGCCAATCCGCTGCCGGATTTGTTTTTCTCGCGCAAGCCGAAAGAGGCCCGCTAGCCGAATCCCGAGCAAAGCCGCCAGCATTCGCCGGGCGCGGCTTCCCGGCGGGCCGGTCCGGCCCAGAAAACGGTGAAAACCGGCCAAGCCGGCCGGCCGGTTTCCTGGTAAAATGGAACGTTCGTATTAGCCCCCCACGCTTCGGGCGGCGTCGAAAGAGCGCCGCGCCATAGTCCCTCCGAGCTGGCCCCATGCTTAAGGCGCTCGAACTCGTCGGCTTCAAAAGCTTTGCCGACAAAACGCGACTCGAGTTTCCCCCCGGCATCACCGTGGTGGTCGGTCCGAACGGCTCGGGCAAGTCGAATATCGTCGACGCCATCAAGTGGGTGCTGGGTGAGCAGAGCGTCAAGAGTCTGCGCGGCAAGGAGATGGCCGACGTCATTTTCAACGGCTCTTCGACGCGGCGGGCGCTGAACACGGCCGAAACCACGCTCGTGTTCGACAATTCGCAGCGACTACTGGGGATCGACACGCAGGACGTGCACATTACGCGGCGGGTCTATCGCAGCGGCGAAGGGGAATACCTGATCAATCGGCAGCCCTGCCGGCTGCGCGACATTCGCGACCTGTTCGCCGGCACCGGGGTGGCCACCGAAGCGTACAGCGTCATCGAGCAGGGCAAAGTCGACATCCTGCTGCAATCGTCGCCCCGCGACAGACGGCTGATCTTCGAGGAGGCCGCCGGCATCAGCCGCTTCAAGGCCAAGAAGATCGAAACCATGCGCCGGCTGGAGCGCGTCGACCAAAACCTGCTGCGGCTGTCGGATATCGTCGACGAAGTCGACAACCGGCTGCGCGCCGTGCGGATGCAGGCCAGCAAGGCGCGCAAGTACAAGGAATACGCCGATCGGCTGCAAGCGCTGCGCACGCAGACCGGCTCGGCCGACTGGCGCAAGCTGACCGCCCAACTGGAAGAGCTGGAAAGCGAGCTCAAAGCGGCCAACGAGGAAAACGCGCTGTTGACGGCGCAGGCCGAATCGCTGGAAACGCAGGCCTTTGCGCTGGAGTCGCAGATTGCCGAATCGGACACGGCGATGCGCGCCAGCGAAAACCGGATCGCGCAAAACCGCGAGCGGATTGCCGCGCACGAATCGTCGATCGAGCACGAGCGGCGCCGCGCGCGGGACCTCGAGGAAGAAGTCGCCCGCTACCGGCGACAATTGACCTCGATGAGCTCGCGCGCCGTCGATTTGCAGCAACAACTGCTGGAGATTAACCAGGATCTCGAATCGGCCCAGCGCGATCATCGCGAAGTCGCGCGGCGACTGGCCGAGGAGGAGCGCGGATTGACCAAGCTCACCGCGCAGGTCGACGAGCTGCGCTCGGAGAACGAGCAGCGCCGCGCCGCGCACCTCGCGCAAATGCGGGCCGCCGCCGCGCTGTCGAGCCAGACCAGCGCGCTCGAGTCGAAAGTGGCCGCCGGCGGCGTGGCGCGCGATCGGGGCGGCAAGCGGTTGGCCGAGCTGGCGGCGGCCCGAGAGTCGCTCGAACTGGACGTTGCACGGAAGCGCGAAACCGTAGGCCGGCTGGCCGAGTCGTGCCACGAAAAGCAAACCGATCTCGAACAGCTTCAAGCCACGCTGGCCGAGCATCGTGCCCTCGAAGCCGCGGCGCAGCAGGAACTGGGACACTTGCGCGAGCGCGCCAGCGGAGCCAGGGAGCGCGCCGCCGTGCTCGAGGAACTGGAAAAGCGGCTCGAAGGGCTGGGCGCCGGAGTGAAGCAACTGCTCAGCGACGCGCGGTCGGCCACGAGCGGGCCGCTTACGCAGATTCGCGGACTGGTGGCCGACTTGCTGCACGTCAATTTCGAAACGGCGCCGCTGGTGGAAGTGGCGCTTGGGGAAATGGCCCAATGTCTGGTCGTGGCCGACGGGCGGCAGTGGCTGGTTCAATGGCAAGACTTGCCGACTTTGGGCGGACGCGTCGGGTTTATCCGGCTGGACGCCCCGCCGGCCAAGACGCACCTCGACCATGTCGATTTGCACGGTCAGCCGGGCGTGCTGGGCCGGGCCGACGAGTTCGTCGAGACCGCGCCCCAATTCGCCGCGCTGGCCAGGCGGTTGTTGGGCCGCACCTGGTTCGTCGACGATCTGGCTCGGGCGCTTGCACTTGCGGAGTCGACGGGCCGGGGTATCGCGCTGGTGACCCGCGCGGGCGAAATGCTGGCGGCTGACGGCACGCTGTTCGTCGGTCCGCGGCACGCGTCGAGCGGTCTGATCTCCCGGCGCAGCGAGCTGCGCGCGCTCGGGCGGCAGCTCGCACTCTTGACGGACGAGATCGACAAACAGGCCCAGCGCTGCGCCGTGCTCGCGGCGCAAATCGCCGACGAGGATCGCAGGCAGCGGAAGCTGGCGGCCGAGCATCGCCAATTGAGCGA
Organism: Pirellulales bacterium; assembly: GCA_040877415.1. Classification (GTDB taxonomy): domain Bacteria; phylum Planctomycetota; class Planctomycetia; order Pirellulales; family PALSA-1355; genus JBBDNV01. The sequence goes on from JBBDNV010000008.1 coordinate 7,728, forward strand.
GGAACTGGCCGGCGCGCGGTCGCAGGCCACGGCGGCGGAAGAACGCCACGCGCAATGGCAAAATCAGCACGCCGCGGCGGAAATGGAGCTCGCCACCGCCGAAAGCGAGCACCAACGGGCCGCGACTGCGTTCGACGAGGCGCGCCGACAACTCGCCAAGGTCGAGCGCTCGGTGGCCGAGCTCGAATGCGGCGTCCAGGAAGGCACCCAGCGGGCCAACCAGTTGGAGCAGGCGCGCCAGCGCTTCAGCCGCGAGGCGGGCGCCACGAAAATCGAAGTGGTCAAAAGCGAACAGCGGCTCGCCCACCTGCGCAGCCAGAAGAACCAGCTCGAGCGCGACCAGCAGGAACGCGGCCGGGCGCTGGCCGACAGCCGCTCGCACCTGGAAATCTGCCTGGAGAGGCTGCGAGACGCGGAGCGCAACGTGCTCGCCGCCGAGTCGGAAACCGCCGAATTGTATCTGCGCAAGGAATCGTTCGCGGCCCAAGCCGTCGGCCAGGTCGAGCAGCGCGAAAGTTGGCGCGAGCGCAAGGCGCAGCTTGCCGGCGACGCGCAGCGGATGCGGGCCAAAATCCGCAAGCTGGAAACGAAGCTGCATGCCAAGGACCTGGCCGCCGGTGAAGTGCGGCACGAGCGCACCACGCTGGCCGATCGACTGCGCGAGGATTATGGGATCGAGCTGGCCGATCTGGAGCATCAGCCCTCGGCCGAGGAGCTGCACCGGCGCGAAGAGGTGGAACGCGAAATCTCCGATCTGCGCAGCAAGCTCAACAGCATCGGCGGAGTGAATCTCGACGCCTTGGCGGAGCTCGAGGATCTCGAAACGCGGTTCGGCACGCTCTCGGCCCAGCACCAGGATCTATCGAGCGCCAAGGCCTCGCTCGAATCGATCATCGCCAAGATCAACGCCGACAGCCG
>JBBDNV010000009.1:0-8571 GCA_040877415.1 Pirellulales bacterium
CCTGTTACTCCTGTTCATCCTGTCTGTTTTCCCGGTGCCTTTTTTGGACAGGATGGACAGGATCGACAGGATCAGGATAGACAGGATCGACAGGATGATTGGAAAGGCGACGGAAAGTCACCTGCATTCTCATCCTGTTATTCCTGTTCATCCTGTCTGTTTTCCTGGTGCCTTTTTTGGACAGGATGAACAGGATTGACAGGATGATTGGAAAGACGCGCCACCTGCATTCTCATCCTGTTATTCCTGTTCATCCTGTCTATTTCTCGTCTCGTCCTGTTCATCCTGTCTGTTTCTCGTCTCGTCCTGTTCATCCAGTCGGTTTTTCGTGTCGTCCTGCCGGTCCGGTAGAGAATTCTTGGCCTCCGCGGGAAACTGTTCGGCGAAGAACTGGCGAAAGTCCTGGTTCGCTTGGGGATCCAAAATCACCGTCTTGCGTCCGCCGGTCAGGCCCACCTGGCGCGAGTCGAAGTCGAACAACACGGTGGCCCAGTTGCGACCGTCGTTCATCGACAGGGCGTATTGCCAACGGGGCTCGCCGTCAGCCGCCCTGTTCGACCAATCGAAGGTCGTATCGAGCACCAGCGCCCGCCGCAGATTGGCAATGCCCCTGGCCGCCGCGGCGTCTTTTGTTTGCACCACGATCCATGGGATTTGATTGAATTCCTGGAACTGGGCACGCGGCGGCGCGTCGGGGTCGGCCGGCTTCTCTTCCCCTGCCGGCTCTTCGAGCACGTCGTCGCCGAGCGAAAGGCCGGGCTCGCCCAATTTGAGCACCTCGACCTGGGGAGCCTTGTCAATCAATTGGGCCGTGGCGCTGCCCCAAAAATCCTGGACCCGGCGTTGGTTGCGATAGTGATACCAGACGCTGAACCCCGCCGCCGAAAGCGCGACCACCAGGATGATCACAATCACGATGGGTCCGCGCTTCATGATGTTTCAACTCGCTCGCTCGGCGCCCTTACGCGCGCTTGCACTAGCCACGCGATTGGGGGGCAGTATACTGGGGATTTCACCAGGCGCACGATCTGCTGATCGATTGGCCGGCATTCCTAATCTACGGTCCGCGCAGCGTTATGTCCAACGAGTTCGATCCCTATCGCGAAGCCTTGGTCATCGAAACCGCCACCATCTGGCCCGACGAATATGACGACTGGGAACCGGCCGATCGCGAGCGGGTCGAAGAATTGTTGCACGCCGAGCCGGCGCGGGCTTCCGAGTTGGAATACATCCGCATGCACACCGGCTTTGTACGGCAGATTACCGTCACGCCGGCCGACATCCAGCGGCTGAGCACCTAGGCCACGGAAATAAGGGGAGACCGGCTCGGAGCATCTGGCGCCGTCACAAGCGAAACGGAGGGCGGCTCGGTGGCGGTCCCCTTTTATTTCAACACGCGACTAATTCTACAGCGTCGGTGCCGTCGCCACCGGGGAAGACCAATCCCGTGACCGCCGTCGACGTCAAGCTTCACGAGCGCAGCTACACGATCGAAATCGGCACCGACCGTCTGGCCGAGCTCGGGCCGTTGGCCGCCCGCTGGTGTTCGCTCTCGCACGCCGTGATCATCACCGACGCACAGGTCGAGAAGCCGCACGCCCTGGCGGCCGCCGCCAGCTTGTCCGAAGCCGGGGCCGCCGTCGATCTGCTCGTCGTCGAGCCCGGCGAACCCACCAAATCGGTCGCCTCGGCCGCCGGGCTATGGGACAAACTGCTCGAGCTGGGCGCCGATCGCCAGACCGTCGTCGTCGCCGTCGGCGGCGGAGTCGTCGGTGATCTGGCAGGATTCGTCGCCGCCACGTTTGCCCGCGGGCTGGCCTACGTGCAGGTGCCGACCACGCTTCTGGCGCAAGTCGATAGTTCCGTCGGCGGCAAGGTTGGCGTCAACCTGGCCGGCGCCAAGAACATGGTGGGAGCATTCTGGCAGCCCGCCGGAGTGCTCATCGACACCGCCGTGCTCGACACCCTGCCCGAGCGCGAGTATCGGTCCGGGCTGGCCGAAGTGGTCAAATACGGCGTGATTCTCGACGCCGATTTTTTCGCGTATCTCGAGCTTCACGCGGCCGAGTTGACGAAGCGCGACGCGGGCGCGCTCGAGCACGTGATCGCCCGCAGTTGCCGCTTGAAGGCCGACGTTGTCGAGGCCGACGAGCGCGAACTCACCGGACGCCGGGCGGTGCTCAACTACGGCCATACGTTCTGCCACGCGCTGGAAACGGTCACCGCCTACGGCCGTTTTTTGCACGGCGAGGCCGTGGCGATCGGCATGACCTGCGCCGCGCGGCTGGCCGAACGCTTGGGCCGGGTCGATCGCGCATTCACCGAGCGACAGCAAAAGTTGCTTTTGGCGCTGGGGCTGCGGGTCGATTTTCCGCCCGTCGACCTGGACCGGCTGCTCGTCGCCATGTCGCACGACAAAAAGGTCGAGCGCGGCCGGCTGCGGTTCGTGCTGCCCTCGCGCATGGGACACGTCGAGCTGGTCGGCGACGTCGACGAGAAAGTCGTGCGCGCGGCGCTAAAAGATTGATGGCTCCGCAGGAGATTAGGCGTTTCAAATTGGTGTGTGCCGCGGGTGGCTTGTCCACCCGTGCTCCCCGCGCTGCTACACTGCTGGACAAGCCGGCCGCGGCAACTTGAAAACATGACACGGGCAACCCACGAGTGAACCTGCCGTCCCAAACCACCGGTGGCGAGACGCTGGCGGACGCCGTTCGCTTGTCTCTTGTTGCCGGCATCGGCCCGCGGCTGCGCAAGGCGCTCGTGGACGAATTCGGCACGTCGAGCGCCATATTGGCGGCGGCGCCGGCCGATTTGCGCCGCGTGCAGGGAATCGGCGCGGAACTCGCGCGGCGGATCGCCGCGGCCAAAGACGAGATCGACGTCCAGGCCGAGCTGGACTTGTGCGCCGAGCACGGCATCCGCATCCTCACCGATCACGACGACGACTATCCGCGCGCGCTCAGCGAAATCTACGATCCGCCCGCCATCCTGTTCGTGCGCGGGCAAATCCTGCCGCAAGACGCCCTGGCGATCGCCATCGTCGGCGCGCGGCACGCCACGCAATACGGAATCGCGCAAGCGGAGCGATTGGCCGGCAGCCTGGCCCGCGCGGGCCTGTCGATCACGAGCGGACTGGCCCGCGGTATCGACGCCGCCGCTCATCGCGGAGCATTGGCGGCCGGCGGGCGCACGCTGGCCGTATTGGGAAGCGGGCTTTTGAACATGTATCCGCCGGAACACGCCGAGCTGGCCGACCAGGTCGCCGCCAACGGCGCGGTGATCAGCGAGGCCCCGCCCAGAAGTCCGCCGCTGGCCGCCGCGTTTCCGCAGCGCAATCGGATCATCACCGGCATGTCGCTGGGCCTAATGGTGGTGGAAGCCTCGACCCACTCGGGCGCGTTGATATCGGCGCGGCACGCCATGGAACAAGGGCGCGAGGTGTTCGCCGTCCCCGGCCGCGTCGACAGCCGCATGTCGCGCGGCTGCCACCGCCTGATCCGCGACGGCGCCAAGCTGGTGGAAACGGCCGAAGACGTCCTGGAAGAGCTCGGCCCGCTGGTGGCCCCCACGCAGAACGCCGCCGGCGAAGCGGTCCATCATCCCGCCGAGCTGATGCTTAACGCGGTCGAGCAGCAGGTTTTGTCGGCCATCACCAGCGATCCAACCACGATCGACGCCATCATCGCCACTAGCGGCCTGCCCACGCCGCAGGTGCTCTCGACCATCAGCGTGCTGGAAATGCGCCACCTGGTGAAGCGCTTGAGCGGCAACACCCTGGCGCGGCTGTAGGTCAGGCACCGTGCCTGACATGCTGGAAAGTTCAGCACGACTGAGCGGCTACAAGGAGTTTTCAGCACGATAGAAAGGCCCAAAATCATGACAAAGACAATTACAGTGAGGTCTCTTTGGGTTCCGCAACGGGAAACCATGAACTCCTTGTGCACTCGAACACTAACATCTGTCAGGCACGGGGTGCCTGACCTACGCGGCCCCGATCGCGCACGAGCGGCACGCCGTAGCGCAGCAACAATCCGGCCAGAATCAAGCCACCGCCCACGAGCGTCCACGGCGCCGGCACTTCCTCCCACGCCATGTAGACCCACACCGGCAGCAGGATCGGTTCCAACAGGCCGATCACGGTCGCTTCCTGTGACGTGATCGAGCGCAACCCGCGGGCGAAAAAAACGTACGGCAGCGCCATCTGAAACAGTCCAAATCCGGCCAGCACCGGCAACTGCACCATCGTGGGCCAGGCGTTTAAGTAGAGCATGTAAGGAAAGATCACGGCGGCGGTAACCAGGTGCGCCACCGCGACGATCCATACCGTATCGAGCCCGCGCAGCGCGCGCAGCGAAAGCACCACGCCCGCGTACGAAAAGCCGGACACCAGGCCGCACAGCACGCCGGCCCGTGCTTGTCCCTGCACCTCGAACCACAGGATGATCGCCAGGCCCAGGCCGCCGACAACGAGCGGCAGGCGCTCGCGCGGGGCAAACGGCTCGCCGAGCACCAGCACTCCCACCAGAAAGACCCACCAGGGCGCCGTGCTTTGCAGCCAGATGGCGTTGGCCGCGGTGGTGAGCGTCATGGCCGAAAGATACGTCACGTTCATCGCCGCGAACGCGACGCACAGCGGCACCAGCTTGACGTCCCATTTGGGCCGGCGCACCGCGGGCAAAAGCAGCAGCCCGGCAAACGCGGCCCGCCAGAACGCCAACAGCACGCCGCGATCTTCCGGCGGCCAAACCTCGAAGGTCGTGGCCTTGGCAAACAGACCACTGGAGCTCCACATCACGGCGGCCAGCGCAACCAAAAGCCGGCCGCCCAGCGCGCCATGACCCACGGCTGTCGGTTGCCGGCCATCGTGGGGCGGGCCGCCGGAGTCGACCACCTTGTCGACCGATTCGAGCGCGGACGTTTTGTCGCTGGATCTCACGGAGCGCTACGCGGGGGCCTCAGGAAATCATGATGGCCAGGAACATGATCAGCAATACGACAACCACCACGCCGGCGACGATGATCGCCAGTCGAAACCAGAAATCGGCCCGCTTGCGGTCGATCAATTCCTGCTGGCGAATGTATTCCGCGCTTTTTTCCCGCCGCAAACGAAACTCGGCGTTGCATTGCGGGCACATGGCGCGCTGGCCGACCATGTCCAGCGGCACTTCCAGCTCGTGCCCGTTGGGACAGGGAATGTGCAACAGGGTTTCGCCGACGGCGGCGGCGTCCAATTCTCCGGTGTCCAGCTCGCCGACGTCGAATCCTTCGAGCCCGCCCGCGCCGGCGGCCTTGCCGGCCGCGCCCAGATCATCGTCGTGGTCCAACGGCGGCAGATCGATTTGCGGCGCCGGGGCCGGCACGGCGGACTCGGTTCCAAGCGACGGCTGCGAACGTTCCACGGTGGGAATGATAAAGTTGACGCCGCACTGCGGGCATTGGCACTGCATGCCCATGTGCGCTTCTTCGCCTTGCAACAGATGCCCCTGGGGGCACAAGAATTGAAACGTCATGGCCCGAATCCGGCTGTCGAGAATCCCGATATGATGTTGGGTGCCAACGTCGCGGTCCGCCGGTCTTCCATTGTACGCGTGTGGGGGCGGCTGCTAAAATATCGCGAGCCTGGCCTTAACGTGCGTCCGTTTTTTGATGAGTCTTGATCCCCAATGAGTGACCCATCCGAGAGCGCGACGCCCGCGCCCGACCAGCCGGCCGATCCCGCGTCCGGCGAAGCTTGCGCCTCGCCGGCGGCCGCCGAAGCGTCTCCCGTTGCCGGTGCGCCCGCCGCGCCGCAACCGGCCGAGGAATCGCACCGACAGGGAATCCGCATTGGCACGCAGCGTAGCGGCATGAAGCCGCCGCCGGCCGTGGCCAAGCCCATCCTGCCCGCGCCGCCCCCCGAGCTTTTGGCCAAGGCCCGGGCGGCCTCTGCCCCCTCGGCGCGCGAAGGGGCGGACGACGCCGAAACGGCCGCGGGCGAACCCGCCGCGGGAAAAGAGTCCGCGACGACCGCCGCCTTTGGCGCCCCAGCAGCGGGCGAAGAAGCCAAACAGCAGCGCGGGAAAAAACCGCGCTCGCTGGTGCCGATCGCCGAGCCCGCCGCGCCGCGGAAATATCCGCCCCCCAATTTGCGCTCGCAACTTTCGCCCGATCTGCAAATGGAATACATGGAAGCGCTGGGCAACCAATCGTTGGACGAGATCATCGCCGGCCAGCCGGACGAAGCCGCCGCGGAGCTCGAGCCCGAGTCGCGCCACCAGGGCACCGTGATCTCGCTCCACCGCGACGACGTGTTTATCGAGATCGGCGGCCGCTGGCAGGGCGTCATCCCGTTGCACCGCTGTGCCACGCCGCCCGAACCCGGCGCGATCGTGGACGTGGTGGTCAGCCGCTTTGATCCGGCCGAGGGGCTTTATGAATTGACGCTCCCCGGCGCCGCCGTCGAGGTGGGCGATTGGTCGGATGTGGCCGAAGGCATGATTGTCGAAGCCCGTGTGACCGGGCACAACAAGGGCGGGCTGGAGTGCGAGGTCAGCCGATTGCGCGGCTTCATCCCGGCCAGCCAGATTTCGCTCTACCGCGTCGACGACCTGGCACAGTTCGTCGAGCAGAAACTTCCCTGCGTCGTCACCGAAGCCAATCCCGAGAAGCGCAACCTGGTGCTCAGCCACCGCGCGGTGCTGGAACGCGAGCAGGCCGAGGCCAAACAAGCCCTCATGGCTTCGCTGGAAGTCGGCCAGACGCGCGAAGGCACGGTGCGCAGCCTGCAAAATTTCGGCGCTTTCGTCGACCTGGGCGGCGTCGACGGGCTGATTCACATCAGCCAGTTGAGCTGGGACCGCATAAAGCACGCCGACGAAGTGCTCGAAGTCGGCCAGAAGGTGAAGGTCAAGATTTTGAAGATCGACGAGCAAACCGGCAAGATCGGCCTGGGGTTCCGCGATTTGTCCGAGAACCCGTGGGAAACGGCGGCCCGCGATTTCCCCGCGCGCACGCCGACGAAAGGCCGCGTGACGCGGATCACCGATTTCGGCGCGTTCGTGCGGCTCGGTCCGGGCGTGGAAGGGTTGGTGCACATTTCCGAACTGTCGCACAAGCGCGTGTTTCGCGTGACCGACGTCGTCGCCGAAGGCCAGGAAGTGGACGTCATGGTGCTGTCGGTCGACCCTGAGGCACAGCGGATCAGCCTTTCGCTCAAGGCCCTGGAAGCCAAGCCGGCGGCCCCGGAAAAGGACAAGGCCAAAGAAGCGGCCGCCGAGCCCCCAACGCCGCCACCTTCCAAACAGCGCAAGGCGCCGCTGAAAGGCGGCATCGGAGGCCCGCCCACCGGCGACCAATTCGGCCTCAAGTGGTGAGCGATTGGGAACGAAGAGGGATGACCACCAAGACACCAAGAAGAGAGTTCAGATAACCACGAAGACACAAAGGACCACAAAGGAAACAAAGAAGAAAACTGAATTCTCTTCTTCGTGTCCTTTGTGTCTTTGCGGTGAATTGCCTTCGTTTTTCTTCGTGCCCTTGGTGTCTTGGTGGTTTATCTTGCCATTGTCTTCGCAATGAATACGCCGGCTAGCGCCGGATCGCGCTGGTCAAGTCCGTCGATCTCGATCCGGCAGCTCGGCAAGTCGCGTTTCAATTGCTCGATGCCCGCGGGCGTCATCCGCCGGCCGACGTCGAGTCGCAGGTGCGCCAAACGCTTCAGCCGGCCCAGCGATCGCAATCCACGGTCGGTCACCTGATCGGCGTCGTCGAGCACCAGCAGCTTCAAATGCTTGAGCCCTTCCAGATGCGCGAGGCCCGCGTCGGTCACGTCGACGCTGCGCGCCAGGTTGAGCCGCCGCAGATTCGGCAGCCGCGCGAGATACTGCAAGTCGGCATCGGTCGCGTAGAACATGTCGGCGCCGACGACGGTTGCGAGATAATCGACGCCCCATCGTTCGCGCAGCCACCCGGGCCCCGGCGGTTTTGCAGATCGCTTCAATCGGCCGTCGACGCCGACTTCGTAGTCATACACGAGCGCCGCGCTGGGATTCGACTTTTGCAGCCGCGCCGCGGCCTGCCGCTGATCGCGCGCGCTGTGAACCCAGCCTAAAACCAGCGCGACGAGCGCCACGAGAATCAGCATGGCCCGCAAGCTGAAGCGGAAGGGGCGGCGGGGACTTGCTGCGTTTGCGCTCATACGTCTGATTATATGCAGCCACTCATGGCGGCTCTCGTCGACCGCCCGTTTGCCGCAACCCGTGGCCTTTCAAATCATCCTGTTGATCCTGTCTATCCTGTGCAAAAAGTCGCGAGGAATAGACAGGATGAACAGGACTGACAGGATGGAATGCTGGCTGCTTTCGAGCGGATTGCCCTTTCGAGCTGACCTTGACCGTAAAATTCCGTTGTGGTCCGATGCCGGCGGAACGGGCGGAATATCCGGAAAGTACGGAAGCTATTGCCATCCGGGCGAACGGGGGAATCTGGCCGAAATTCTTGTGACCCGGTAACCACGCGCCGGCAACCAATCTTTCGAAGGTCGTAAGGATGCGGCCGACGCGTGCCATGCTTGTTTCGGGGTAACGATTTGGA
>JBBDNV010000010.1:0-43344 GCA_040877415.1 Pirellulales bacterium
AATCGAACGTCGATCACGTCCGCGCCGAGTTGGCCAAGACCGGGCTTCTGATCGCTTATCCACCGTCGTCGGCCTGATTGGCTGCCGCAGGAGTATGCATCTTGAAGCAGCCGAAGGACGCGATCGGAATGCCGCGAAGAAATCTTTCCCCTTTTGACGAGGACGCTTGATTCGCCGAACCGCGGCGCAGCGGCGGGGGACGCCCCTTTCGAAGCGCGGCATCCGGTTGCTATGCTTTAAGGATGACGGACGCGAGCGAAGAACATGAACGGCCGGGCGTGCCGAGCGATAGCGGGCCGGACGTCTTGCGGTGGCCGAGCGGCGAACAGCCGCCCCAGGTCGCCATGCCCGATCTCGACGTGCCGCATTCGACCGCCCCGCTCGAACGCGAATTGACGGCCGGCGATCTGGGGACGCGGCAGCGACGGGTCGTTTTGCCCCTCGTGCTGTTTTTGGCCACGTGCGCCTCGACGTTTCTCGCCGGGGCGCTCGTTTGGAATCCCGGCGAGTACGTCGCGAGCAACACAGCCGGCCGCACGATCGCCGCCAATTGGCCGCAGGGCCTGGTCTACATGGCCGCCGTCATCGGCATTCTGCTGACCCACGAAATGGGCCATTTTCTGCAAACCCTGCGCTATCGCGTACACGCCAGCCTGCCGTTCTTCATCCCCGTGCCGTTTTTGTTCACCGGCACGATGGGCGCCGTCATCGGCATGGAAGGCTCGCGGGCCGACCGCAAGCAACTCTTCGACATCGGCATATCCGGACCCTGGGCCGGACTGATCGTGGCGTTGCCGATCATCTGGTTCGGCATCGAAAACGCGACGGTGATGAAGCCGGGCGCCCAGGTTATCCTGGGCGACCCGCTGATTTTTAAAATGCTCACCCACTACCTGCGCCCTGACATCGCGGCCGACGCGATCCTGAACAAGAACAATCCGCTGTTGATGGCCGGCTGGGTGGGCATGCTCGTCACGGGCCTCAACATGCTGCCGATCAGCCAGCTCGACGGCGGGCACGTGATCTACGGGCTTTTTGGGCGCCGCTCGCGGCTGGTGGCCCGCTCGCTCTTGATCGCCGCCATCCTGTTCGTCGTCCTCGGCGAGCATTACAACTGGACGCTGATGCTCGTGCTGGTGATCATGCTGGGCGTGGACCACCCGCCCACGCGCAACGACGGCGTAACGCTCGGCTGGTGGCGGCGCATTTTTGGGCTCGTGTCGCTGGCCATTCCCGTGCTGTGCTTCACGCCGATCTTGCTGTAGCAGGGGTCGGGGGGAGGCCACAGGGCTAAGCCGCAAGCGGACCTGAAATCACTTTTTATTCGTCGGCCATTGCCAGGCGATCGCTGATCGGCGGGTGGCTGTGGAACAAAAAGACTTCCAGCGGATGGGGATCGGGATCGTCCTTGTTGATCCGGGCCAACTTGCGAAACGCCGAAACGTAGGCTTCCCGCAAGCCGGTCCGCGCAAGCGCATAGCGGTCGCACTGGCGCTCGTAGCGGCGGCTGATCGCGTTTTGCACGGGCTCGAGCAGCATGGCAAAAACGGTGAGCACCAACATCAACAAGGGCAGCGTCGAGGGCGGCAGCTCGGCGGCGGTGATCGGCCCGTATTGGCTTTGGGCCCAAGCGAGCAGAACGCGGTCGCAAACCCAAAAGCCCAAGACGCTGTAGACGAGGCCGGCCAGGATCATTTTGCGGATGTGGCGATGCACGTGGTGACCGATCTCATGGGCAAAGATGACTTCGATCTCGTCGGGCGAGAACTCGTCCAAAAGCGTATCGCCCATGAGTACGCGCCGCGTGCGTCCCAGCCCGGCCAGCATGGCGTTGGCCTTGACCGTCTCTGCGCTCAGTCCCAGCCGGTACACGCCCTGAATCGACAAGCCGGTGCCTTCGGCCAGCCGTGCCATGCGTTCGGCCAGCTCCGAGTTTTCGAGCCGTTCGACCTTGTAGAACAACGGCACGATCAGCACCGGCGCCAATTGCCCCAGGATGACGGTCACGACGAAAAATCCAAAGGCGGCCGCCAGCCACCACCACGTGCCGACGAACCAGATGATCGCGTACAAGCCCGGCACCATGACCAGGCCGAAGGCGATTGCCAACAGATTGCGCTTGCCGTACCGCGCGAGCCAGCGGCCCAACGTCTGCCGGCTCAAGCCGTAGCGGTGCTCGAGCGAGTAACCCGCATAGAGCGAAAGCGGAAACGAAACCGCCATGTGCGCGAGCGTGACGACCAGAAAAATGGCCACGAGCCGCAGCGTGTCGGACGGCAGCCAGCGGGCCAGAAGCGCATCGAGCGGCACGGCAATAGCAAATGCCACGACCGCCAGAAACGCCACGTCGAGCCCCTTGTCGGCCAGGTCGCAGATGAGCGAAAACCGGCCGTACTCCTTGGCCTCGGCCAATTGCTCGCTGGTCATCTCCGCGGCATCGGCGGACTTAGTTTCGCTCGTGATTTCAGGGATTTCGCTCACTTTATTACTCTGCGTACCTCCGCGACCTCTGCGGTAAAAAGATTGATTGACCGCAGAGGTCGCGGAGGTACGCAGAGGATAAGAAGTTCCGAAGGACGGTTTACTCGTCGGTCACGCAGCCTTCGCTGGCGCTCTTGACGTTCTTGATGTACTTGTAAAGCGTGCCGCGGGTGAACTTGTAGGGCGGGGCTTTCCATTTTTCGCGGCGGGCGGCCAGCTCGGCGTCGCTCACTTCCAGCGTGATCCTGTTGTCGCGGGCATCGAGCGTGATCGGGTCGCCGGTTTGCACGAGCCCAATCGGTCCGCCCTCCTGGGCTTCGGGCGTCACGTGTCCCACGATGAATCCGTGCGAGCCGCCCGAAAATCGCCCGTCGGTGACGAGCGCCACGTCCTTGCTCAAGCCCGCGCCCGCCAGGGCCGAAGTGGGAGTGAGCATCTCCGGCATGCCGGGCCCGCCTTTGGGCCCTTCGTAGCGAATGATCACCACGTCGCCTTTGGCGATCTCTTTGCGCTCCAAGGCGTGCAGCATGGCTTCCTCGCCGTCGTACACCCTGGCCGGGCCGGAAAAGTGATCGCCTTCCTTGCCCGTGATCTTGGCCACCGCCCCCTCGGGCGCCAAATTGCCCCGCAGGATTTGAATGTGCCCTGTCGGCTTAATCGGGTTTTCCAGCGCGTGCACCACGTCCTGGCCCTTCGCGAGACCGGGCAAGTCGCGCAGGTTTTCGGCCACGGTCCTGCCGGTCACGGTCGGGCACTCGCCGTTGAGCAATCCTTTTTCCAACAGATACTTCATCACCGCGGGCGTGCCGCCGACGTTGTGCAGATCTTCCTGCACGTATTTGCCGCTCGGCTTCAGATCGGCCAGGTAGGGAACGCGCCGGCTCACGTTTTGAAAATCGTCGATCGAAAGCGGCACGCCGACCGCGCGGGCCATGGCAATCAGGTGCAGCACCGCGTTGGTGGAACCGCCCAGGGCCATCACCAGGACCATGGCGTTTTCGAACGCCGCTCGGGTCATAACGTCGCGCGGCTTGATGTCGCGTTCCAGGCAAACGCGGATCGCCGCGCCGGCCCGGAAACATTCGTCGAGCTTGCCCGGGTCGACCGCCGGGGTCGACGAGCTGTAGGGCAGCGACATGCCCAGCGCTTCGATGGCCGAGGCCATCGTGTTGGCCGTGTACATTCCGCCGCAGGCGCCCGCGCCGGGACAGGCCTTGGCGATGATCTCCTGTCGTCCTTTTTCATCGAGCGTGCCGGCCAGGGCCTCGCCGTAGCATTGAAAGGCGGAGACGATGTCGAGCTTTTCGTCGACGCCGTCGCGCAGGCGGTGACCCGGCTTGATCGTGCCGCCATAGACCATCAGCGCCGGGCGATTCAGGCGTCCCATGGCAATCAGGCAGCCGGGCATGTTCTTGTCGCAGCCGGGAATCGAAATGTTGGCGTCGTACCACTGGGCGCTCATCACGGTTTCGATCGAATCGGCGATCAGGTCGCGCGATTGGAGCGAAAAGCACATGCCTTCTGTGCCCATCGAGATGCCGTCGCTGACGCCGATGGTGTTGAAGCGCATGCCGACCATGCCGGCGGCCTTGACGCCTTCCTTCACTTTGGCCGCCAGGTCGTTCAGGTGCATGTTGCAGGTGTTGCCTTCGTACCACATGCTGGCGATGCCGACCTGCGGCTTGTCCATGTCTTCGCGCGACAGGCCCGTGCCATAGAGCATGGCCTGGCTCGCGCCTTGCGACTTGGGCTGCGTGATCTGCGAACTGTATTTGTTAAGCGCCATGATGGTTGACTCTCGACGAAAACAGAAAGACGGGCGAACTATTAGATATATCGCAACGGGGGAGGGTTCGCAAACGGCGCGTGGACGGGCGAGTTTGAGATTTCGATTACTTGCTGATTGGTCTGGATCAACCGCGCCGAACTTGGCCGTCTATACGCCATCGGGTACCAGACGCAGGCCGCCCGTCCGGGCGCCTTGAAAGACGGCGAAGTGTCGCCGGTCGAGCGTGAAGACAGTATCGATGCCTTCTCGGTTCGCCAAATGCATGAGGGCCGCGTCGGCTAGATCAAAACCCTGGTCTTGGTAGTCAGCCAGGATTGCTTCAATAGCTGGCAAATCGTCCCGAACAAGGGAGAGAATCTCGAAACGAGTGCCGTCGCAGCAGGCGAGCAGGCGACGCACGACCTTGGGTGATTGACGCAGCAGATATGCCGCCTCGGTGATGACGGGCCAACAGGTGTAGGTGGGCAAGGTAAGCTCCTTGGCCGCCGCGTCGCACACGGCATGTCGTGCATCGCGACGCCGAAGCAAGGCGACGATGGGGCCGGTGTCAATCAGGATTCGGCTTGTGCTCACCGAAGCCTTCCATGTATTTGGGATTGGTGCTCAGATCGGCCGGACCGTCCTCGATGCAGCCGAGCAGCCCGGCGGCAGCCAGAGCGTCGTGTAGCGTTGGGACGCCGGCTGAGGATGCCGGCGCCCGCTGTGCGCCGGCGGCCTGTTCGATAGACAAGCGCACTCGCTCGTGCTCGCGCAGGTTCACCGGTTCGAGCGGGCGCAATACTCCGTCTTCATAGATGGCGTCAATTTGCTGGCTCATAGTCTGAGCATACCATGATTGGGCGCCATCTCGCAAACGGCGCATGAGGCGGGCAATCGTACAGTTATTGCGCCAGTTGAGGGCCGACTCCGGCCATTCCCGGGCCCAGCCTGGTAATGCTCATGAAGATGTGCCGGCCGTCGTTTTCCTGGGCGAGCCGCACGAGCGTGCTATCGGTCCGCGGCTCCAGGCAGAATTGAATGACGTTGATCTTCGTGCCAGCGTGGTTCAAGCGGCGCAGGCGGGCCAACTGGTCCTCGGTCGGATCGTCCTTCGCTTCGCCGTCGGTGAGCAGGAAGATCACGTCGGGCCGCATGCCGATCGCGACTTCCAGCGGTTTGACGTGCCGCGTATTGCCGTAACCGTAAACGCCGGCCACGAACGAGGCGGCGCGTCGCTTGTTTTCGGGCGTGCCCGCCACCAGGCTCTTCGAGGCGCGGCCCGCATCGAACATCCACACCTCGTGGTTGTAAAACAAGATGTGAAATCGCTGGTGCCGGTCGAGATCTTCCAGGCTGCGCAGCAGCTCGGCCTTGGCGGCGGAGAGCGGAGTGATGCTGAAAACGGTCGTTCCCTGGGACGAGTACGTGAGGGTCGAGTTCATGCTCTCGGAGCGGTCGAAGACGTAGACGAACCGTTCGCCCTCGGCCGCCAATCCGAACACCGCGGTGCGCGCCGAACCGGGATCGCCGGCTTCTTCGTCGGGCGCCGCGACGTCGAACGCTTGTGTCTTGCCCGACGCGTCCAAAAGCTGGATCTTCGATGACACGTCGAGCGGCGTCGCGAGGGCGGCTTCTTGCGGAAGTTCGGCCCGCTCGTGCACGGCAGGGGTTAGCTCGCTGGGCAGCTCGATCGCCGCGGCCAGCAGGGCGTCGTCACCCAGTCCATCCGGACCGTTCGTCTCGCAATCGAGCTCGATGCGCGCGTCGTGCAAGCCGCCGTCGCCGATCGCCTGCACGAAGGCCAACAGCAGCACCAGCGAAAGGTGCACGACCAGCGACATCAACCAGCTCGGCAGCAAATCGGGAATCCGCCGCGCCGGTTCCGGCGGACTTCGATCGACGGGCGCGGCGGTGGCGCAAGACATGGATGACCCCGATGCCCGGGCGGCATCAAGAGAAGACTCTGTTCCACGGGCGAGCAATCTCGCCACTCGTTCCAAGTTGTATTGTCGCACGAGCGGCGCAGCGACGCAAGAAACGGGTGCCATCCCGGCCGGTGAAAAAGATTTCGCCAGCGCGGCGAAAAAATCGCCGCGAGAAACACCCACCTATTGCGGCCCCTGGCGCGACATCGTGGCGCCGTAGATCCACAGCACGACGATCGCCCCGATGATCGACATGACCCAGCTCGCCGGGTGATAGTCGCGCTCGGGCCCGCCGGTTAACGCGTACGTGATCATGCCGCCCACCATCGAGCCGGAAACGCCCAGCAGAACGGTGGGCAGACATCCGATCGGCTGCCGACCCGGCCAGATCAAGCGGGCGACCAGCCCGACGACGAGTCCAAAGACGGCCCAAGCAACTAGCTGTGCAATGTTCATGGCGTGGTTCGCAGGCGAAGAGGGTTAGCAGATCGTTCGACAATAAGAAGGACCGCCGCCAGGTGCTCGTTGTTGTTCTTCGATTATAGAGGGTCGATCTTGGAAGTTCGATATTCCCGCGCGAAGACGCACCCCGTCGGTTTTGCCAGCCGAGTGCCTGCCGCGCGCCCCACGCCTGAGGGCGCATTTGCGGTTGCAAAGGCCGCGGTTGTCGACCACGATTGACCGTGTCAGTTTGGCCAAATTCGGGGGTATGTCCATGATTCGATTCCAGGCTGTTACAGCCATGACCATTTTGACGATCGCCGCCGTCGCGCGGGCCGCCGACTGGCCCGAGTTTCGCGGTCCCGGCGGACAGGGTCATTCCACGTCGACCGGCGTGCCCTTGACTTGGAGCGAAACCGAGAACGTGGCTTGGAAGGCGCCGCTGGCGGGCTTGGGATGGTCGTCGCCGTCGATCGCGGCGGGTCAGGTTTGGGTCACCACGGCCACCGGCGAAGGACATTCGCTGCGCGCGGTCGCCCTGGATTTCAAAACGGGCAAAATACTGCACGACGTCGAGGTCTTCCGGCTCGACAACCCCGGCTCGATTCACGCCAACAACAGCCACGCCTCGCCCACGCCGGCGATCGACGGCGAGCGCGTCTTCGCGCATTACGGCGCGCATGGGACGGCCTGCGTCTCGACCGACGGCCGCGTGTTGTGGAAGACGAACGAGTTGAAGTACAACCACGGGCACGGCCCGGGCGGATCGCCGGTCGCGTGGAACGATCTTTTGATCATCAACTGCGACGGCACCGACGTGCAGTTCGTCGCGGCGCTCGACCAGCGCACCGGCCAGATACGCTGGAAGCGCGACCGGCAGCACATCACGAGCGCGCGCAAAACGGGCGAGCTGCAGGTGCCGATGGCCTATTGCTCGCCGCTTTTGATCGAAATCGACGGCCGGATGCAACTGGTCACGCTGGGGAGCGACGCGATCGTCGCTCACGATCCGGCGACCGGCGAGGAAATCTGGTGGTTTACCTGCAGCGGCTATTCGAACGTCGCGCGGCCGGTGTACGCCCACGGAATGCTGTTTTTGTCCAGCGGTTTCGGCGACCCGAAGTTTTTCGCGATTCGAGCCGGCGGGCGCGGCGACATCACCGAGACGGGAAAAGTGTGGAGTACCGATAAAGCGAGCGTCGTGCCGCTCGATGTTTCTCCGTTGGTGGTGGGCGACGAGCTGTATACGATCGCCGACTCGGGCATCGCCGTTTGCTACGACGCCAAAACCGGCAAGCGCCACTGGCAGCAGCGGCTGGGGAGCCAGTTTTGGGCTTCGCCCGTCTACGCCGACGGACGCATCTACTGCCTCGACGCCTCGGGCACGACGACGGTGCTTGCGCCGGGAACCGAGTTCGAGAAGCTGGCCACAAACAAGCTGCCCGGCCGCACCCAGGCTTCGCCAGCCATCGTCGACGGCGCGATCTTTCTGCGCACCGACACGCACCTGTACCGGATCGAGAAAGCCCCTCTCGCGGCCGCGGACTAGGCGGCAATGGACCGTATGGTAAAGTTGATTTTCGATGCGGCAGTCATGCTTGCTATTGGGCCTTCTGTTCTCGGCAATGGTCGCCGCTTTGGCGCGCGGCGATACGTTGGCGGAGATTGAAAAGCGCGGCACGCTCATCTGGGGCGCCGATGCCGAAGGGGGTGGACCCTATGTCTATCCCGATCCGGCCAACCCGCGCTCGATGATCGGCTTCGAAGCCGAATTGGCCGCTAAGCTGGCCGCCGAATTGCGCGCCCGGGCCCAGTTTTTTCAAGGCCCGTGGCACAACTTGCCGGCGCTACTAGGCACGGGGCTGATCGACATCGTGCTCAACGGCTACGAGCTGACGCCAGCCCGCGCGGCTCTCATGGAGCACACGCGACCCTACTACATCTATCAACTGGTCCTGCTCGGACGGCGCGGCAACGGGCGGCTGGCGAGTTGGGACGATCTGGGCCGAGGAGCCAGGGACGGGCGCAAGTTCAAGGTCGGCGTGCTGCAAGCCTCCGCCGCGCAGTTCTATCTCGAGGAGGAGTATCCCGACACGGTCCAGGTCCTCGTCTACGAAGGCGCGACCGACTCGATGCGCGAAGTGGAAACCGGCAGACTCGACGCCATCCTGACCGATCTGCCGGCCGCGGTCTTCTATCGCGATCGTTTCGCGGCGCTCGTGCAAATCGGCGATCCGGTCGCGCGGGGCTATTACGTCATCCTGCTGCGCAAAGGCGACACGGCGCTTCGCGACGCGCTCAACCGGGCGATCGAAAAGCTGCTGGCCGACGGCGAGCTGCAGAAGATTTACAAGCGCTACGGACTGTGGAACGCCTTGCAGCAGGAATTGAGCAGCGTCGGTTCGACCGACGAGGAATTGGGCATCCGCGCCAAGAAACTCGGCGGCTGGGCGGTGATCACCAGCCGCGGCTGGCTGCTGGTCGAAGCGGCGGGAATCACGGTCGTTCTGGCCTGCGTGTCCATGCCGTTGGCGATGGTCTTGGGCCTGGCGGTGGCGCTTGGGCGGATGTTCGGGCCTGCGCCGCTGCGGTGGGGCGCGATCGGCTACATCGAAATCCTGCGCGGCACGCCGCTGTTGTTGCAGTTGTACGTGATCTTCTTCCTGCTGCCGGAAGTCGGCCTGGCGATTCCCGCGTTTTACGCGGCCGTGGCCGGGCTGGCCATCAACTATTCGGCCTACGAAGCCGAAATCTACCGCGCCGGATTGCAGGCCGTGCCGCGCGGACAGATGGAAGCCGCGCTGGCCTTGGGCATGTCGCAATCGCTGGCCCTGCGCCGCGTCGTCATTCCCCAGGCCGTGCGGATCGTCGTGCCGCCGGTGACCAACGACTTCATCAACATGTTCAAGGACACCAGCATCTGTTCGGTGATCACGGTGATGGAGCTCACGAAGCAATACACCGTGCAGCAGAACAACACCGGAGCGACCTTGGAATTGGCCGGACTCACGGCCCTCTTGTACCTGGCCATGAGCATCCCGCTCTCGCGGCTGGCTTCGTACCTGGAAAAACGCCTGGCCCGGCGGCCGAAATCCTGATCCATGAGTCCCGACAACGAGCTACCCATCGTCGCCGTCCGTTCGCTGGTCAAACGGTTCGCCGAGCACGTGATTCTCGACGACGTCTCGCTCCATGTGGCGCGCGGCGAGGTGTGCGGCATCATCGGACCCTCGGGCGGCGGCAAGACGACGTTCTTGCGGTGCTTAAACGGGCTGGAGAGTTTTCATGCCGGCGAAGTCGACGTAGCCGGTTTTACGCTCCGCGCCGACATGCCGCACTCCGAACGCCAGACCCTGCTCGGAAAAGTTCGCCGCCGCGTCGGCATGGTGTTTCAGCAGTTCAACCTGTTTCCGCACCGCACGGCACTCGAGAACGTGATCGAAGCGCCCGTTGGCGTGCTGGGATTGGCGCGCGAGCAGGCGATTGAGCAGGCCAAGCTGCTGCTCGCCCGGGTGGGCCTGGCCGACAAATTGGACCACATGCCCGACATGCTGTCCGGCGGCCAGCAGCAGCGCGTGGCGATTGCCCGGGCTTTGGCGATGCGGCCCCAGGTGATGCTCTTCGATGAGCCCACCAGTGCCTTGGATCCACGGATGGCGGCTGAAGTGGAAGCGGTGATCGCCGAAGTGGCGGCATCGGGCCAGACGATGATCGTCGTGACGCATTCGCTGCGCTTAGCCCGCCGCACGGCGCGAACGGTCTACGTGTTCGAAGCCGGCCGCGTGCTGGAAAGCGGGCCGACGGAACAGGTTTTCGAAAGCCCGCGGGAAGAGGCGACGCGGAGGTTTTTGGACGAGGCGTTTCAGAAGTGAACCCCCTCACCCTAAAACTAAAAAAGGGGGTCAGAACTATTTATCTAAAAATAGTTCTGACCCCCTTTTTCAGAAGTGAACCCCCTCTCCCTTGACGGGAGAGGGCCGGGGTGAGGGTGATGGCGAGTCATTCGCGCTACAGCCCCCTCACGCTCTCCCGCGAGGGGAGAGGGAACATTACGCGGCGGCTTTGGCTTTGCGATTGGCTTTGTTCTTGCGCTTGCCGGCTTTGTCCTTGGCTTTGGCGGCGCCTTGGCGGCCCTGCCACTTTGGATCTTTGAGCTCGGCGTTCCAGGCCTGGTAGTCCTCGGTGAGTTGGGCGACGGCGTCGGGCTTTTCGGCCGATAGATCGTGCTGTTCGCCGACGTCTTTGGCCAGGTCGAACAACTGCACGCCGGCATCCGGAGTGGCGAGCAGCTTGAGGTCGCCCTTGCGGATGGCCCATTGCTGGCCGAATCGCCAATAGAGCATCTCGTGGGGCCGCCCGGTTTTTTCACCGGTCAAATACGGCAGCAGGTTGACGCCGTCGATCGGCGGAGTGCCGGAAACCGTTCCGCCGGCGGCGGCTACGGCCGTGGGCAGAATGTCGAGCGCAATCACGGGCGCGTCGTAAATCTTGCCGGCCGGCAAGTGTCCCTTCCACTGCGCCATGCACGGCACGCGGATGCCCCCTTCCCAGACCTGGCCCTTGAAGCCGTGCAAGGGATCGTTTTTCGACGAAGTCTGCAAGGTCGGCCCGCCGTTGTCGGCGATGAAGAACACGAGCGTGTTCTCTTCGAGCCTCGCCTCGCGCAGTTTTTCGAGCACCGCGCCCACGGCGTCGTCCATGGCCGAGAGCATGGCCGCGTACGTGCGCCGCTTCTGGTCGCCGATCTGCGAAAAGCGATTCGAGTATTTGTCGATCGCTTGCAGCGGCGCGTGCGTGGCGTTGAACGGCAAGTAGAGGAAGAACGGCTCGCTTTTGTGCCGGTCGATGAAGGCCACGGCCTCTCGGGCCAGCGCGTCGGTCAGGTACTCTTTCTCGTCCACCGGCTCGGTGCCGCGCAAGACGCGGTTGGCCGCGTCCGCGCCGCTGTCGACGTACGAATGGGCCCCGCCCAGGAAGCCGAAGAATTCGTCGAAGCCGCGCCGCAGCGGGTGATAGGCGGGCTGGTAACCCAAGTGCCATTTGCCGACCATGCCGGTGGCGTAGCCGAGCATCTTCAGGCGGTCGGCCAGCGTTACCTGGTCGAGCGGCAGGCCGAAATTCACATCGGCTTGCGTGGCCGGGCCCGGGTTGAACTCGTGGCCGAAGCGCTGCTGATAGCGGCCCGTCATCAGGCCGGCCCGGGTGGGACTGCACACCGGGCAACTCACGTAGGCGCCAGTGAAGCACACGCCGTTTTGCGCGATCGAATGCAAGTGCGGGGTGGGAATCTCCTGTTTGCCCTGGCAGACGATTTCGCCTGAGCCCAGGTCGTCGGCAACGATCACGACGACGTTGGGCTTGTTGTCGGCGGCGGCGATCGCGCGGTTAGCGGAGAGCCCGGCGGCCGCGCCAAAACCCGCCACGACGGCGGTGACCACGTGAAAAAGTCGCATTGCTCGAGCCTCCTTCGCAACAAGTCACTTGGACGGACGAACCGTGAGAGCGTCCTAGTAAACCCCCGCCCGCGGCCAAAGTTTCGCTCCGCGGCGGCGGCTGGGGCGGTCCGATGCGCAGATGGCGGAACCACACCTCTTCGTCGTGATTCTGCAGGCCGAGATAGCCCCGGCGAAAGCGGCGGCCCAGCTCGGGATAGTCGCGCGCGGTGGCGTCGACGATGACCACGCCATTGTGAACCACGCGATACGACGTGCCGCGGCAGTTGATTTCCATCGTGTTCCACTCGCCCGGCGGGCGCGAGACATGTTGGCCCGCTGGAACGACCAGATAGATGCTGCCGCAATACTGGGCGGGCTTGAGTTTCCGGTAGCGCGCGGCGCCGTCATCGAGGAGTTGCACTTCGGCGCCGCCCCCTTCGCGATGCGCCCCGTCGGCCGGCACGCGCAGATAAATGCCCGAGTTGCCGCCGGGCCGCAGGCGGTATTCGAAGCGTAGATTGAAATCGCCGAATTGCTCGCGGCTGCGCAGCCAGGTCCCCTTCTGGCCGGTGCACACGATCGCGCCGTCTTCGACTTTCCAGGAAGCCGACGCAAGGGCGGTGACGCCTTCCCAGCCCGCCAGCTCGCGGCCGTTCGAGAGCGAGCGGAAGCAAGGCTCATCAGCAGTTGCCGTCGAAGCGCACCAGCCGAGCACAAGAGCGACGAGGGACGTAGTTCGCGACGCAGTCATGGAAACTCCGCCTGGAAGAAATCACCGCCAGCGACAGGTGACGCCATCATGGCTACCGGCCACAGGGGGTGCAACTATTGGCGGCCGACCGGCAGATAGAGTTTGCCGGGAGAAGAGTGAAAACGCCCTTAACGGGGCCCGCGCGAGCTCTATTTTCGACCTGCCATCAACCGCGCCTTTTCAATGCGCTCCGTCCGTTGCGATTTCGCACCATAGATGAACGTACCGACTAGACCGCCCAGGCCGGTCGTGCCGATGGTCGCGCCCGCTGCGTCGTGATCGAGATAAACGAGCAATATGCCGCCGCATAGTGCCGTCATCGCAATGATGAATCCGGCGATGAGTCCGCCCCAGGATCGACGACGATCGGACCTGAGATGCGTCTGCTCCAAGTTCATTCTGTGACGCGCCTGTTCGGTAAAAACGTCGACAAACGTTTGTGCCGAACCTGGAACAATCTCGTTGTATTCCTTGAGGATTTCGGGCGGCGGGAGGGGGCCGGAAAAGGACTTGGTGATTTGACCGTAAGCAGCGATGAGCTGTGGAGGCAGGGGGGAGTCGGGCTGAAGGCCCATCGCGCGCTCAACGAGTTCCGTTTGCAGCTGTTGTTGCCGCCTTTGCCGCCGCTCGGATCGCTTCGACATGAATCGCCTGCAAACTCCTTATTGCATCACCACGGATGGCCATCCAATCCGCCCATAGCGCAGCGGCATCCGCGTCCTCGGGCGAAAGTGACTGATTGTAATCCGTCAGCGTATTTGCGAAGTCCAGAATCCGTGCCGCCCCCTCGGCGTACGATGGGCGCGCAAAGAGTATCGTTGAGAAGTCGTCCATAGGTCGTCAGATAGGGGACGCCGATCCGTGGCATCATTCACGCCAGCACGATTAGACCTTGCGAATAGCCCGTCTGCTAGCCCAGTTTCGTTGCCAGTCGTCCGCCAAATGTATCCTAACGACTGGAAATGGCGTGTCCACCACTCCGGGCCAATTTTAGCAGTTTCGCAAAGAACCAGTCTCAACGTCGCTCTATTTGACTACAATGCGTGCCGAACTGACCCGCCCCCAAAAAAGCCCGCCCGCCACGACGCCATGCCACGCCCGACCGTCCCCGCCCTGGATATTGCCCCGCGGCCGCTGGGCCGGCGCGAGTTCTTGCGCTGCGGGCTGGCGGGCCTTTCGAGTCTGACCTTGCCCGGTTTGTTGAAACTTCGGGCGGCCGCCGGCGAAGTGCCGGCGCGCGAGCAGACCGCGCTGGTCGTCGTCTGGCTGCACGGCGGCGCGTCGCACCTGGAGACGTACGATCCCAAGCCCGAGGCGACCGACGAAGTCCGCGGGCCGTATCGGCCGATCGCCAGCCAGGTGCCGGGCATGCAACTTTGCGAGCTGCTGCCGCGGCACGCGGCGCTTGCCGGACGGTTCAACCTCCTGCGATCGCTGGTGCACAGCGGCTTTTGCCATCAGCAGGGCGTGCAGCAGTTGTTTACCGGGCACGAGGTGCGCGAGATGCGCAACAAGCCGGACCATCCGGACCTGTTTTCGATCGTCAGCCGGCTGCGCAGCGATCCGCGCCGCACGCTGCCCAATTACGTCGGCACCCCGGGGGTGCCCTATCTCGGTCCGGCGTACCTGGGCTTGAACTACGAGCCGTTTCAGGTATTCGGCAATCCCAACGCCCCCGATTTCCAAGTGCCCAACGTGCGGGTCGAATCGGCCGAGCGGGCTGCGCGAATCGAATCGCGAATTCTCCTGCGCAAACAGTTCGACCGGCTGCGCGGAACGCTCGATCTGGCGGGCAACATGCAGGCGCTCGACACGTTTGAGCGACAGGCCTGGGACATGCTCACCTCGCCTCTCGCGCGCCAGGCGTTCGATCTGTCGCGGGAAGACACCGGCGTGCGCGATCGCTACGGCCGCACGAGCTGGGGCCAGCAGTGCTTGTTGGCTCGCCGGCTGGTCGAGGCGGGAGTGGACCTGGTCACCACTTCGCTGGCCGGGCCCGAAGCCGGGCGGGTGCAAAATTGGGACGATCACGCCGTGAACCATCACGTGTTCGACGTGATGAAGTTTCGCGCGGCCAATTTCGACCAGGCCGTCACGGCGCTGGTGGAAGACATTTACGAGCGGGGGCTCGACCGCCGCGTCATGGTCGTCGTCACCGGCGAGTTCGGACGAACGCCAAAAATCACGTATGCCAACGGCCAGCCGGGGCGCGATCACTGGCCGGCCGCCACGAGCATGCTCTTTGCCGGCGGCGGCATGCGCACCGGGCAGGTGATCGGCGCCACCGATCGCAACGGCGCCGAAGTCGTTGAGCGCCGCGTCGGCGTGACCGATTTTCTGGCCACGATCTATCGCCACCTGGGCATCGACACGGCCGGGCTGGAATTTGCGGACTTTTCCGGCCGCCCGATTCCCGTGCCCGCCGACGGCACGCCAATCCGCGAACTATTGCCGGGTTGAGCGGCGGGTGCGACGGGTGCCCCGCGCGGCTCAATGGCTCCCTGGCTTGCGCTACCTGCGCTTCGGGGTCGTAAACTCCCGGACGCCCTCCTGGCGGCCCGTGGCTAGGAACCGCAGTTGGCGGCAGTTATTCTGAACGAGAGACGATTTTCCGTTCGCGGCACGCAGCATGAATCTCATCGCCCTGGCCCTGCGCCGTCCGATCACCGTGATGGTGGCCATCGTAGCCATCGCGATCGGCTGCTTCTTTGCGCTCGGGCGGATGGACGTCGACGTGTTCCCCGCGCTCAACCTGCCGGTGATTTACGTCGCCCAGCCCTACGGCGGCATGGACCCGGCGCAAATGGAAGGGCTGTTGACGAATTACTACGAATACCATTTCCTGTACATCAGCGGCATCCATCACGTCGAGAGCCGCAACGTGCAGGGCGTGGCCCTGATGAAGCTATTCTTCCATCCCGGGACCGACATGTCCCAGGCGATGGCCGAGACGATCAACTACGTGAACCGTTCGCGGGCCTTCATGCCGACCGGCACGGTATCGCCGTTCGTGATGCGCTTCGACACCGGCAGCGTGCCGGTGGGCTACCTGGTGCTCTCGAGCGAAACGCGCACGCTGGGCGAGATTCAGGACCTGGCGCTGTTTCGCGTGCGGCCGATGTTCGCCACGCTGCCTGGCGTGTCGGCTCCGCCGCCCTTTGGCGGCAGCCAGCGTACGATCGTCATCAACGTCGATCCCGACCGCCTGCGCGCCTATCACATTTCGCCCGACGACGTGATTGCGGCGGTGGCCAGCGGCAACGCGGTGAGCCCCTCGGGCAACGTGCACATCGGCGACAAGTATCCGATCGTGCCGCTTAATTCGCTCGTCGGCCAGATCAGCGAATTGGGTGATATTCCGATGCGCACGGGGAGCGGCCCGGTGATTTATCTGCGCGACCTGGCCTCGATCGAGGACAGCTCCGATATTCCCAGCGGATACGCGCTGGTGAACGGGCGCCGAGCGATCTACCTGCTGTGCACCAAGCGGGCCGACGCTTCGACGCTGGCCGTCGTCAACGAGGTCAAGGCCAATCTGCCGAAGATGCAGGCCGCGCTGCCCGACGATATCCAGGTCCGCTTCGAGTTCGATCAGTCGCCCTACGTGACCAATGCCATTCGAGGGCTGGCGATTGAAGGATTCTTGGGCGCGGCGCTAACCGGCTTGATGGTGCTGTTATTTCTGCGCGATTGGCGCAGCGTGCTGGTGGTGGTTCTCAACATCCCCTTGGCGCTGATGGCGGCGGTGATCGGCCTTTGGCTCTCCGGGCATACCATCAACTTGATGACGCTGGGCGGCCTGGCCCTGGCCGTCGGCATTCTGGTGGATGAAGCCACGGTGGAAGTCGAAAACATTCACACTCAATTCGTGCACACCGACCAGATCGCCCGCGCCGTGCGGCAGGGCAACCTGCAGACCGCCGTACCGCGGCTGTTGGCGATGCTGTGCATCCTGGCGGTGTTCCTGCCGTCGCTGTTCATGCAGGGGGCGGCGCGCGAGCTGTTCGTGCCGCTGTCGCTGGCAGTGGGATTCTCGATGCTGGCGTCGTATATCCTCTCCAGCACGTTCGTGCCGGTGATGTCCACCTATCTGTTACGGCACGCCCATGCCAGGGAATCGAAACTCGTCGGACGACTGCGGGGCGGCTTTCGCGGAGCGCTCGCGAGGTTGGTGGCTTATCGCTTGGCGCTTGTGCCGGGCTATCTGCTGGTGTGCGCGGCCATTCTGCTCGTTATCGGCACGCGACTGGGAAGGGAAATCTTTCCGCCGGTTGACGCCGGCGAGTTCCGGCTGCGCTTGCGCGCGCCCGACGGCACGCATTTCGAGCGCACGGAGAAATACGCGCTCGACGTGCTCAAGGTGATCGACGAAAAAGTCGGCCGGGAAAACATCGACATCACGCTCGGATACGTCGGCATGATTCCCTCCACCTACCCGATTAACGCCGTCTACCAGTGGTCGCGGGGGCCGGAGGAAGCGCTATTGCGCATCGCGTTCAAGGAAGATGCGGGCATTCGCGTCGATGAGTTGAAGGAGGAGCTGCGCCGGGAACTGGCGAAGCGCATGCCCGAAGTGCGGTTGTCGTTCGAGCCCTCCGACATCATCAACGAGATCATGAGTTTCGGCTCGCCCACGCCGATCGACGTGGCCGTGAGCGGGCCGAACATGGCGGAGAATCGCGCCTTTGCCGAAAAGCTCCGCCAGGAGTTGGCCGAAATCGAGGCGCTGCGCGACTTGCAGTTCTCGCAGTCGCTCGACTATCCGACGGTCGAGGTGCAGGTGGACCGCGAAAAGGCCGGCTTGAGCGGCGTGGTGCCGGCCGAAATCGCGCGTTCCGTGTTGGCGGCCACTTCGTCCTCGCGGTTTGTCGTGCCCAACTATTGGCCCGACAGCAAGACCGGCATCGGCTACCAGGTGCAGGTGCAAATCCCCCAGGCCGAGACCCGAAGCATGCATGACCTGGAAATGGTGCCGCTGCGAATGAATAACGGCAAGGAACTGCTGCTCGGGGACGTCGCCCGGGTGAAAGCCGGCACGATGCCCGGCCAGTTCGACCGCTACAACATGCGTCGGCAAATCAGCCTCACGGCCAACGTGCACGGGCAGGATTTGGGCGCCGTCAGCGGCCAGGTGGCGCGAGCCATCCAACAGGCGGGCGAGCCACCCAAGGGCGCCAATCTCGATATTCGCGGCCAGATTCCGCCCATGCAGCAGATGTTTCGGGGCCTGGGCATCGGTTTGGCGCTGGCCGTGGTCGTTATCTTCCTGTTGCTTTCGGCCAATTTTCAATCGCTGCGCCTGGCGCTGGTCACGGTGTCGACGGCGCCGGCCGTGATCGCCGGCGTGTGCCTGGCGCTGTTCGCGACCGGCACAACGATCAACATACAATCGTTCATCGGCGCGATCATGGCCGTGGGCGTGGCGATGGCCAACGGAATACTGCTGGTCACGTTCGCCGAAGAGCGTCGCCGCCGCGGAGCCAGCTCCGTGGAAGCGGCCCTGGAAGGGGCGGCCAGCCGCGTGCGGCCGATCTTGATGACCAGCCTGGCCATGACGGCCGGCATGATTCCCCTGGCGCTCGCCCTGGGTGAAGGGGGCGAGCAAAGCGCGCCTTTGGCCCGGGCGGTCATCGGGGGTCTTTTGGCCGCGACGTTGGCCACGCTGTTTGTGTTGCCGTCGATTTTCGCGCTGGTGCAGCGCCGCGCCAGTACACAATCCGCCTCGCTCGATCCCGAAGATCCGCACAGCGTCTACTATTCGCCGACCAGTACCGCGCCGGCCGGAGGAAACGCATGAAACGATGCCACTTGTTTGCGAAGACCTGTCTGGTTCTCGGGGCCGCGTTGGCGTGGCCGGCCACAAACGGCTGCAGCCGGCACGGCTCCACGCCGGCCACTTCGAAAGCGCAGAACGAAGCACCGCCGCTGCGCGTGACCGTGGTCAAGCCGCAGCAAAAGGCGATTCGCCGCACGGTGACCCAGCCCGCCCGGATCGAGCCCTTTGAGCAGGCGCGGCTGTACGCAAAAGTGCCGGCGTACGTCCAGGAGTATCACGTCGACATCGGCGACGCGGTCCGGCGCGGCCAACCCCTCTTGGAACTCTCGGCCCCGGAGCTCCAGCGCGATCTGGAGCAAAAGCGGGCCCTGGTGTCGCAAGCGGCCGCTGAACTGGAGCAGGCCCAGGCGGCGGTCAAAGTGGTCGAAGCCGACACTATAAGCGCCCGAGCGGTCGTGAAGGAAGCGTTGGCCGCGGTCAAGCGCCGCGAAGCGGAACACCAGCGCTGGAACTCCGAGTACGACCGCGTCGTCCAGTTGGTCTCACGCTCCGCGGTGACGCAAAAGCTGGCCGACGAGACCAAGGCCCAATTGCTCGCCGCCCAGGCGGCACAGCAAGAGGCGGAAGCAACCATCGAGCGGACCGAAGCCGAACTGGCGGCCAGCCAGGCCCACATCGAGAAAGCCAACGCCGACGAAGTCGCCGCCCGCGCGCGCCGCCAGGTCGCCGAAGCCGACCAAGCACGCGCCGCGGCAATCGTCGATTACTTGACCATCGAAGCCCCGTTCGACGGCACGGTTTCGGAGCGCAACGCCGACACCGGATTCTACGCGCAGCCGCCGGGCGGGGACTCGGCGCCGCCTCTGTTCGTGCTGGTGCGCACCGACCCGGTGCGCATCCTTGTCGACGTGCCGGAGACCGATGCGCCCCTCGTGGATCACGGCGACCGGGCGGACATCCGCGTGGACGCGCTGGCCGGCCACGATTTCCCCGGCAGCGTGACGCGAACGTCCTGGGCCCTGGACCCCGCCACGCGCACCTTGCGCGTCGAGATCGACGTAGCGAATCCGGACGGCAAACTGCGGCCCGGCATGTACGCCGAGGTGAGCCTGGAATTGGCAAATCGCGAGCATGCCCTGGTCGTGCCCGCCGCCGCCGTGATCACGCACGAGGACCGACCCTGTGTGCTTGTGGCGCAAGACGGCAAGGCGGTGCGCAAGCGCGTTGTGCCGGGCATTCGCAGCGGCGATGAGCTGGAAATTGTCTCCGGCCTCGGCGGCGACGAGGCCATCATCGTGGCCAAGGGTGCTAGCATTACCGAGGGCCAGGCGGTCGAGCCGGTCAAGGCTGCTTCCGCCAAGTAGCCCGTTTTTACAACTCGATCGGCAAACTCCGCCGTTCCGTTAAACTCGCTGGCATGCCGTCCCGATGTCATCATACGGGGGCTTATCGGTCGCATCCGCGCGTGCGTCCGCGCCCCCGGTGCGTTTGACGTCGTGCATGCAGAGGGGGCGATGCGGCATTTCGATCGCCGGTTTCCGGCAGCCATTCTGTTAGCCATCGGGCAGCTTGTCACAAGCTCCGCGGCACGGCCGTCGACGGCGCGCGCCCAAGCGCCCCGCCTGCTTCGAGTTTCCGCGGCAAACCAACTCCCGACATCGCGCGGCACCGCACGGCGAGCCGAGCGATTGCCGCCGGTCGACCGGCCGATTCAGCGCGTGAATTTCGTCGAGCCGGCCGGGCCATCTCACCGTCGTGTCATGCGCGCCGCCGACCAGTTACAGCCCGGCGAGCTGAGGGGCGCGGCGGAAGAAGTCGTGGGCACTCCGCTCGACGAGCCCCACACGTACCCGATCGATCTGCCCACGGCGCTGCGGCTGGCGGACGCCAACAATCTGCTGGTGGCGGCGGCGCGGGCAAAAATTGCCGTGGCCACGGCCGAAGTCCAGGCCGCCAACGTCCTGTGGTTGCCCTCGCTTCGCGGCGGCACGAATTACAACCGGCACGACGGCGCGATCCAGGACGTGCGCGGGTTCCAATTCGACACGACGCGCGGCGCGCTGTACGCCGGAGCCGGGGCGGGAATCTACGGCGCCGGAACGCCGATGGTACACGGCATCTACGCGAATTTTCACGTGGCGGACGCGTTGTTTGCGCCGTTGGCCGCGCGACAGTTTGCCGGCGCGGCCAATCAAGCCGCGGTGGCTCAGACCAACGACACGCTGCTCGCGGTGACGTTGGCCTATTTTGAGCTTTTGCGCGCCGGCGAAGATTTGGCGATCGCGCTGGCGACTCGCGACGACGCCGAACAACTGGCCGACATCACGATCGCTTATGCCGAAACCGGCGAAGGATTAACCTCCGACGCCAATCGCGCTCGCACGGAATTGGCACTGCGGCGCGTGGACGTCGAGCGCTCTCGCGAGGCGCAGCGCGTGGCGTCGGCCCGGTTGGCCCAATTGCTCAGGCTCCATCCGGCGTGCCTGCTGGTGCCCGCCGATTCGATGGTCGTGCCGATCGACGTGATGCCCGCCGACGTGCCGCTTGCGGACCTTGTGGCCGAAGGGCTCATGCGGCGTCCGGAGCTGGCCGAAAACCGGATGCTGGTCGCCGAAGCCGTGGCACGCGTGCGGCGCGAACAATGGGCCGTGTTCCTGCCAAGCGTCATCTTCGGCGCCAGCTACGGCGGCATGGGGGCGGGCGTGACGACCCACTTGGCCCCTTTTCAAGACCGCTTCGATTTTGACGCGGTGGCGTATTGGGAAATGCGCAACCTCGGTTTCGGCGAACGCGCCGCCCGACGCGAGGCGCGCGCCACGGTGTGGACCAACAACTATCGATACCTGGCCGTCATGGACCAGGTGGCCCGCGAAGTGGTCGAGGCCCAGGCCCAGGTCAAGTACCGCAAGCGGCAAATCCCGATTGCCAGGCAGGGCATCGAGGCCGCTCTGGCGTCGCACTTGCAGAACGTCGCGCGGATCGAAGACGCCAAGGGGTTGCCGATCGAAGCGCTGCAATCGATCCAGGCTCTGGTCCAGGCGCGGCGCGACTACCTGCGCACGCTGATCGACTACAACACCGCGCAATTCACGCTCTATCGGGCCATCGGCTGGCCGGTGAAACTGCCTTGGCAGCTTGAGGCCCCGCCGGAAGGCTAGAACCGGTTTCAAAACCTTGTAGCCGGGGTCACCGTAGTGCGTGTTAGCCCGAGCAGGGCGCGTTCGCGTTTCATCTCGGAACATAAACAATGAAAACCTTTAGTCTCACAATAAAAAACAATTATAAAGTGTGTGCGGGCGGACCTAAACTACTGAGTTGAGAGTCTCTTTGGCGCGCCCATACCCGGAGGATTCAACATGAAATCGCAGATCCCGTGGATAGTGACGATCGCTTGGGTCTGTTTTGCGCATTGGTCGCCGGGGCTCGCGCCTGCCGCGGCCAAACCGCCGGCGAACCCTCCTATCGTTCTGCACTTCCGAGAGACGCCGATCTTCTTGGGCCCTCACGAGCACACCGTGGCGGCGATCGCTTTTTCTCCGGACGGGAAAACGGTGGCAACAGGTGGTGACGGCTACTTGCGCTTATGGGATGCCACGACTGGTCGGCTCAGGTCGATTCATGGAGAGGACGCGATTCGGGGCATCAACGGTCTCGCGTTTTCGCCCGATGGACGTCTCGTTGCCGTGGTCGGAGGGCTGTTCGGCAAGGAGGCCGTGCTTTGGGACACCGCCTCGGGCCGGATCGCTCGGGAATTTGAGGATCAGGCCAGCTCGGTGGGCGCGGTGGCTTCTTCACCCGATGCTGCCCCGTTTATATATAAGGGCAAGCCCATCGTTTTCCGCGTGCTGACTGCCGTGGCCTTTTCGCCCGATGGGCGAATCTTGGCGACGGCCCCTGACGGCGTCGTTCTGCGAGATGCATCGTCGGGAAACGTCATTGCCACGCTCAAGCAACCAGCCAAGGGAGTTAAAGCAATCGCGTTCTCGTCGGATGGCAAAATGCTGGCGACCGCCGACGACGACAAGAAGGTGAGACTGTGGATCGTGCCCGCCGGAATTTTGGAGGCAACGCTCGATGGTCCGACGCAGCCGCTCAATGCGGTCGCGATTTCACCTGATGGCACGCGCATTGTTGCCACCAGCAGCGGCAATCGTTCGCTCCTCGATCGAACTCCCGTTGGCTACCTGTGGTCATGGGAACGACCGAGCGGCGCGGCTCGAAAAACTGAGCTCGGAAACGTCCACGTTCGGCAGGTCGCGTTCGTCGCGCCTACGACGGTCGTTGTGGGAGCAGGCCGGGACCTTTTATCGTTTGACCTGCAAGGCGACGACTCGACACGCCCGCGCAAGATCTGGTCGCACAGCAAGGATGTTCTCGCAGTGGCCGTTTCACCCGATCGCCGCCTGGTGGCCAGCGGCGGAGCGGATCGCACGGTCGACCTCGTCGACATTTCGACGGGCAAGTTGGTTCATCGCCTGCCGGGACTAATGGATAGCATTTCTTCGGTGGCTACATCCATCGATGGCAAGCGATTCGCGACCGCGACGATTGACCTCCGCTTTTCGAATCACCTGCCGGCCAACGAGGCTTCGTTCGCCGCTCGATACAAGACCTATTTTTCGGAGGCCGCCAACGTCGGCCGTCTTCAGCCCAGTGAGGTGCGCATCTGGTCGACCCACGACGGCCGGCTGCAATCCATGCTCCCGCTTCCGGCAAGCCAGGTGACTGCGATTGACTTCATTCCTCACAGCAGCCAAGTCGCCGTGGCTGGCTGGATGCCGGAGAAAGGCGGAATGCTCTCCATTTGGGACTCAAACGGCGGTCAGCACCTGCGCGACTTTGCAAGTCAAACAGCCGAAGTATTGTCGATCGCTGTCTCACCGGACGGGCAAACTCTGGCCAGCGGCGACGCCGACGGGAACGTCGACCTGTGGGACGTGCAATCGGGAGCCAAGACACGGTCACACAAACACGACCATCCCGCCCGGGCAGTCACTTTCTCAGCCGACGGAAAACTCCTGGCAACTGGCGATGCCAATCGGACAGTACGCGTGTTCGATGCGTCCAGCGGTTCGATCGTGCGAACCATGAAAAGCCGATCGCGCCTCGAGTCCCTCGACTTTTCGCCCGATGCAACCTTGCTTGCCGCAGGCACTCGCGTTCCAGGGCTCGAACTGTGGGACATGCGCGCCGGCACAGCCAGCCGCACTCTAAAAGCTTCCGGCGACTATTTCGAGACGATGCCAGGATTTGTCGCCTTTTCTCCAGACGGCCGCTTCGTCGTCTGCGGGGGACACGGAAAGGATATCGCGGTCTTTGATGCGGCGAAAGGAACGCTGCATAGCGAACTCCGAGGTCATATCCACGCGCCGACAGCGGTTGCCTTTCTTCCCGATGGAAGATTGGTGAGCGGCGGCGAAGAACGGACGGTCAGACTCTGGGACGTGAACAAAAGTAAGCTCCTGGCCACCTGGATCGTGGTGCCCGCCGACCAGAAGCAGAATTGGGCTGACGAGTGGGTCGGTTTCACACAATCTGGACAGTTCGTGGGCTCGACTCGTTTAGATCGGCTCGTCGGATGGCAATCGGGCGGAGACGTCATCATCGGCCCGGAAGATGCCGATCGTCGACGGCGCGTCGAGAACTTGTTTCAAGCCGATCCCTCAATTTCGTCCGCGCGAGACTGAGCTGTTGCAACCTGCAAGAGCTGGCAACCTGCCGAATCGCAGCTGTCGATCGTGGCGGGCGACGCCGGCAGTCCGGCGGCGGGATGGACCGCCAACGACGAGCCGATCGCTAGGAACAGGTCGCTCGACTCGGCCAGCAGCCGCGCTCTCTCAACGCACCGCCTTTGTCTGCGACCAGGTCCCGTTTAAGGTCACCAATGGCAGCAAACGATCTTCGACGGAAAGTAGCGGTGCCGCCACGATATAGGCGGCGTTTACACCCGGGCAAGCGCCCTTATTTCCGGACGGCCCGCTTGTCATAATATGTTGACGCCCCGGGGAGCCGAACCCGCTGGCCGAGTCGGCTGTCCACATCCGTGAACCGCCACGCACGCCTTCGATCCCGCCGATGCACGCACACGACGCCGACGACACGAGCGACCCCTCTTCCCCTTCCCCCGTGCACGATGCCTACGCCGCCATCCGCCGCGGCAATTTCCGCAGGTATTGGCTCGGCAACGTGCTGTCGATCCTCGGCCGCCAGATGCTGACCGTCACGGTGGTGTGGGAGGTGTATAAGCGCACCGGCGATCCGTTTGACGTGGGCCTGGTCGGGCTGGTGCAGGTAATTCCCGTGCTTTCGCTGGCGCTAGTGGCCGGGCACGTCGCCGACCGTTTCGACCGCAAGCTGGTGCTGTCGTGCGCCATGGGGCTGAGCGTCTCGGCGTCGCTCGGCCTGGCCGCCGTCTCGTACTACGAGTGGCACCTGGCCGGCACCTATGGCTGTCTGTTCTTGCTCGGTGTCGCGCGGGCGTTCCTGCAGGCGTCCAAGAATTCGCTGGTGCCGCAACTGGTGCCGCGGGCCATCTTTTCCAACGCGGTGACCTGGAACCTGGGCGGATTTCAACTGGCCTCGGTCGCCGGTCCGGCCTTGGGCGGTTGGACCCTGGCGCTGTTCGGCCATGCGTACGTCGTCTACCTGATCGATGCGGCCGCCGCGACTACGTTTATCGTCTTGCTGGCCGGCCTTAGGCGGCGCCGCGGCGAAGTTTCGCACGAGACGGCCACGCTCAAGAGCCTGGCCGAGGGCATTTCGTTCGTCTGGCATCACAAAGTGATCCTGGGCGCCATGGCCCTCGATATGTTCGCCGTGCTGTTGGGCGGTGCCAAGGCGCTACTGCCCGTGTTCGCCAAGGATATCCTGCACGTCGGGCCGTTTGGATACGGCTGGCTGGCCGCGGCCGAAGCCATCGGGGCCTTGACCATGTCGCTGACCCTGATGCACCGCCCGCCGATGGCCCGGGCCGGCCGGTCGCTCTTGTTGAGCGTGGCCGGTTTCGGCATCGCGATTTGCATTTTCGGGATCTCCAGGTCGTTTACGCTCTCGTTTGTGGCCCTGTTCTTCACCGGGACTTTTGATTGCATCAGCGTCATCGTGCGCCACACGCTGGTGCAGATGTTGACGCCCGATCGCATGCGCGGCCGCGTGTCGGCCATCAGCGGCATGTTCATCAGCACCTCGAACGAGCTGGGCGAGTTCGAGTCGGGCACGCTGGCCCGGTTCACTTCGCCCGTTTTCGCCGTGGTGTTCGGCGGCATCGGCACGCTGGCGGTCGTCATTCTGGCGGCCGTCGGCAATCCGCAGTTGCGGCGTTACGGCCGGCTCGACGGCGGAGACCTTCGTGACGAGGGGACGCAGCGGCGAGGTGAAGGGATTTCCGTCGTCGCTATCGACGCCGCGATCGAAAACGCGCGGGTGCCGGACGGCACCGACGTTTCGCCGGCGCGAAGTGCGCGCTGATTTTCACCGGCACTATCCCATTCTCTGTGCACCTCTGCGTCCTCTGCGGTTATTTTCGATGGACGGTGATTATTTTCGATGGATTGTCCGTAGTTGCAATCGCCGGCGCGTCGGGTTAACAGCCCGAAGGGATGTCAGAAGGGAAACTTCTCGTCGATCTCGGCGGCGGACAATTCGACGAGAAACGGCGCGAGGCGCTCGACGACCTTGTCCATCATCCGCCTTGCTTTGTCGGCCGTGGCCGCGTGCGGATAGCCGGCGCCGGAGTTGGTCGTCAAGAGGTGCCAGGGGCGGGTGATCGAAACCCAGCCGCGGTTGACGGCCTCGAAGCGCGTCTTTGCCACCCGGCCTTCGTCGGCAATCAGGGTGCCGTCCTTGTTGCGGCCGACCAGCTCCGGAAAGTAAGCCAGGCCAAACGACGTTTCCATTTCGCCGGCATGATCGTCGGGATGCTCAAAGATTTCCTCGACCAGATCGTCGACGGCGCTGTACCAGCTACACAAGAAAACGTGGACCGTGGTTTTGCCGTACAGTTCGCGCACGAGCGCCTTCAGTTCGTTGCCGCCGTGGCTGTTCAAGAGCACGAACTTGCGGATTCCGTGATGCTCGAGCGATTTCACCAGGTCGGTGATCACGGCGAACAGCGTCGAGGGATTGAGGTTCATGGCCAGCGGAAAAGCCATCTGGTTGGTTTCCGTGCCGTAGGGAATCGTGGGCAACAGCACCACTTTGGCCCCGCGCTCGTGCGCTGCCTGGCAAATCTTCTCGCCCACCGTTTCCCCCTCGAACATGTCGGTTCCGTAGGGCAGGTGCAAATTGTGCGGCTCGGTGGCGCCGCAGGGGAGCACGGCGACTTCGTACTTGTGCTCTTTGACGTAGGCGTAGTTGACTTCCGCAAGTTTCCAAGGTCGCACGGCGGCGCTCCGAGAATGCACTGTTTGTGCCAAATTCAGCCGTCGATGATAACCGGCGGGCGCCGCCGACGATAGCGCGCCGCATGTTTAGCCCCCGGCAGAGCCGGGGGCTAAAACGGTTTGACCGCCGTTTCGCCGGCGCTCATGAACGCGCGATACTGCCGGTCGAGCACGTCGTAGCTCGTGCCGGTCATTTCGGCGAGCGTGGCCGGAGTGGCGCGGCCGGTGTAAAGGGCCGCCAGATAGCGGGCCAACGCGTCGCGATAGCGGCCCCGCTCGGCGTGCATGAGGAAGTCGGCCAGGCCGGCCGACTGGCTGTACAGCATCGCGATCCGCTCGTCCTGCTGCAAGCTCTCCATGCCGAGCGTCACCAGTTCGGCGAGCGGCACGTAAAAATCGTCGACCAGCAATCGATGCCGGGCGGCCGGCACTCGTCCGGCGTTCATGCCGCCGGTCGTCCAGTAGCCGTCGCGCTCGGCGAGCGACTCCATGTAGCAGGCGATGCCCTCGACGATCCAGAAGTTGTCGTCGCGGGCCACGCGCGGCGCGACCTTGCGCGTTTCCTGAAACAACTGGTGCGTCGCTTCGTGAAAGAGCGTGCCCGGCTGCTGTTCCTCGCCGGCAAAGAAGTACGCCGTGCGCGTGCTGTCGAAATAGATGCCCAGCGTGATGTCGATTTTCGGCTGCGAGGCGCGCAAGGCGTCGTTGTATTCGGCGCGCGTGCGGTAGTACACCACGTCGTGCTGCCGGGGCAGGCGCACGGGCGCGCGGCCCTCGAAGCGCCGCTTGATCTCCGCTTCGTCCGCCAGGTACGGCGCAAAAACCTGCTGCCAGATGCCGAACAGCGTTTCCAGCCGCCGCACTAGCGCCACGCCCGCCTCCAGGCTGTGATTGGTCGTCACCAGGTAGTGCTCGGTTTCGACGCGCCATCCGCGCACGAGATCGCGGCGCAGCGCGGCTTCGTCGTCGCGCGACATCCAGCGGCCCAGAGCAAACCGCTCCCCGTTTTCGTACCGCTCGACGTGCGTTTTCGCGAGCCAGCCGAACTTGTCGTGCCACGCCTTACCCGCGCGAAGCTGCCGGATCTCGAACGGCGTGTGCCACCCGCCGGAAAAGCGCGTGTAGCCCAGCATGCGGCGGGCC
This sequence comes from Pirellulales bacterium, assembly GCA_040877415.1. Taxonomy (GTDB): domain Bacteria; phylum Planctomycetota; class Planctomycetia; order Pirellulales; family PALSA-1355; genus JBBDNV01. The sequence continues at coordinate 28,102 of JBBDNV010000010.1, forward strand.
TGTTCCTGGTCGGGGTTTTCGCGCAGCGCCTCGACAACCAATTCGTAGACCATCGACAGGCGATGCTCAGACACGGCCCGTTTGGCCAGCGCCATCAGGGCATCGGCTTGCGCATTGCGAAGCGCCTGCCAGCGGGTGCGCCACTCGGGCGTTTGGGCGGGATCTTTGTCCGAGGCCGTCTCGCCGGGGGGCACCAGAAAGAGCGTCAGTTGGCCCGGCTCGCGCGGGGGCAGCCAGGAATTCAAAGTCTCGACCGCGTCGTCGAGCTTCTGCTCGGCGCAGCGGGCCGAGAGCTCGGCGAGTTTGGCGGCGTAGTCGGCGTAAAGTTCAGCGCGAGCTTCAACGACGTCGGCGCGCGCCGGCGAATCGGCGGCGGCCAACGTAATGAGCAACAGGACGGCCAGAGAGATCGCGCGCGGCATATCCTTAGTGTAACATGCCGCCTACGCGAATTTGAGCTATGGCCCCGACGGGGCCTAGGTGTGTAGCTCTGTGAAATCAAGGGCATTCGGTTCTTCGTGCTGAACACGAGGTGATAGAGAAGATTCGTGTAGGTGCCGGCCATGATGGGTTCTCACTGTTGCCTGCGCCGCTTGCGCGGCTGATTCTTTGTGAGACGACTCCAGTCCGGGGGGGGGGGCCCCGCCGCTACATGCCTCGGCCGCTGCGCGGCCCGCGCGCGAACCGCCCTATATCACGAATATCAAGCGTCGCAGGCCCCGGCTACAGGCTACGCCTCGGTAAACGCCGCGTCGAAGGCGGCGCCGCTGGGCGTAAAGTCCACGTTCTTTACGAAATGATAGGCTTCCCGCGCCCCGGCTTCGCGGTCCATGCCGGGGTCTTCCCATTCGACCGACAACGGGCCGGCGTACTTGACCTGGTTCAGCGCCCGGATGATTTCCTCAAAATCGACGCTGCCGCGTCCCGGCGAGCGAAAATCCCAGCCGCGCCGCGGATCGCCAAACGGCAGATGGCTGGCCAGAATGCCGCCCCGTCCGTTCAAGTGCACGACCGCGTCTTTCACGTGCACGTGGTAAATCCGCTCCGGAAAGGCCCGCAGAAATTCGACCGGATCGACCCCCTGCCAGTGCAAATGGCTGGGATCGAAGTTGAATCCAAACTCCTCGCGCCGCTCGATGGCCTCAAGCGTCCGCTCGGCGGAAACGAGATCGAACGCGATTTCCGTCGGGTGCACTTCCAGGGCAAACTGCACGCCGCACTCGCCGAAGGTGTCCAGGATCGGGCCGAATCGCTCGGCAAACAGCGCGTAGCCCTCGTCGATCATTTCCTCGGGCGTCGGCGGAAACGAGTACACCAGATGCCAGATGCTCGAGCCGGAAAAGCCGTTGACGATTCCCACGCCCAGCCTTTGGGCCGCGCGGGCCGTGTTCTTCAATTCCTCGGCCGCGCGCAGGTTGACGCCGCGCTCGTCGCCGTCGCCCCACACGTGCGCCGGCAGAATGGCCCGATGCCGCGCGTCGATCCGGTCCAACACGGCCTGGCCAACCAGGTGCGCGCTGATGGCGTACACTTCGAGATCGTAGCGCTCCAACAGATCGCGGCGGGCGGCGCAATAGCCGTCGTCCGCGAGCGCCTTGTCGACTTCGAAATGGTCGCCCCAGCAGGCCAGCTCGAGCCCTTCGTATCCGAACTCGCTGGCCTTGCGCGCCACATCTTCCAGCGGCAAATCGGCCCATTGGCCCGTAAACAGCGTCACAGGGCGTCCCATGGCTGGCTCCTTCAAATCGAGAGTCCGTTACGCCTATTGTGACGAAATGCGGCTTGGGTGCAACTGAAGAAAAGGCAGAAGGCTGAATACGGGCATACCCCTTCTGTATTCCTCCTTCATCCTTTATCCTTCATCCTTCATCCTTGTTTTTCGAGCTTCTCATGCCCCTACGCATCGCCATCATCGGCGCCGGAGCGGTTAGCGACTATCATCACCTGCCCGCGATCCGGCTCGATCCGCGTGCCGAACTTACGGCCGCTTGCGACGCCAACGCCGAACTGCTCGAAAAGCGCAAGGCCGATTGGCACGTTGAGATTGTCGGCACCGATCCCCAAGCGATCTGCGCCGATCCGCGGGTCGACGCCGTCATCATCGCCACGCCGAACTACACGCACCGCCCAATCGCGCTGGCGGCCATTCGGCACGGCAAGCACGTGATGTGCGAAAAGCCGTTGGGCTTGAATGCCGGAGAAGTGCGCGAGATGTACCGAGCGGCCCGCGATGCCGGCGTCGTACACATGACCGCGTTCACCTATCGTTTCGCTCCGGCCATGCGGTACCTGAAACACCTGGTTGCCGGCGGGTCGCTCGGCGAGCCGCGGCACTTTCGCAGCCAGCGATTTCTCGACTGGGCCGAGACGAGTTGGGGGTGGCGACAATATAAAAAGCTGGCCGGAGCCGGCGACCTGTTCGATATGACGATCCACCGCATCGATTTCGCGCAACACCTGTTGGGGCCCATCGCGCGAGTGACCGGAGCGCTCTCGCGGTTCGCGGCGCGCACGATCACGGCGAGCGGCGAGGCATGTGAACCGTCGGACGTCGACGACTGGTCGAGCATCATCGGCGAATTCGCCACGGGCGCCACCGGCGTGTGGGAAGGCACGACGCTGGCCAAGGGTTACGCCCGCGGGGGCTTCGGCCACGAATGGGCCGAAATCAACGGCTCGGAAGGCTCGGCCGTCTATCAACTGCACGAGCCCAACCGCATTCTGCTGGGAAGGACCGGCGGGGACTTGTCGCCCGTGGACGTGCCGAAAGAATTCAAAAAGCCGGCCGCCAGCCCGCGCGACCCGGACGTCGGCGAGCCGGCCACCGTGTTTCGCTACGACGTGGCGTGGGAGTTCGTCTCGGCCATTGTCGAAGGGCGCGCGGCGGTGCCCGATTTTTACGACGGACTTTCGGCTCAGACCGTGGCCGACGCGGTGATCGAATCCTATCATAAGCGGCAGTGGGTTGAAATTTCGGCCGAGCCGCGGTAGTCCCATGGACGAACAGACAAAACGCGGTTCGTTGCTGTTGCACACGTTGATGGGCATCCGCATCGTCGCCACCGGCAGTTACGTGCCGCCGCACGTGGTCACGAACGAGGATCTCGCCCGATTGGGGATGGATCCGCAGTGGATTCTGCAGCGGACCGGCATTCGCGAGCGGCGTCACGCGGCGCCGGACACCGCCACCAGCGACTTGTGCGTCGAGGCCGGCCGGCAATGCCTCCAACGCGCCCTTGTCTCGGCTGGCGACGTCGATCTGCTGGTGGTCGGCACGTTTACGCCCGACAGGCTGGTTTGCTCCACCGCGGCCACGGTGCAGGATCGGCTGGGCATCCCCTCCGGGGCGATTGAAATTTCCGCGGCTTGCGCCGGTTTCGTCTATGCCCTGGCCACCGCCGCGCAGTTCGTCGCCACCGGCGCCAGCCGTCGGGCATTGGTGATCGGCGCCGACTGCAACTCGCGGGTCATCGACACCAGCTCTCCCAAGATCTATCCGCTTTTCGGCGACGGCGCGGGCGCGGTGCTCATCGAGCGCGGCACGGCCGAACAGGGCTTGATGGCCTACACGCTGGGCGCCGACGGCTCGGGGGCCGAAATGCTCTACAAGGAGATGGGCGGCTCGCGATTGCCCCCTTCCCACGAAGCGATCGACGCCGGATTGCACCTGTTGGTCATGGACGGCAAGGGCGTATTCAAATGGGCCACCCGCGTGCTGTGCGACAGCATCGAAGACGTGCTCAAGCACGCCCGGCTCGAGCTGGCGGACATCGACCTGTTTGTCCTCCACCAGGCCAACATGCGCATCATCGACGCCGCGGCCGACTATCTCGGCATCGACCGCCACAAGCTGGTGATCAACCTCGACCGCTACGGCAACACTTCCGGCGGCAGCGTGCCCTTGGCGCTCGACGAGGCGTGGGAGCAAGGACGTGTCCACGCGGGCGACAAGATCCTGATGAGCGGGTACGGGGCGGGATTGGCGTGGGGAACCGCGATTTTTCGCTGGTAACGTGCTAAACCGCAAGCGGACGGGGGAAACACACGCGACAATGATTGCCGAAGTGAAGACGTTGCCGAAGCGGAGCCAGGTTGCGCCGGCCGATACGTGGGACCTGACGAGCCTGTTTGCCGACGACGCCGAGTGGGAGTCGGCCTTCGAAAAGTGGGAAGCCCAGATCGGCCGTTACGAGGAATTCCGCGGCCAGCTCGGTTGGGGCGCCGAAAAGCTGGCCGAGTGCCTTTCGTTCGACACCCAGTTCGAACGCCGCGGCGAACGGCTGGGCACGTACGCCTTTCTGAAAACGGCCGAAGATACGGCCAACAGCGACTATCAGCGGATGATGGGCCGCTATCGCAACGTTTCCAGCCGCGCCGGTCAGGCGGCCAGCTACATTCGGCCCGAGATCATGGACATTCCCACCGCCGTGATGGACGAGCTCCTTAAATCGTCCGAGCTGGCCGAGTTTCGCGTGCTGCTCGAGCAATTGTTGCGCTACAAGCCGCACACGCTCGCCAAGAGCGAGGAAAAGCTGCTGGCCATGCAGGCTGAAATGGCCGACGCCGCGAACCAGATCTTTCGCCAGTTGACCGACGCCGATTTGAAATGGGGCATGATCAAAAACGAGCGCGGCGAGCTGGTCGAATTGAGCAACGCGTCGTTCTCGTCGCTGCTGCAATCGCCCGAGCGGCGCGTGCGAAAAAAAGCGTTTCACGAGTATTACAAGCAGTTCGCCGCCCACGAAAACACGCTGGCCGCCGCGCTTTCAGCGTCGAACCTGCGCGACGTCTATTACGCCCGGGCGCGCAACTACGAAAGCGCCCTGGCCGCGTCGCTGTTTCAGGACAAGGTGCCCCTGGCGGTGGTCGACAACCTGATCGAATCGGTGCACCGGCACTTGCCGGCCCTGTATCGCTACTACGACCTGCGGCGGCGCAAGATGCGGCTGCGCGACATCCATCACTACGACACCTACGTGCCGATCCTGAGCGAGTTGAAAACCCGGCACACCTGGGACCAGGCGGCCAAGCTCGTGCTCGCGGCGACCGAGCCCCTGGGCAACGAATACGGCGGAGTGCTCGAAGCCGGCCTGAACGGCCGTTGGAGCGATCGCTATCCGAACCAGGGCAAGCAATCGGGCGCGTTCAGCTCCGGCTCGTACGACGGCGATCCGTACATCCTGATGAACTATCAGAGCGACGTCCTCGACCACGTCTTTACGCTCGCGCACGAGGCGGGCCACTCGATGCACAGCTACTACTCGGCCCGGCGCCAGCCGTTTCAGTACTACAACTACACCATCTTCGTCGCCGAGGTGGCCAGCACGTTCAACGAACAGCTGCTGGCGCGCCATCTCATGCAGCGGGCCAAAAGCGACGGGGAGCGGGCCTTCCTGATCAACCGCGAAATCGATTCCATCCGCGGCACGATCCTGCGGCAGACGATGTTCGCCGAATTCGAACGCACCACGCACAGCCTGGCCGAAGCCGGCGAGCCGTTGACCGTCGAGCGCTTCAAAAGCGAATACCGCCGGCTCTTGGAACTTTATTTCGGGCCCGATTTCACGCTCGACGCCGAATTGTCGCTGGAATGCTTCCGCATTCCGCACTTCTATCGCGCGTTCTACGTCTATAAATATGCCACGGGGCTCTCGGCCGCGATTGCCCTGGCCGAGCGCGTCACCGGCGGGGGAGAGCGGGAACTCAAGGATTATCTGGGCTTTCTCCAGGGAGGCTCGTCGAAATATCCGCTCGATCTGCTGCGCGACGCCGGCGTGGACATGGAAAAACCCCAGGCGGTCGACACCGCGCTTGGATATTTCGAGCGGCTGGTAAAGGAGTTGGACGAATTGCTGTGAGTTTCCGTGTAAAGTAGATGGGCGTAAGAACCCTCTCCCCTTGTGGGAGAGGGCAGGGTGAGGGGTTGCACTGGATGACACTTCCCCCTCACCCCAACCCTCTCCCACAAGGGGAGAGGGAGAAATCGCGCGGAGTCCACCCTATGCGACTCGGACTCGTCACCTATCAATGGGGCGCCGACTGGGATCTGCCCACGCTGATCAAAAACTGCAAAGAGACCGGCTTTGCCGGCGTCGAGCTGCGCACCACGCACAAACACGGCGTCGAGCCTTCGCTCAAGGAAAACGAGCGAAAAGAGGTCGCCAAGCGGTTCGCCGACAGCCCCCTCGAGCTGGTCGGTTTGGGCACGGCCTGCGAATACCATTCGCCCGACGCGGCCGAGCTGAAGAAGAACGTCGAAGAAACCAAGGCCTTCATCCGGCTCTGCCACGACGTGGGCGGCTCGGGCGTCAAGGTGCGCCCCAACGGCCTGCCGGCCGGCGTGAGCGCGGCCCGCTCGATCGAGCAGATCGGCAAGTCGCTCGACGAAGTGGCTTCCTACGGCGAAGGCTTCGGCATCGAAATTCGGCTGGAGATCCACGGCCGCGGCACCTCCGAGATTCCCACGATCAAGAAGATCATGGAGGTCTCCAGGCATCCCGGCTCGAAACTTTGCTGGAATTGTAACGATGCCGATCTGGACGGCGCCGGCCTGGCCGCCAATTTCGCCAGCGTGCAGGATCGAATCGCCACGGTGCACATCCACGACCTGATCAGCGGCTATCCGTGGCCCGAGCTGTTCGGACTGCTCAAGGGAGCGAACTTCGAAGGCTGGACCCTGTTGGAGGAAGGCCAGCAGACGAGCGACCCGATTCGCGTGATGAAATACTATCGGCTGCTGTGGGAAACCATGGCCAAGTGACCCCCGCAAAAAAATGGGGGCTCACCACAACGTCACAACGAACAAAACGTACAGCGGAAAAAGCAGAAGAAAAACGGAGAGATAACCACAAAGGCACCAAGAACACGAAGGAACAGGGAAGACGACGCACCACAACGGAACGAACGAGCACCACGTAAACAAAATCACTTTTCATCGTCGTGCTCGTTGTGTCGGCGTGGTCATTTCCTCTGTTCTTGGTGCCTTGGTGGTTGTTTCTCCGTTTGAATGTCACGGCGCCGGCTTGACGGTCGTGATCCACAAAAACGGCTTGTCGGCCTCGTCGACGCGCAGCTCGTATTTCAGCTTTGCCTGCGACAGCACCTTGCGCAAAACCTGGCTGTACGACATCCGCTTCGCCGGCACGTCGGCTTGGGCGCCGGCCGGATCGGCGCCGTGCAAGGCCATCGCGTTGCGATCGAACAAAAACGGCGCGTCGAGGCGGCCTTCGATCGCCACGAGCGCTAGGGCGAACGAAGTCTCCTTGATCTCCACGTTCAGCATCTCGAACAACGCCGGCAGTAGCTCGCTTGCGCGCTTGCTCGGCTTCCATCCGACGGGCCAGGCCTCGCCGCCCGCTTGCGGTTGTCCGACGCGATATTCGAGCGGCCCGCCGCGCTCGTGCCGCGGCTGGAGCACCAATCCGGCCGGCCGCAGGATGGCGGCCAGCGCCGTGCCGCGCGCAAGACCCTTCAATTCGTCGGCCACCTTGACCTCCGCCACGGCGGGCATCGCGCCGGCGTCAGGCGCCAGCGGAATTCCGAGCCCCGCGGCAATCTGGCCTAGCGCGGTGCCGGCCGGCATGCCTTTGGTGGAAAAATCGACCGGCCGTTTCAAATCGTCGTGGACCGCTTGCAACTCGCGCGGCAAGAGCCCAAAGGCCGAACGCTCGCCCGTGACGCCTTCGGCTCCCTCGTCGCGCAGGGTGTCGAGCCACTTGCGAAGTTTGCCGGTATCGCGGAGGCCGAACTTTCCGCCGGGCACGTACAGCACGTTGTCGGCCGACAGAATCCCCACGACTTTGTACGAGGGCGCCGCCCCCGTGCCCTGGTTCTCGATGCTCATCTCGTCGTCGCCGGCGCCGGTTCGGATGCGCAAGCCGGAAAGGCCCAATTCCGAAAGGGCCTGGTGCCACTGCTGCGGGGCGGTGGCCGGCAGTCCGGGCCGGGTGATTAGTTCGAACGTGACGCGCGGCTTGTCGGCGGCCGCGGCGGCCGACGCAACGAGCGCAACGATCAAAAGCATTCCGCACGGACGTTGCACTTTGCGGCTCCGCTAGTTTCGCTCTCGGGCTCCCCGCCGAATTATAGCACGCAACCTCTGGCCGCGATCCTCGATGCATGAGACCCAAATCAAGGGCGCGACGTGCCGGCGAACGTATGTCGCGGCGCGCGGCTGGGCTATAATGACCAGGCCCGGTCCTGTCAACGAAATTCCCGTCGCGCCCTTTGACGCGCCGATCTGAAAACCGGTTTTGGAGGTGATGCGATGACTCTTCGACGGCTGGCGGCGGTGGCGATGATTCTGGCAATCGGCGTGGCACTGGGCCGGACCGCCGGCTCGGCGGCCGAGGATGAAGACGAAAGCAAGGCAAAGTTGCTCTCGGTCGAATGCGCGCAAGCCAAGCTGAAACTGGCGCAAATGAATCTCGCGCGCGCCCAGGAGTTGAACCAAAAAGTTCCCGGCACGCTGATCGGCGGCATGATGGAGCAGTTCGTCAAAGAGGTGGAGATGGCCCGGGTGGAACTTGATCTCGCCAAAAAGTCGCCCCGCGCCGATACTTACCTGACTTGCCTCGAGCGGGTGAAGCTGGACCTGCGCTCGGCCGAGCAGAGGGCGAAAGTGGGCCTGGAGACGCACGAAAAGGCTCCCACCGTCGTCACCAAGGGCGACGTCGAGCGCATGCGACTGTTTGCCAACGTTGCCAATCTGCAATTGCGGCGCGGCCAGGCGCTGGCCGATGCCTCGGCGTCGGACAAACTCGAGTGGCAGCTCGAAGTGCTCGCCGACGACCTCGAGCGCGTCCGCATCTACACCTATCTGCTCGGCCAAAACCGCGTCGGACAATTCTTCCCCGGCGGATTGTGAAGCGCGAAGATAATCGTGATTCAGGCCGCTGCCTCGTCTTGCTCGCCGTGTCGTCGTCGTCGGTCTACGCCGTGTTCTTTGCGGGAAACCAACCTACTGGGTTCCGCCGGGCGAACCGGCTAGAATGAGCGGTTGATCGCTCCCAGCACGGACTTTTCGTTTCAGCGAGGGATTGCCACGTGAGCGCGCCGCCGTTTGTTCATCTGCATTGTCACAGCCACTTCAGCCTGCTGGACGGGGCCAGCCCGATCCAGGGGCTGGTGGATCGGGCCAAGGCGCTCTCGATGAACGCCCTGGCGATCACGGATCACGGCAATCTTTACGGGGCGCTCGATTTCTACAAAAAGGCCCGGGAGGCGGGCATCAATCCGATCATCGGCTACGAGGCGTATATCGCGCCGGGCAGCCGTTTTTCCAAAGACGCCGCCGGCATGAAGGAGGCCAGCTACCACCTGACGCTCTTGGCGCAAAACAAGACCGGCTTTCAAAACCTGATCAAGATGGCCTCGCAGGCGTTTCTCGAGGGCTTTTACTTCAAGCCGCGGATCGACAAGGAGCTGCTCGCGGCGCACAGCGAAGGGATCGTGTGCTTAAGCGGCTGCGTCTCGGGCGAATTCAGCCGCGCGATCCTCAAGCAGCACGGTGAAGAGCCCGATCTTGAGCCGGCCATGCAAATCGCGGCCTGGTTCCACAAAATCTTCGGCGATCGCTACTTCATCGAGATCCAGAATAACGGTCTGGAAATCCAGCGCATCGCGCTGGCGGGAGCCGTCGAAGTGGCCCGGCGGATGGGCATTGGGCTGGTCGCCACCAGCGACGCCCATTACGTCTACCGCGAAGACGCCGAAGCCCAGGACGTGCTGTTGTGCATCAACACCGGCAAGTTTCGCACCGACAAGCAGCGAATGCGGATGGAGGGGGACCAGTTTTATCTGCGCAGCGCCGACGAAATGTACGAAGCATTCGGGAGCGAACACGCCGAGGCCCTTGCCCAGAGCCAGCGGATCGCCGACGGGGTCGACATCCGGCTCGACTTGCACCAGCGGCATTTCCCCACCTACACGCTGCCGCCGGGAAGGACGGCCCAGGATTTTCTGCGCGAGTTGTGCGTGAAAGGTTTGCCGGAGCGGTACGCCGACGATCCGGAAAAGTGCGCAGGCGGCGAGCTTGCGCCGGCCGTGATGGAACGGCTCGATTACGAGCTGTCGGTGATCAACAAGCTGGGCTTTGCGAATTACTTTTTGATCGTGTGGGATTTCGTGCGCTACTCGCGGGAGCGGAACATTCCGGCCACGGCCCGCGGCAGCGGCGTCGGCTCGCTGGTTTCGTACGCCTTGTATTTGAGCCACGTTTGCCCGCTCAAGTACGACCTCTTGTTCGAGCGGTTCCTGGACGAGAGCCGCAAGGAGGCGCCCGACATCGACATCGACTTTTGCAAGGATCGCCGCGGCGAGGTGATCGCGTACGTCAAGGAGAAGTACGGCGAAGCGAACGTGGCGCAAATCGGCACGTTCGGCACGTTGGCCGCCCGGGCGGCGATCCGCGACGTCGGCCGCGCCTTGAGCATGCCCATTCCGCGCGTCGACACGATCGTGGCCATGGTTCCCGCGGAATTGAACATCACGCTCACTAAGGCGCTGGCCGAAAGCCAGGACCTGAAGCGCGCTTACGACGGCGACCCCGAAGTGCGCGAGCTGTTGAACCTGGCCATGAAGATCGAAGGCCTCGCGCGCAACGTCGGCACGCACGCCGCGGCGGTCGTGATCGCCGACAAGCCGCTCGTGGACTACGTCCCCCTGGGACGCGTACAGGGCAAGGAGGAGGTGATCACCCAATGGGCCATGGGCGACGTCGAGGCCGCGGGCCTTTTGAAAATGGATTTCCTGGGCCTGCGAAACCTGACGATTCTTTCCAAGGCCGTCGATCTGATCGAGCAAACGACCGGCCGGCGAGTCGATCCGCACAAGTTTCCGCTCGACGACGCCGAAACGTTCGCGCTATTGTGCCGCGGCGAGACGAAGGGCATCTTCCAGCTCGAAAGCGGCGGCATTCGCGACCTGCTGCAAAAAATGAAGCCCGATCATTTCCGCGACATCATCGCCACCAACGCCTTATACCGTCCCGGCCCGCTCGAAGGCGGCATGGTCGACGACTACCTGCAAGTCAAGCACGGCCGCAAGGCGGCCGACTATCCGCACCCCGTGATGAAGGAGGTGCTCGAAGAGACGCACGGCGTGATGGTGTACCAGGAACAGGTGATGCGGATTCTCAATCGCCTGGGCGGCATCGAGCTATCGGCCGCGTACACCTGTATCAAGGCCATCAGCAAGAAAAAGCTGCCTTTGATCGCCCGCTATCGCGAGGAGTTCATCACTGGCGCCGTGTCCCGCGGGCTCGGCGAGCGAACGGCCAGCGAGCTGTTCGAGATGATCGCCAAGTTCGCCGGCTACGGCTTCAACAAAAGCCACTCGACGGCCTACGCGCTGATCGCTTACATGACGGCCTATCTCAAGGCCCACTATCCGGTCGAGTTCATGGCCGCCTTGCTTTCGGGCGACATCGATGCGCGGAATTTCAAGAAGAAGGATTCGCTGGTCGAGCATCTGGAGGATTGCCGCCGCATGGGCATCGAAGTCCAGCCGCCCGACGTGAACCGCTCGGAGGCCGACTTTACGGTCGCCGACGGCAGGATCCACATCGGACTGTGCGCCATCAAGGGCTGCGGCCGCCTGGCCATGGAGGCGCTGGTCGCCACGCGCCGCGCGGGCGGGCCGCTGCGCGATCTGTTCGACTTTTGCGAACGCGTCGATCCGGCGCTAGTCTCGCGGGCCACGATCGAAACGTTGATCAAGGCCGGCGGGTTCGACGCGGCCGGCGCGACGCGCGCGCAAAACATGGCCGTGCTCGATCGGGCCATCCAGTCGGGAGCCGCCCTGCACGCCGACCGCAAAAGCGGCCAGAAGGGCCTGTTCGAAATGCTCGACGACGCGGCCGAAGCAAGCGCGCCCGCGGCGCTGCCCGACGTGCCCGATTGGGACGATCGCGAGCGCCTGGCGGCCGAAAAAGAAGTGCTCGGGTTTTACCTTTCCAGCCATCCGCTGGCCGAGCACGAAAAGACGCTGGCCACCTATTGCTCGCATAGCACGGCCGATCTGGCCGCCTTGCCGCCGCGCACCGAGGTCGTGCTGGGCGGCATGATCTCGGCCATCAAGTTCTCGCAAACTCGCAATCCACGCGCCGGCAGCAGCCACACGAAGTACGCCATGTTCGACTTGGAGGACATGTCCGGCAGCGTGCGCTGCATCCTCTGGCCGGAGCAATACGCCGAGCAAGGCGATCTCGTGCGCCCCGACGCCACGCTGGTCCTGCGCGGTGCCGTCGATCGCCGCCCGGGCAGCGACGAGCCGAACCTGATCGTGAGCGAATTGATCCCGCTTCCGGCTCTCGACGCCCGCTTCACCAGGTGCATCGTCGTCCGCTTAAGCGAGCTTGCGCACGCCGAGCGCGGGCTGGAAGATCTGTTTGAAATCCTGCGCGGCTACCCGGGCAATTGCGAACTGCAGTTGGTTCTGTGCCTGGCCGACGGCAGCCGGGCGTACCTGAGAAGCCAGCGCATGCGCGTCGACCTGAATGCCGAAATGCGTTCTCGCGTGGATGCCCTATTGGGTCCGGGCAACGTGCGGTTGCTCCCGGCGCCGACGGTCGCCTCGAGCAGCCGCGGCGCGCCGCCGCCGGCCCGGGCGCTGGCGCGGCGTTAGCCTGCCCCCTTGGTTCGACACGCAGCGACAAACGGCGATTTCTGCCGGTGTTTTCGGTCTTTTCGGCCCGGACTGGGCACGCGGCGCGCGGGCCCTGTGAGCCAGCGGGACGGTTGGTTGCTTTGCCCACACGGCCGAATTAAGATCAAGGGAGTGCATGGACGTCCCTAACAACCGTCCACAATTGCGCTTCCACCCCTGCCGCTCGACGTGAGCCAAACGGGGGTGGAAGCGTTTCCGGAACACTTCTATCGGTCGGGGAGAGCGCAGGCATGCGTCATCGTCGGATTCATTTCGCCGCGCTTTTGTTGGTGTTCGCCGTTCTGGCCATGTGCTCGCCCGCAGTGGCCCAAGATGATACGCCGTTCACTCCCAACGTCAGCGGCGCCAACGGCGTGATCATCGATGCCCAAGGCGTGTTGCGCATGCAGCATTTTCCGGATCCGGGCGGGCAGCTCGCCAAGAAGCGCGTCGCCGAAGCCCGAGCCCGGCTGAATCCCGACGTGGCCAAACTCAGCAAGCTGCGCAAGGTGTCGATCAATCGGCTGGAAGCGGCCGTGCGCGAGCAGCTCGCGGGAAACCGGCCGCCGACCGAAGAGATGCAGTTTCTGGCCGGCCTGACTCAGTTGCGCTACGTCTTTTATTACCCCGACAGCAAGGACATCGTGCTGGCCGGACCCGCCGAGGGCTGGGCGCCCGATCCGTCCAACCGGGTGTGCGGCATCAACACCGGCCGGCCCGTGCTCGAATTGCAGGACTTGATCGTCGCGCTGCGCGCGTTTCCGCCCAGCGAGCGAAAAGCGCGGGCGATTCTGGTGTCGATCGATCCGACGCCCGAGGGCCTCCAGCGGATGCAGCAGTTTCTCAGTTCGCTCGGCTCGCACGCCACGCCGGCCCAGACGCAAATGATCGTCGACGGCCTGCGCACGAACCTGGGCATGCAGAACATCCGCATCGGCGGCATCGAACCGAACACCCATTTCGCGCAGGTGCTGTTGGAGTGTGACTACCGGATGAAGCTGATCGGCATCGGCGTCGAAAGACCCCCGGTGCAGATGGTCAGCTACGTCGATCGGGCCAAAGCCGGCTCCAACAAGGCGCTGGAACGCTGGTACTTCATCCCCGATTACAATTGCGCCCGCGTCGCGGCCGACAATCTGGGGTTGGAGCTGGTCGGCGAAACGGTGAAGCTCGTCTCGGAAAATCAGCTCGTGGCCGCCGACGGCAGCCGCGCCAAGACCGGCAAATCCAACCGGGCCAGCGAGCTGTTCACCACCGGCTTCACGCGCAAGTACGCCGAGCTGGCTGCCCGCGTGCCCGTGTTCGCCGAGATGCGCAACCTGATCGACCTGGCGATCGCGGCGGCGTTCATCAACCAGCAGGATTTCTACAGCCAGGCCGGCTGGCACGCCGAGCTGTTTCGCAATGAAGGGGCGCTGGCCGTCGAAACCTACAACACTCCGCTGCAAGTCGAAACGGTGTGCACGGCCGTCTGGAAAGGCAATCGGCTGTTTACGCCCGTCGGCGGCGGCGTGACGATCCATCCGCGACAAGCGCTGGCGACGTCGAACCTGCTGGCCGACGAAGACGGCAAGATCAGCGAGCTGCGCGAGAGCGTCCACCTGAAGGATCTGCCCGCCGACCGCTGGTGGTGGGACTAAGCGTGCCACACTCCCGGGTGCCACGGGTGGCTTGCGCACGCGTGCAGTATCGCCACCTCGACAGCCACGCGTAGGTCAGGGCTCGCCCTGACATTTATCTCTTGTCAGGGCAAGCCCTGACCTACCTTCTTCTTTTCCGCGCGATCGACCAGCACGACCCGCACGTCGCAGACGTTGGTATGCGTGGGCCCCGTCTTGATGAGAGCACCGACGGGCTCGAACCAGTGATAGGCGTCGTTGCGCGCGAGATAATCGGCCGCCTCGAGCCCGAGTTGCCTGGCGGCTTCGATGGTCTGGTGGTCGGCCCACGCTCCGGCCGCGTCGGTCGGGCCGTCTTCGCCGTCGGTGCCGCCCGAAAGAATCAAGATGCCCGAGGAGTCCAGGGCGCTCAACCGTTCGACGGCTGCCAAGACGAGCTGCTGATTTCGTCCGCCCAATCCGCGCCGCGCTTCTTCGACGAGCTTGACGGTCGGCTCGCCTCCGCTCACCAGACAATCGGGCCCGGGGCCAATGCGCATCGCGACAGCCGCCTGGGCCAAATGACGCCCGATCTCACAGGCGGGCCCTTGGGACTTCGTGGCCGAAACGCTTGCGGGCGTGTATCCGAGTCGCTGGGCTTCGCGCGCGGCGGCTGCAACGGCGATTGCGTTGTTGCCGATCACGTGATTGGTCACCCGGCAACCGTTCGGCCCGGTCGGTTGTTTCGTGGGTTTCGCAAGCGCGTCGAACACCTGTCGGCCGATGCCCGCGGCTTTCGCGTCGTAGCGCTCGAGGATCGCCATGGCGTCGGCCGGCGTCGAACGATCTAGGACGGTCGGCCCCGAGGCGATCAAATCGAGCGGGTCGCCCAGGACGTCGGAAATCACGAGCGCGACGAGCCGCCCCGCGCGGCAAGCCCGCGCGAGCCCACCCCCTTTGATCTGGCTCAATTGTTTCCGCACGGTGTTCAATTCGTCGA
>JBBDNV010000011.1:0-43087 GCA_040877415.1 Pirellulales bacterium
ACGCCACCACGCTGACCGAAGCCGGCTACGTCGGCGAAGACGTGGAAAACCTGCTGTTGAAACTGCTCCACGCCGCCGACTTCGACCTCGAATCCGCCCAGCGCGGCGTGCTCTACATCGACGAGATCGACAAGATCGGCAAAACAAGCCAGAACGTTTCGATCACGCGCGACGTCTCGGGCGAGGGCGTGCAGCAGGCGCTGTTGAAGATGCTCGAAGGCACGTTGGCCAACGTCCCCCCGCAGGGCGGACGCAAGCATCCCGAGCAGCAATACATCCAAATGGACACGAGCAACATCCTGTTCATCTGCGGCGGGACGTTCACCAACATCGACAAGATCATCAGCAAACGACTCGGCAAGCGCACCATCGGCTTCGGCCAGGAATGCGGCATGCGCAGCGAGTCGGACATCTCGGAGCTGTTGCCGCAGATCACCAGCGACGACATTCTCGAGTTCGGCCTGATCCCGGAGCTGGTGGGGCGTCTGCCGGTGATTTCGGCGCTGACGCCGCTCGACGCCGAGGCCCTGGTGCGCGTGCTGACCGAGCCCAAGAACGCCCTGGTGAAGCAGTACGAGCGGCTCTTTTCCATGGAAAACGCCGACCTGGAGTTCACCCCGGGAGCCCTGCAAACCATCGCCAAAAAGGCCCAGGAAAAAGACACCGGTGCCCGCGGCCTGCGATCGATCATCGAAGAGGTGATGCTCGACATCATGTTCGAGCTGCCGGAGCGCGGCCCGGGCAATCGCTACACGATCACCGAGGACGTGGTCGAAGGGCGAACCCCCTCGTTCACGATCGCCGAGCCCAAACACAAAAGCGCGTAACGTTCAAGCCCGCCCGCAATGGCCGGCGGAATCTTCGAGTTATCGCGCTCCACTCAAAAAAGCCCGGGACGCCCATACAAGCGCGTCCCGGGCTTTTGCATTCGGCCGACGACGGTCCAGCGCGCCGTGTCCGGCTAGGTGCGGCGCCTCCGCGGTGTCTAGAGGCGACTCGCCACCGAGCACACAGCAGACGCCCGTCCCATCGTTTCGCCGGTTGGATTCGGGACTCACTCCATCCCGAGCGCCTTCTTGATTTTCACTCGCCGCGCCTTGCGACGCGCCTTGCGCTTTGCGACGCGCTTCTTGACCCCCTCGACTACCTTTTCGACGAGCTTCTTAACCGGACGCTTCTTCGCCATGGCAACCTCCTTGGAGCAAACGCGAAACAGGGTGCCGACGACTCGCTTCCGTCGGCCGTGCATGCTGATTTTAGCTCTCGAAAGTGGGGATGCAACAAGATCTTTCCCTGCTCATGTGGGTACACGCTGGTTATCCCGCGCGATCCCGGCGCCGATTCGGCACCGCATGTCGCTTTGAATGCTGGCCGCTCGCGCATCATCCCCGACCACCCGAGGGTGGCCGAAAACATCACTTGCCTCGCTCGCCAAAACCTGATTTCTGGTACGTTGGGGTACTGTCGACCCGTGCGAAGTTTTTCACATCGGGGGGTGCGATGGATTTTCGCGCCGCGAATTACTCTAAATCCAACGCGCGCGGTCACTTCCGCGCGGCTCCAGCAATTCTTCGCGCGCACGCTGTATAGCTATGAAAAACTCCCGCCCCAAAAACAGGCCAAGTGGCCTGATTTTGAAAATCGAAAAAAGCCACCCGCCAACGAGAATGATCGAATACAACAACATCCCAAACGGCCATAGAAAATCCCCCGGCAAAGCCGGGGGCTAGTTGTCCGCGGCTGCGATTTGCATTCCGATCCTTCATCCTTCATCCTTCTGCCTTTTGCCTTCTTCCATGCAATACACCTGCCCCATGCATCCCGAGATCGTCCGCGCCGAGCCGGGCACTTGTCCCATCTGCGGCATGGACCTCGAGCCGCGGGTTATCTCCTCCGCCGAGGAAGAAGTCAATCCCCAACTGCTGAGCATGACGCGGCGGTTCTGGACGAGCGCCGCGCTCTCCGTGCCGCTGCTGGTTCTTGCCATGTGGGAAATGTTCACCGGTCACGGGCTCACTTCGATCAGCGCCCGCACCGCCGCCTGGCTCGAGTTCGCGCTGGCCACTCCGGTCGTTGTGTGGGGCGGCTGGCCGTTTTTTGTCCGCGGCTGGTTGTCGATCATCCGCCAGAGCCTCAACATGTTCACGCTCATCGCCCTGGGCACCGGCGCGGCGTACGGCTACAGCGTGCTGGCCACGTTCGTCCCCGGCGTGTTTCCCGAATCGTTCCGCCACGGCGCCAACGTGGCCCTCTACTACGAACCGGCGGCGGTCATCGTGACCCTGGTCTTGTTGGGCCAGGTGTTGGAGCTGCGGGCCCGCAGCCAGACGAGCGCTGCCATCCGGGGGCTGTTGGGACTCGCGCCGAAGACGGCCCGGCGGATTTTAGACGACGGCCGCGAGGAAGACGTCGGTTTGGACCAGGTTCATCCCGGCGATCGGCTGCGCGTGCGCCCCGGCGAAAAGGCGCCCGTCGACGGAGTCGTGCTCGAAGGCACGAGCTTTGTCGACGAGTCGATGATCACAGGCGAGCCGCTGCCGGTCGAGAAACAGCCCGGCGACCGCGTGACCGGCGCCACCGTCAACGGCAACGGCTCGCTGGTGATGCGCGCCGAGCGCGTCGGCAGCGAGACCTTGCTAGCGCAAATCGTGCGCATGGTGAGCGAAGCGCAGCGGAGCCGCGCGCCGATCCAGCGGCTGGCCGACGTCGTTTCGGGCTGGTTCGTGCCGGCAGTCGTCGTCACCGCGGTCATCACGTTTATCGTCTGGGCTCGGATCGGTCCCGAGCCGCGGCTGGCCTACGCGCTGGTGAACGCCGTGGCCGTGCTCATCATCGCCTGCCCCTGTGCTTTGGGGCTGGCCACGCCGATGTCGATCATGGTCGGCACGGGCCGCGGGGCCACCGCCGGCGTGCTGGTGAAAAACGCCGAAGCCCTCGAAATCCTGGAAAAGGTCGACACGCTGGTCGTCGACAAGACGGGCACACTTACCGAAGGCAAACCGCGCTTGGCGAGCGTCGCCGCCACCGGCCCCTTCGACGAGGCCGAGCTTTTGCGACTCGCGGCCAGCCTGGAAAAGGGGAGCGAACACCCGCTGGCCGCCGCCATCGTGCGCGCGGCCATGGATCGGCGTCTGCGGCTTGTCGACGCCGCCGGTTTTCAGTATTCCACCGGCAAGGGTTTGATCGGCCGGGTCGACGATCACACGGTCGCCTTGGGGAACCGGGCTCTGATGGCCGACCAGAAGGTCGAGCTCGGCCCGCTGGTCGACGAAGCCGAAAAGAAGCGCGCCCTTGGCCAGACCGTGATGTTCGTGGCCGTCGACGGGCGCGCGGCCGGCATGCTCGGCGTCGCCGACCCGATCAAGGATTCGACCCCCGAGGCACTTCGCTGGCTGCGGGAAGAAGGTGTTCGCGTCGTCATGCTCACCGGCGACAGCCGCACGACCGCCGAAGCCGTCGCCCGAGAGTTGGGGATCCTCGAAGTGCACTCCGAAGTGCTGCCCGAGAACAAGAAGCAGATCGTCGACAAGCTGCGAGACTCCGGCCGTATCGTGGCCATGGCCGGCGACGGGATCAATGACGCGCCGGCGCTGGCTGCGGCGCAGGTGGGCATCGCCATGGGCACCGGCACCGACGTCGCCATGGAAGCGGCCGGCGTGACCTTGGTGCGAGGCGATTTGCGCGGCGCCAGCCGGGCCATTCGCCTCAGCCGCGCCACGATGGGCAACATCCGCCAGAACCTGTTTTTTGCGTTTGCCTACAACGCCCTGGGCGTGCCGATCGCCGCCGGCGTGCTCTATCCAGTGGTCGGATTGCTGCTCAACCCCATGATCGCCAGCGCCGCAATGAGCTTCAGTTCCGTGTCGGTGATCGCCAACGCCCTGCGGCTGCGCAGGGTGCCGCTGTAGCCCGGCGATCCGCCGGCTTTGGCGGGAGATTCCACAAGCGGCGTGCGGCGGTCGAATCGCCCGCTGTGCGTCCCGGCCGTCTATAACCCCAGGCCGACGATGATCGAGAGCGGCAGCATCAAGGTCTCGGGGTTGTCGTCCGAGCCGCACACGAGGTGCAATTCGCCCTTGAGTCGAATTCTGGTCGCCTTGGCGCTGGGAGCCTGCGGAAAGTCGAAGACAATGGTCCCGCTTTTGCCGTCCGGCGTAACTTCCAGGGTCAAACCGCTGTCGGCCGCCGTCTCCGCCCCGCCCGGCAAGGGTTTGCTCAAATTGGTTGCCTGGTCGTCGGCACAGTCGACTTTGGTCTTTTCGGCATCCACCCGAAGCAGCGTTTTCGACGGGCTGGTCACCAACAGCGTCGCGTGCGTGCCCGGCACGAGTCCGGTCGCCGCGCCGCCGCTCCCCTCGGCCGCGTTTTTGAGTGGCTTGGTCACCGTGAGACTCACCACTTCGACGTTAAAATCTTCCGCTTTGGCGGTCCTGACTCTGGCGGCAGCCCGTCTGGCCACCCGCGGATTCGCGGCCGCCGGTTTTTTTGTCGCGACGTCTGGGCCGCTCGGTTTTTCGACCTCGGCAGTTTCAGGAGCCGGCTGTTCGTTGCCCGCCTTGGCGGGGCCGTCCTTGGGTTTTTTCTCTCTTGGTTTGCCGTTGGGGTAGGTCTGTTTGAGATAGTCCTGGTCCTCTGCGCTCAGTTTGTCGACCGCAACGTCAAAGGCCAGGCCGGTGTCCGTCTTCAATCTGACCTCTTTGCCGTCGTAGCTTTCGACCTCGGCCGTAATCCTCAGTTCGCTGTTGGCGGGACGCCATTCCCGGCCCATCGACGGCGTGGCACGCGACACTGCCACGGCGCAACCCAGCGCGGCAAGCAAAGCGATACGCAGCGCAAACGGTCGCATGATTCTCACTCCTGTGTTCCCTAAGAGCGTCTAACAAAATGGCCGGCGACTGTCCCGATTTTGCGGAGTCCTCGGAGCAAAATGGGACTGTCCCCCTCTCCCAATGCTCGCGACGCGCGCTCACCTCACAGTGGGCCTCGGCCGACGCCGTCGCTTCGGTCGATCTACGTCAACTTCAACAATTCGCGGGCCTGAGGGATGCCCGCGGCCGGGCGGCCGTATTCGCTGGCCGTCACGCGGGCCAGGGCCGTCAACTGGCGCCAGCGAAACGCCGTTCGCGTTGCGGCAAATTCCTCGCTGACCGTGCGATAATATTTCTCCGCGTGCAAGGCGCCGTCTTCGCTCGTCGCGAATCGCAACAGCAATTCGAACACCGCCCGGTGCGGATGTCCCAACTGCCCGTACCGATGCGCGACGGCGCTGGCTCTTGCCTGCAGGTTGCCGCGGATCGCTTCGTCGAGCTCGGCCAGCAACGTCTGGGGATCGGTGGCGGCCAATTGTTCCAGGTGGCGGGCGATTGGCTGCGGATCCCAGTTGAGGAAATCGCCCCCGCGGTCGACGCGATCGAGCGCCACCTGATAGGCGCCCAGAATCAGGCTCGCGCACCTGTTGCGCGGGTTGGCCGCGCGCGCGATGTTGCGCCACGCATTGGCCGAGTCGCAAGCATGCACGCCGATCGAGTCGCCGTGCACGCTGCCGATCGGCTTGCCCGGACTTTCCTCGCGCGCCCTGCGGCCCGCGTCGCGCAGCACCAACTGGTTGGCCGCCAGCGAAATCGCCTCTCCGACTTCGTCCCCAGCGATGCCTTCGGCCAGGGCGGCGGCCGCGGCCTCGGCGGCTTCCGACGGCGTGCCGCGAAAGATCGTCTGGCTCATCCGCTCGACCCACTCGTCGCCCGGCGCAACGCTGCCCGCGGCACGGTTATTGTCGGCCAGATGATACTCGTCGAGCAGCTTGGGCAATACGACCCGAGGATCGTCGCCGCGCGGGCTGGGCTGATGATTTTCGTTCTGGACGCAGAAGCGCACCGACTGACGCAGCAGCGTATGCGCGTGCTCTTCGCCGATGATTGCCAGCAGGTCCCAGGACCGATACGGCAAAACGACGCGATGCACGTCGGTGCGGTCCTGAACCACAAACAGCAAATCGTTGAAGGCATCGCCTGGCGAGCTCTTGGCCGACGCGGCGAACAGGCGCTCGGCGGCCTGCACGTCCTTGCCGCGGACCGCGGCCTGTAGCGCCTGGCCGCTTTCGCCCGTGCGGCTCGACGCCGGCTCGACGCTTCGCAGCACTTCGCTCCGGCGGCCGCCGTGTTCCGCGATGCGATTCGTGTTGCGATACAGGACTTTGAACACCGGCAGCGGCCGCTGCCCTTCGGCCAGCTCCGTGGCCATGTGATAGGCCGGCGCCAGGGCCATCATCGTGTGAAACCCGACGTAGTCCTCGCCGCCGAAGGTGCGGGCGTTGGCCAGCGCGGCCGCGGCCACCAGCGTTTTCAGTTCCGTGCCCTGTCGCAACCGCTCGACCAGGGCGGGCAGCAATTGCTCGACCGGCGTTTCCTGCATCAACTCGACCAGCGGCTCCAGCGGCCCGAATGAAAGCGGCTTTTGCTCGTCGTCGGCCCGGGCCATCGTCAGCCCCAAATCGCAGGCCACGGTTGCTCCGACGCCGGCCACCAGCATGCCCTGTCCAACAGCCGACAAGAATTCGCGACGTGTTCGTGGAGTCATCATCGCCGCCTCCATGAGAAGAATTTGGCCTGGTGAAAAACCGGCGCCGGGGTGGTCGAAACCACGCGCTCGGTGCGCGTTAGCATACCGCGCCCTCCGGCGAAATGCCAGCTTTGGCTAGGGTCCCACTAGGGCCCCCGCCGGGCAATTTTGCGAAGTACCTCGATTCCCCGTTCGATCGTCTCGTCGCTAGCGGCGTACGAGAGGCGAAAATGCGTGTCGCGACCGCTGAATATGTTGCCCGGGATCACGAGCAGCTTGTTTTCGATGGCCTTGTGAACGAATTGCACGCCGGTGCCCCAGGGCGCTTTGGGAAAGACGTAAAACGCTCCCCCCGGCGCGACCAGCTCGTAATGCTGCGACAATCCCGCGACGATCCGGTCGCGCTTGCCGCGGTACGCGCCGATCTGCTCGCTCGTGTCGACCTCAAGCGCCCTGACGCCGGCCCACTGTGCCGGCTGCGGCGCGCAGACGAACGTGTATTGTTGCAGCTTGATCATCTCACGGATGACTTCCGCCGGGCCATGGGCAAAACCCAATCGCCAGCCGGTCATGGCGTGGCTTTTCGAGAACCCGTCGATCACCAGCGTTCGCGGATTGTACCGGGCGGGCGAGATGAACGGACCGTCGTAACAATAACGGCTGTAAATCTCGTCGCTCACCAGCGCGATGTTCCGCTCGGCGGTCAATTCTGCCAGGCCGCGGATTTCGTCGTCGCCCGCCACGACGCCCGTGGGGTTGGCCGGACTGTTGAACAACACGGCCTTGGTCCGGCCGGTGATCGCCGCGGCGACCTTGTCCAGGTCGATGCGGAAGTCCGGATAGGTGTCGATGACTACGCACCTGCCGCCGACCAGCCCGACGAGCGACTTGTACATCACAAAGTAGGGATCGAACACGATCACCTCGTCGCCCGGATTCACCAGGGCCAGCATGGCCAGCACCAGCCCGCCGCTGGTGCCGCTCGTGACAAACACCTCGCGCATCGAATGCTGGTACTCGGCGTCGATGCGCGCCAGAAGCGCTTCGCGCAAGGGGCCGATTCCCTGCGTCGGCGAATAGCCGTTCTTGCCCTCGTGGATGGCTCGCACCGCGGCTTCCTGCACCGCGCCGGGCACGGCGAAGTCGGGCTGGCCGATTGAGAGATTGATCGGATCGCTCATCGACCCCGCCAGATCGAACACCTTGCGGATGCCCGAGCTGTCAAAATACTCCATGCGCTTGGCAATCCAGGGATGGTTCATCGCGCTGATTCCCCAGATGAAAGAAAGCCGGCGCGAGACGCCGGACGAGACGGCAACGCCTCTTTTTACCCGGCGCCCGGCGCCGCGTCGAGAACTTCCGACAAGGGACGGTCCGATCGGCTCAGGATCGTGATCAAGAGGCTCAGGCTCAACAGCGCATCGGGCATTGGCGGCGGACCCGAAAACCAATAGCGGCCGCTGGCGCCGCCGCCCACTAGCGCGCCTGTGGATTCCATCCGCTCGCACATTCCCTGCCGCGTCACGTCGGCGCGAGACACGCGCGCGCCCAATCGACCGAGCGCGCGTTGCGGCTCGATGCCGGCCGCCGGCTCAAGCACGACGCCTGCGCCCGGTTGCTCCCGGCACACGTAGCCGGCCACCAGCACGAGAAACTTCTCGCCGTCTACCTGCTCGCCGCGCTCGTCGACGAGTCGACACGTCTCGCCGTCGCCGTCGATCCACATCCCAAAATGGGCCCCCTCGGCGAGCACCTCTCGAGCCACCGAGTCGATGCGCCGGGAAATGAACGGCCGGTCCTCAGCTCCCGCCCGGCTCTCGGCAAGCCCCCTGGCAGGCTGCACCATCCGGCAAGCGGCCTGGGCATTGAGCCCTTGCCAGTAGCGCACCAGAGCGTCGCACGTGGTATCGAGCACGAACACCAGCGGTCGCAGTCCATGGAACAGCCCCCGGAGCGTTGGGAGATAAACCTCTTCCGCCCCAAACCGCTGCAACCGGCCGCCGCCGCGCTTCGGTCGGACGGGCGGCGATTCGTAGCAGCCGAAAGCGACGTCGAGCTCGCCCGGAGACGACGAGGGCCGACCGCCGGCGTGCCACAGCTTGATGCTCGTCGCGTGCGGCTGGCCGCTGGAGTTGCCTACCCACAGCGCGGCTTCGGCGCGCAAATGATGGGCCGCCGCGGCCAGGCAGGGCGACGTGACCGCGCCCGTTTCCAGCGCGCGGCATCCGGCCATTTGCAGCGCCCGGCACGCGGCCGGCACAAAATCGGCGCTCGTCCAGTTTCCGTCGGTTCCCACCAGCACCGTCGGCGTCGCGGCGGCCGATTTCCCCCGACTCCACAACGAGGCCGCCAGCGCCCCCGCCGCGCGGCCGACCACCGCCGCGTCGATGTCGCCGCTCGTCGCCCCCAGAATCCCTTCGCCGGCGAGCCGCGCGCCCCCTGGCGCGTGGCGCTCGAGCTGGGACCACTGGCGCAATTGAAGCGGCGAGAGGCCGCCGGCGTCGTGACGATGCGCGCACCCCAGGCACCCCGGGTAAAAGGCCGCCAGGCGGGCCATGTGCACGGTTCGATCGATCGTGTACGTTTGGCCGGGACAGCGATAGACCGCCGGCGAGCCGCTAGCGCGAGAGGCCTGGTCATCCATGACAATTTCGTCGCCCCATGGGCACGGCGGCCGTGCCGAGCGTCTCCAAAACCAAAAACCTTCTCGACGGCGGAGTCCCGCTCAGGCGTTCCCTTCGGCGCTGAGCCGCATTTTCTGGCGCGCGCGGCTCAATGTCGGCCCGACGCTGTTTTCCGGCATGCCGACCGCCGAGCTGATTTCCTGGTAAGTCTTGCCTTCCAGATGGTACATACGCACCACTTTGGCCTCGGAGCTGTCGAGTTCGGCCATCATTCGTTCGACCTGATCGCGGTCGGCCAATCGCTGTTCGCCGCGATCGCTCACCGCCGCCCTGTCTTGCTGGGCGCCCCCGCTATCGAGTCTCGACGGGGATTTCTGCTTGAGCAGTTCGGCGACCACGACGCGCCGCGCGATGACGGTCAGATACGTCGCCAGGCTGCTTTCGCCGCGAAAATGGCGCAGCACGGCCAGATCGTCTCGGACGATCGTCAGAAAGACGTGCGCCACCAGATCTTCGCGGTCTTCGGCGCCAAGTCGCAGCGACCGGCACTGGGCCGAATGGTTCACCACGTGGACCACGAGGCCCGTGAAGCGATCGACGAAATCTTCCCACGCTCTCGGCTTTCGAGCCAGACAGCGCTGGAGAAGATTGCGGTCGATCTCAGACAATGCCACACTCGCAATCCTTATCTGTACAGTCGGCCGGCGGCCGAGAGCGGTCGCTGGCCCGCCGCTTGCGCGCAGGGCAAGACGTGCCATCCGAAACCGTTTACACCCTTGATTTTAAGTCGACGCCGTGATCCAAGCAAGCCGGAGTTGTCGGTCGTTCGTTGTCGGCCGCACTCGTTCGCTTGACACTCGACAGGACCCAAACTAGAATTCGCGCGACGCCTGGGGGAGTGTCCCTTCAAGTGCTTTGCTTTCAAGCACTTGACACCCTTGCTGAAAAACGTTGCACGGTTCCCTGCACCAGCGGCCCACAGTCGGACGAAAACAGTTGGGACAAGCGCCTTCGGGCGGCCGCCGTGAACCGAGCTGACTACATGGGTTTGAAGCCTGCGTCTGTAGCAGGACGCTAGTAAGGAGATACGTCTCAATGACACACGTCGTTGCCCAGCCGTGCTTCGGCTGCAAATACACCGATTGCGTGGTGGTGTGCCCGGTGGAGTGCTTCTACGAGGGCGAAAAGATGCTGTACATCCATCCGGATGAATGCATCGACTGCGAAGCCTGCGTTCCCGAATGTCCCGTGGAAGCCATTTTTCTCGAAGACAACCTTCCCGAAGAATGGAAGGAATTTACGGCGCTCAACGCCGAAATGGCGTCGCAGTGCCCGGTGATCACCGAGAAGAAAGAGCCCCTGGCCGGCGTTTAGCGCGCGATTTCGGCACGATCCCGCCCCCCGGCCATGGATCTCTCGATCGCTCGCCACACGGCGGGCGTCCACGGTGCCCGCGCGTGCCGTTCCCGGCCGAACGTCCGCGCCCCCCCATCGGCACGGCGGCTCCGATGATGCCGACCTCGCCAAACGGGTCGTTGGCGCGCGTCCCCTCCGAAGTGCAACCGTCCTTTGGGCGAACAGCGACGAGGTCTGTTCAAACGGACAACGACGCCGTGAAACCATGGTAGGTCAGCGAATATGCGTGTCGGTGACGCTCCTTGACGACCATGCCGCTGCGGATCAGCGACGACATGGCCATCTGAAACTCCGAGGAGTCTGCCTTTGCCAGGGTTGTGTTGAAGCACAGCATTTCGTTCACGCCGATCTGGTAGTGCCTGAAATGCCGCATGATGTCTTTTTCGTTTTTGGTCATCGCGGGACTCCCCATCGGGTGAATTCGAAACTCGCATTGTAGCGGGGAAACGCCCGGCGGGGGTGAATATCGGCGAAAAATTCGGCGGTCAGGAAAATAGGGTCGGTTTTCTTCCGCCGCGCGCGCAATAAGCCTGACAGAATCCGCGCAAATCCCCGGCGGCCGGTGAAGCCGCGCGTCGATCGCTTCAAGTCGACCGACCAATAGGCATGTCGGTTACTTCAGGTCGACCGACCAATAGGCGCTGTCGAGAAACGTCTTCCAGCTTTCGTACTTGGGATTGCCCAGCTTGACGGCCAAAAGCGGGCTGCGCTTCGGTCGGGTCGGCGGACGAATGAGCCTCATCGACGCTTCCTGCGGCGTCCGCCCGCCCTTTTTCACGTTGCAGGACACGCAACTGCAAACGATGTTTTCCCAGCAGGTCGTGCCGTCGCGGCTCTTGGGCACGACGTGATCGAGGCTCAACTCGCTGGTCGGGAAACTGCGCCCGCAGTATTGGCAATGGTTGCCGTCGCGAGCAAAGATGTTGCGCCGGTTAAAACGAATCGTCTGCTTCGGCACGCGATCGAACGCCAACAGGCGAATCACGCGCGGCACCTGGATTTCAAAATTCACGGCCGAAATCCAATCCTCGTGCGGTTCCTTGAACGAGGCTCGTAGCTCGCTGATTTCGCGCCACGACTCGAAGTTGTAGTTGGCAAACTGCCCTTCCTCGAGATGGATGACCTCCGCCAATTCGCGAAACAACAGGCAGAAGGCCCGGCGAACGTTCACGACGTGCACGGCCATGTAAAAGCGGTTCAGCACCAGGACGCTGGCGCTTAAGGGATTCGCAATGGCGGCCGAACTCGTCATGGGCATGCTCTGAGAGGGAAGCAGGGACTCTCCGGGGCAGGCTGCGCGCCGGTTTGCCCTATTCCAAGGGGGCACCCCGAAAAAACGCGCCGTCGGCAATTTTTCGGCGGCCGGCTTGACTCTCCGTCGGCCGCCCGAACCACAAGGCTCATTGTAGTCGGGGCCCGGGGGGTAGACTAGTGCAACCGTCGCGTGTGGTTTTTTGCCGGTGCCAAAACGCCCCGAATCGCGCCACGGCCAAAGCTCCCCCTGCTCGAAATTCCCGCCGGCGCGCCCTGGAATCGCCAGACCAACGCGCGCGTTTTGGCGCCCGAGGGGCGCGTTGGCACGCAATTTTCACTCCCGCAAAGATCGAAAAAAATATCGCAACATCTCTTGCTCCGCTTCGCGCGACCACATTAGGATGGGGTTCGGCCGTGATTTTTTGCGTTGAGTCCATCACAGTAATTCCCAACGCGGGGGACGCACGGATCCGGCCGAAAAAGGTTTTCGACGGTGGGGGGGCATGTTCGTTTTCTGTTAGGACGAAACTTCGGATCGTGTCCAGGACGGAAACCAGATACTCTTTGCCGCGGGGAAGGTGTCGATGATTCATTACTCGTGCGATTGTTGCAAACGGGCCCTCGAAGCGGAGGACCTGCGGTACGTCGTGAAAATGGAAGTCTACGCGGCGTTCGATCCCAGCGCCATGGACGAGTCGGACGATGACCGGGACCACTTGCAGGAAATCCAGGAAATCCTGCAGCGCTCCGCCGACGACGACGACGCGCAAATCGGCAGCGACGTCTACGAACAATTGCGGTTCGACCTGTGCCCCGAATGCCGCAAGAGGTTCATTCAAAATCCCCTGGGACGCGAACTCTCCAAGCAGTTCGACTTCAGCAAGAACTAGGCGGAGCGAACCACGATTCGACCACGCCGGCGATTTCGTCGTCGTCCCTATCGCGCGCTGGCGGTCGCTTTGGCGCTGTGCCTGCTGTTGGTCGCCCGCTTCTGGTGGAGCGGTCCGGCCGCTTCCTCTCCGGCACAGCCGCCGGCCGCGGGACTTCATCACGTCGTTCGCGTCGTCGACGGCGACACGATCGTCATCGCGCCGGATGGCGTCGTGCGGCTGATCGGCGTCGACACGCCCGAAACCGTCAAGCCCGACCACGCGATCGAGCGCTTCGGCCCCGAGGCCACCTTGTTTACCCAACAATTCCTCTCAGGCGGTACGGCCCGCTTGACGTTCGATCGCGAGCGGCTCGACCGCTTCGGCCGCTTTCTGGCCTACGTCTGGGTCGAAAAGCGGCTCTTGAACGAAGAGCTGCTGCGCGCCGGCCTGGGCCGCTTCGAGCCGCAGTTTCACTACTCGGAATTGATGAAGCGCCGCTTTCGCCGGGCGCAGGAAGAAGCCCGGCAGGCGCGCGTCGGAATCTGGTCGGAGGAGTCGGAGACGCGAAACAGCCGATCTCGCCGGCGCGACGTCGCGAAAAGTCAGCTGGATTTCCCGTTGAATCGGTTATATTGCCTGCTGCCGCGGCCGCCGGCCGCGAAAAGTCCGCTTCCTTGACCCTCAAGCAACGATGGAGGACCATCATGGCAAAAGTCAAACCCGTTCCCGACGGTTACCACACGGTCACGCCCTATCTGATCATCAAGGGCGCAGCCGCAGCCCTCGATTTCTACAAGAAGGCCTTCTCCGCCACCGAAAAAATGCGCATGGCGGACCCCAAAACCAACCAAATCGGCCACGCCGAAATCACGATCGGCGACTCGACCATCATGTTGGCCGACGAGCATCCCGACATGGGCTATCGCAGCCCCAAGTCGCTCGGCGGCACGCCGGTGAGCATCATGCTCTACGTCGAAGACGTCGACGCCGTGGCCAAACAAGCCCTGGCCGCCGGCGCCAAAGAGATGCGGCCCGTCCAGGATCAATTCTACGGCGACCGTTCCGGCACGTTCGAAGATCCGTTCGGTCACGTGTGGACGATCTCCACGCACAAAGAGGACCTGACGCTCGAGGAAATGGATAATCGCAAGGCCGCCGCGTTCGCCTGATCCGCGAAAGCAGCAGCCCCCGGCTTTGCCGGGGGATCGTCGATACCACCACCGCGTAGTCGAGGTCTGCATTGAACGCGAAAAAGCCACTGCGTATCGCCGTCATCGGCGGCGACGGCACCGGTCCGGAAGTGGCCGCCGAGGGGCTCAAGGTCCTGGCGGCCGTTGCCCGGCTCGACGGGTTTGCCTACGAAACGGTCGACTTCGATTACGGCGGCGAACGTTATCTGCGCACCGGCGAGATTCTGCCGCCCGGGGCCGTCGACGAGTTGCGCACTTTCGACGCCATATTCTTAGGCGCCGTCGGCCATCCGGACGTGCAGCCCGGCATCTTGGAAAAAGGCCTGCTACTGGAGCTGCGCTTCGAGCTCGATCAATACATCAATCTCCGTCCGGTGAAACTGTTCCCAGGCGTCGATACGCCTTTGAAAGGCAAGGGGCCCGACGACATCGATTTCGTCGTCGTGCGCGAGAACACCGAAGACCTGTACTGCGGCATGGGCGGTTTCCTGAAGAAAGGCACGCCCGACGAAGTGGCCAGCCAAACCGCGATTTATACGCGAAAAGGGTGCGAACGCTGCATTCGCTGGGCCTTCGAGTTCACCCGCCGGCGGAACAATCCGAAAAAAATGCTCACGCTGGTGGCCAAAACCAACGTGCTCACCTATGGCCACGACCTGTGGTGGCGCACCTTCCAGGACGTGGCCCGCGAGTATCCCGATATCAAGGCCGACTACAACCACGTCGACGCCTGCTGCATGTGGATGGTCAAGAACCCCGAGTATTACGACGTCATCGTGACCACCAACATGTTCGGCGACATCATCACCGATCTGGGCGGCATTCTGCAGGGCGGGATGGGCGTGGCCGCCGGCGCCAACATCAACCCCGCGCCCGGCGGCACCAGCATGTTCGAGCCGATGGGCGGCAGCGCCCCCAAGTACACAGGGCAGGGCGTCATCAACCCCGTGGCCGCCATCAACGCCATGAGCATGCTGTTGGAACATTCCGGCCAGCCGAAATCGGCCCAGCGCATCGAGCGGGCGATTCAATGCGTCACCGGCACGAAAATGAAAAGCCAGGCCGCCGGCAAAATGGGCTACACCACCGCTCAAGTGGGCGACCTGGTCGTCGAGGCGCTGGCCTGAAGCTTCCGGGAATTACGACGATCGCGAGGAAACACAAATGCACCCGCTTTTCGATCTGTCGGGCCGCGTGGCCCTGGTGACTGGTGGCAGCAAAGGGCTGGGCAAAGCCATGGCCCGCGCGTTTGCCGAAGCCGGCGCCAACGTCGTCATCTCCAGCCGTCACGAAGACGAGCTCAAGAAAGCCACGGACGAAATCCAGCAGGGAACCAACGCCAAGGTTGCCTACTTCGTCGCCGACATGACCCATCGCGACCACGTGAAGAGACTGGCCGAGCGGGCGCTTGCGGCCATGGGCCGCGTCGACATCCTGGTCAACAACGCCGGCAGCAACGTGCCGCAAGCCATCGACGAGATTACCGACGAGGCCTGGGATCGCATCGTCGAATTGAATTTGACCTCCTGCATGGCCCTGACGCGGGCACTGGTGCCGCAGATGAAACAGCGCCGCTGGGGACGCGTCATCCATATCTCGTCGATCATGGGCCTGGCATCGAAGGACGCGCGCAATGCGTACTCGGCCACCAAAGCCGGCCTGTTGGGCCTGGCCCGCGCGAGCGCGCTCGACTTGGGCGCCTACAACATCACCGTCAACTGCATTGCGCCGGGACCTTTCTTGACCGACCTGCCCGGCAGCCTGTTGACTCCCGAACAAAAGAAAGCCTTGGCCGACCGCACGGCTTTAGGCCGTTGGGGAGATCCGCGCGAGTTGGCCGGTCCGGCGCTGTTGTTGGCCAGCGAAGCCGGCAGCTACATCACCGGCGAAGTGCTGGTGGTCGACGGCGGCTCGCTGGTGAAAACTTTCTAGTGCATCGCTTTCGCAAGCGACGCGCGACCGCCGCTTGCGGCTTAGCACTGTACATCTCGCGCCGCGAGGGCCCGCCGAATCACTTTCGCAGAATCAACTTGCCGCTGCGCGTGACGCTCAGCCGGTAAACCACGGTGCCGTGACGGATCACGATCTCGCGCTCGCCCTGCATCAGCTCCTGCGAATCGATTTCGCGCGCGCGGATCGCCGGCGGGTTCACTTCGCCGGACACTCCCGGGCGTTGAGACGATTCGTTTGGCACCGCACACCTAACGAGGGACCTCGGCATGGCAAGCATCTGAGCGAATGGTTCTATCGTTATTGAGACCAGATGTCAATAAATCTCCAGTCGTTGCTGTCAGCACCGCTGCGGCATCGACCGTAAGACGTTGACTGGAAACGTTTTGCACGCACTAATCTTTTTCCTGCGAGGCGCGTTGACTTACACATGAAATCGGGTAACATGGCGCTAAATTGAGACTCGATCTCAATTCTTGAGCTAGCCCGCCCCCGGCATTCTGCCGATTCGCCCGCCACGCTCGGCCTTGGTTCGCGTTTTTCGATCGCGAGACTGTCTCGCCCGCGCGAACCCTAGTTCACGTTTTAGAGAAAGGAGTAGCTGCTGATTTCGAGCGTGGGTCTGTTGGGATCCGTTTTCGTTTCGCGTCCACAACCGAGGTTTGAATCGCCATGAAATACCGCATGTTTGTCATCTTGTTCTCGCTTGCCGCCGGGGTCGTTTGGGGCCCGCCCGCTGATGCCGCTCCGCTTGCGCCCACGGACGACTCGTTTGGCTATCAGTTTTTGTCCGGCATGAACTTGAATTCGCCGCCGTTTGGAAGTTTCCTGCCCAGCGGCCGCACCACGACGGGCCACGATACGAAGTCGGTGTTGAAGTTCGATCTCTCGTCCGTGACTCTGACGGCCGGTGAGGTCACTTCGGCGACGCTCGATTTGTACGTCGTTCCCACCGAAGCCACGGGTTTTGGTGTAAGCCCCAGCCCGACTAGCCCGATTACGGTCAATCTGTTCGCGCTTGCGCCGGGCGCCTGGGACGAAGGAACGGTTACCTGGAATTCCATTCCCGCGGCCGCCGGCCAGTTCGACTCGCTTACGATCAGCGGCACGAGCCAGACGGTTTCGTTTGACGTGACCACGCTGGTGCAGCAATGGCTTGCCGGCTCGCTGGCCAACGGCGGCCTGTTGCTCGAAGCCGATCAGCCGGTCGGCAGCTCGCCCAACTGGGTGTACGCCGTGTTTAGCTCCTCCGAGGGGCAGGTTTCGCCGGAATTAAACATCGTTCCCGAGCCCGGGAGCGTGGCGTTGGCGCTCGTGGCGCTGCCGGCCGTGGCCTGGACATGCGGCCGGCGCGGATGGCGCGGCCGCCGTTTGAAGTAGGTGTCTCCTTACGGACGGCGGGTCGGTGCCGCGCATCGGCCCGGCCCGCCGTTTGATTTCTTGCCCGCCGAGGATGGCGCGATGAAGCACGACCCGGCCAAGACCGCGCAAGCGGGCCGACTCGCAAGCGCCGGCTTTTCGCTCGTCGAATTGCTGGTCGTGATCGCCATCACGAGCGTGCTGTTGGCCATCCTGCTCCCCGCTGTGCAGGCCGCGCGGGAGGCGAGCCGCGGCGCTTCGTGCCGGAACAACCTCAAGCAGATCGCCACGGCCATGCAACTGTATCACGACGCCTTCCATCGTCTGCCGCCGGCGCGCATCAACGACAACGGATTTAACGGTTCGTTTCTGATTATTCTCCCCTTCCTGGAGGAACAATCCGCTTCCGACCTGTTCGACCACAACGTGCACTACGCGGCGGCGGGCAACCGCCAGGTGGCCAACGCCCCGCTGAGCGTCTACCTCTGCCCGAGCATGGCCTTGCCGCGCGAAGTTCCCGACCCGAGCCCCAACTGCAATGAGGTCGGCGCGCCGGGAAGTTATGCGGTCTCGACGGGCTCGGAGATTTGTTTCATCTTTGGTTTCATTCCGCCGCACAACGGAGCGATTATTCATCCGAAGTTCGGCGCCACCAGCGTCGCCAAAATTGGCGCGGCCGACGGAACCTCGACCACTTTCCTGGTCGGCGAGATGAACTACGGGCTGTCGAATTATTTCTGGTCCGGCTGCAAGTCTCCCAACACGCTCAAAGGGGGCGAAACTCGCTGGGCCGTCGGATACCCCGGAGTCACCTGGGCCTCCGCCGCCGGAGCACTCAACAGCACGGCCCAGGCCACGCTGCGGTACGGATTCTTCTACGAGGAGTACGAAGCGTTTCGAAGTGACCACCCCGGCGGCGTCAATTTCGCGTTCGTCGACGGCAGCGTGCGATTCATCGGCGACGACATCCACCCCGCGGTCTACAAAGCGCTGGCAACCCGTGACGGTGCCGAGACAATTGGTAAACTCGATCCATAAGCCGCGGTTGGGTCCTTGCCGGTAACCCATGGGATCTCTGCCCGGACGCCATTTTTCTAGCAAAGGATAGTCACATGCTTCGCAAGGCAATTCTGGGGTTTGCACTGGTTTGTCTGGTCGCCTTTGGCGGCACGCGGGCCGGTGCCCATTTCATCTGGCTCGATCTCCAAGAGGCTTCCGGCGGCCAACCGCAAGTCCGGCTCTACTTTTCCGAAGAGCCCGCTCCGGGAGCCGCTCACCTGCTCGGCAAAGTGGCCCATACGAAAGCCTGGCTGCGCGGCGCCGCAGGAGACACAAGCGAACTAAAGCTCGTCGCGGCGCCGGGCGAAGACCTGGCGGCCCTGGTCGGCCAGTGCCCCCAATCCGGCGCGGCCAGCCTGGAAGCCACCTGCGACTACGGCGTCTACGAGCGGGGCCCGAGGGCCCTATTGCTGCAATACTACGCCAAGCGGCTCGCCGGCGACTGGTCAAAACATCCCGAACTGGCGCGGGCCGACCGGCTCAAGCTCGACATCGTGCCCCGAATTTCGGGAAGCAAGCTGGCCGTCGACGTGCTCTACGAGGGCCAGCCCTCGGCCGATTGCGAAGTGGTGGTCATCGACCCCGCGGGCGAGCACCACGAGTTGAAGACCGACTCCAAAGGCCGCGCCGAAATCAAGGTCGACACCGGCCGCTGGGCGGTTCGCGCCGGACACATCGAGGCACAAAAGTCCGGCGAGCGCGACGGCAAGCCGTATCAAGAGACGTGGCATTACTCGACGCTGGTGCTCGACGTTCCCCGGGCGATCGCCCAAGCCACGCCCGACGTTTCGGCCGCCGAAGCTTTGGCGCGTGCCCGCGACGGCCGCGCGATTTGGGCCGATTTTCCCGGCTTCACGGCCGACGTCACGCTTCGCGCGGGCGGCCGGGAAGCTTTCGGCAGGCTCTCGATCGATGCCGAGGGCAATGTGTCGCTGGACGTGCCCGGCTCGCCGCTTTGCGCCTGGGCGGAAGAGCAACTCCATTCGCTCGTCCAGCACCGCATGCCCGACGGCGAGATCTCGACCGGCGACGTCACGTACGCGGACGACGTCGTCGATCACCCGCTGGGCCGCAAGATCAACCTGGGCGATCCCGATCTCGAAAGCGCCTATCGGCTCAAAGACGACGTGATTATGGAAGTGAACCGCTCGATGGGAAAAATTCGGTTCACGATCAGCGTGCTGGAAATCGTCAAGAACGCCGAGAACAAGTATCTGCCGCGGTCGTTCGCGATGAGCTTTTTCGATTCCGCCTCGGGCGAATTGAAGGGCAGCCTGGCGTACCGGAACGACTGGCAGCGCGTGGGCCACTTCGATCTGCCCAAGAGAATCCTGGAAATCGACGCCCGCAAAGGCGGCTCGACGACAAAGGAAATCACGTTCAGCAATTGCCGGCTGCTGGAAAAGAAATAACGGCGGCGCTGGAACGATCCCCCGGCAAAGCCGGGGGCTTTAGCTGTGCATCCGCGGCACCGGATCGCCCTGGGCGATGATCCGCGCTTCGTCGGCGGCCAGTTCCGCCAGCCGCTCGCGAATCGCTTCCTCGGAGCCAAAGTGCCCCGCCAGCCGCACGTACGTGCTGTGATGCCGCGCTTCGCTCTCGAACAGGCTGCCGTAAAACGCGGCCAGCGACCGATCTGCCACGTGATCGCGCAACAGCGAAAATCGCTCGCAACTCCGCGCTTCGATCAGGCTGGCCACCAGCATCCGATCGATCGCCCGGCGCGGTTCGCCCGCGCGCACCAGCTCGTTCAGCTTGCGGCCG
Source organism: Pirellulales bacterium (assembly GCA_040877415.1). Classification (GTDB taxonomy): domain Bacteria; phylum Planctomycetota; class Planctomycetia; order Pirellulales; family PALSA-1355; genus JBBDNV01. The sequence goes on from JBBDNV010000011.1 coordinate 20,047, forward strand.
TACGAGCTGGGCTTGAGCGAGCCGAAGCGAACGCCGCGGCGATCGAGCACATCGAGCACCAGGCGAAAGTGATCGAGCTCCTCGACGACGATCTCCGACAGCTCGCGGCAAATCCCGGGCGCGACGGTCCCATAGGCGAATATCAAGTTCATCGCCGTGCCCGCGGCCTTCTTCTCGCAATGCGCATGATCGATCAGGATCGCGTCCAGATCGCGATCCACTTGCGCCAGCCAGCGGCTGGGGGTGCTGCCTTTCAGTCCCAACATCGACGCGTTCTCGTTGTCCGGCTCAGCTTTCGCCCAATTCGACCGCAAGGGCCCGGCCCAACCCGCTGGCGGCGCCGGTAATGATGGCGTATTTGGTGTCGGCCATGTCGTTGGGTCGGCGTGGCGTTAGCGCGGCTTGATGTCGGCCCGGGCCCAGGCTTTTTTGAACCGCTTGTTCACGTCGTCGGCCTCGGCAGTTTTATTTTGCGCCCGCAAGCTCTTTTCCAGCCCAAACAGGGCCCAGCCGCTTTCGGGATGGCGCTTCAAATCCTCGCGAAAGACCGCTTCGGCTTCGGCGGGCCTGCCGGCCTCGACGAGCAGCCGGCCGAGCGCCTCGCGCTCGAAATAATACCAGGGCGGCGGTTCGTCGTAGAGCAGGTTGTCCTCGAGAATCACGGCCATCCGCAGTTTGGCGATCGCCCCCTCGACGTCTCCGGCGGCGGCGGCCAGCGTGGCCGACAGATCGCCCTCGGCGATCCCCAACAGCCGAACCGCCGCATGCCGCATCAGCAGCAAATCCTGCGGCGTGGCCGCCAGGGACGTTTCCAAGCCGGCCAGTTCCTTTCTCGCTGCCGGCAAATCGCCTTTGGCCGCCAGCGCCTTTCCCCGGCCGTAGTGCCACATGCCGCTGGCGTACGTATACTCCGCGGGCGGCTCGTCGATCTTCAGGACGTCGTCCCATTTTTCAAACCGCACCAGCGCATACCAGGGCACGGGCACGTAGTACTCGACCATCGGCATTTCCTTGGCCATTTCGAGCCGCAGTTTCTCGGCCACCTTCGCAGCGGCCGCGATCGCCTCGGCGCCGCGGCCCTCCATGGACAACGCGGCCCACAAAAAATGGATGTTGTGCGGGTAGTACATCATCGGATAGATGCCCACGGGCTTCGATTTCTCGATGTACTTTTCGTCGACCGCCACTGCCTGCCGGTTGGCTTTCACGGCGTCATCGTACATTCCCAGGCGGTAGTAGATGTGCGACGGCATGTGTACCAGATGTCCGGCGCCGCTCATCAAGCCGCCCAGCCGTCGAGCGCTGGGCAGGGCGTCCTCGGCGTGGTCCGATGCCTCGACGGCGTGAATGTGATAGTGGTTGGCGCCCGGGTGGTTCGGATTCTTCGCCAGCACGGCTTCCAGCGTGGCGACGATTTCCTCGGTTCCCGGCAGCGGCGTGCGGCCGTCGGGCGTCCACAAATCCCAGGGGCGCAATTGCATCATCGCTTCGGCGAAGAACACGGCCGCGTCCAAATCGTCCGGATATTGGGACGCCACGTCGCGCATCGCCTCGGCAAAATCCCGATCCAGCTTCTTGCGGTCGGCGGTCGGATTTTCCGCGTAGCGTTTCGACAGGGCCGCGATGTACGCCTGCTCTTTCGGCGTGCTGCGGTTGGCCAGTTTTTGGGCCTTGCGGATCGCCAGATACGCGGCCTCCGACCGCTCGGGGTCGGCCGCCAAGTTGTAGTTGGGCCCTAAGCCCAGCGCGATGCCCCATTGGGCCATGGCGCAGTTCGGATCGATCGTCTCGGCCGACCGAAACGCCTTGATCGCCTCGTCGTGATTGAAGGCGAACAGCAGCCGGATTCCTTGATTGAAGTACTTCTGGGCCAGTGGGTCGTCGGTCGTGATCGGGTGCTCCAGATTGCCAAGGCCCTCCAAAAGCGGCACGACGCCCGACTCTGAGCCGCCCGGGGCAGGGTGATCGGCCAATGCGGCCGATACGAGCAACAGCGAAACGAGAAGCGGAAGCGAACTTCTGACGTGCATAAACACCTCCACGCGGCGCTAGCTTGATGACCGAACAGCCCTGGATGGGCACTGGGGATGACGGCGTCGCGCAGCTTGCCGGGAAAGACGGCCCTTGTCAACCGGCCGGCGCGAAATTCACTCTTTCGGGGAGGCTGTAATTCGCGCCCCGAGCGGCTACCTTATACCCAGCAACCGGCGCGCGGCGAATTTGTCGCCAACGCCGCGTTTTGCCGCGCGCCGCAGCCAGCCTTTTCAAATGCGGCCACGTCGGTTCCCTCCGGGCAGTGTGATGTTACGAGCGATTTCGGCCGTGCTTGCGATTCTCGCCAGTTTGGCGCTCGCCAGCGCCGCGCGCGCAGCCGACGAAGCCGGTTTTGAACCGATCTTCGACGGCCAGTCGCTCACCGGATGGTCGGGGCAGGACATGAGCTTCTGGAGCGTCGAGGACGGCGCGATGACCGGCACGATCTCGCCCGACCACGCGCCGGCCATGAACCAGTATCTCGTGTATCAACCGGCGCTGGTCGACGATTTCGAGCTGAAGCTCGATTTCCGGCTCACCGGTTCCGCGACGCCCAACACCAACGGCGGGTTTCAGTTCCGCAGCCGCCGTCTGCCGGGAGGCGACGTGGCCGGCTACCAGGTCGACAACAATTTCGGCCAGCCGTGGAAAGTGCGGCTGTACGACGAGTTCGGCCGGCACGACCTGGCGCTCGAAGGCCAGCGGTGCCGGTTCGACGGCCAGGGCCGCAAGCACGTCGAACCGCTCCCCCTGGAAGCCGGCGCCGCCGATTTCCGCCTCGACGAGTGGCACGAGTACCATTTGATCGCCGACGGGCCGAACCTTGCGCTGGCGATCAACGGCCGACTGGTGGCCGCGTGTACCGACGACGATCCCGAACAGTTCGAGCCGGCCGGAGTGCTGGCGATGCAGTTGCACACCGGTCCGCCCATGAAGGCCCAGTTCAAAAACGTCCGCTTGAAACGATTGGGCCGCGCGCAATCGCTCTCGCCGCGACAGCAACTGATGGCTGTCGCCGCGCTCGATTGGCGACTCGGACATCGCGCCGCGTCGCACCAGCCCCCGCTTGCCGTCACCGGGAAAATGGCGCCCGGACTCGCCGCGCAGGGAACGGGCGCTCGCGGCGACGCCCTGGTCGCTCGTCTCGAAGGGGCTTATTTCGACGGCGGAAAGGATTGGAACGCCAGCGGCAGCGCGCTGACGGTCTTCGTTCGGGCCCGAGTCGCCGACGGCAATTGGTCGCACGCTTTATTCGCCAAGCGGGGCGGCCGCGATCGGGTCAACTTCAATTTGTTCGGCGTCGACTTGCCGGGCCAGCCGGGCGCCGATATCGGTTTCGAAATCCGCACCGATCGCGGAACCTTTCAAGCCTCGTTTCCCGTCTCGCGAATGGACGCCCAAGCGTGGCACGACCTGGTGGGCCGCTACGACGGCGCCGCGATCGAAATCCTCTGCGACGGCAAGGTCATGGACCGCCGCGACGCCGGGGGCGAGCTGGTGAAAAACGACGAGCCGATTCTCATCGGCGCCCAAACCGACGACGGCCGCGTGGTGCGCCCCTTTACCGGCGAACTCGAGGAAGCCGCGCTGTGGACTCGCGCGCTCTCGGATGACGAGCTGCAAGTCGTCACGCGGTCCGAGCCCCAACCGCCTCGGGCCGTCCCCGCTCGGCTGGCCGCCGGCGATCATACGCGCACGCTTTCGGTCGACGAACGACAGCGGTCCTATCTCATCCACGTGCCCCCCGGCTACGCGCCCGAAACGCCGACTCCCGTCGTGCTCGTTTTTCACGGTCTGGGCATGAACGCGCGGCTCATGGCGGCCTTCTGCGGCATGCACCAGAAGTCCGATGAAGCCGGCTTTATCGCCGTCTATCCCAACGGCACGGGCCCGGCCAATCTGTTGTACCTGACGTTCAACGCCGGCGGCGTTTCGGCCGAGCGGGCCAAAACCAGACCCGACGACGTGCGCTTCGTGGCCGAACTGCTCGACGAACTGGCGCGCGAGGTGAACGTCGACGCGCGGCGGGTCTACGCCACCGGCATCTCCAACGGCGGCATGATGTGTTACCGCCTGGCCGCCGAGCTGTCCGACCGCATCGCGGCCATCGCCCCGGTCGCCGCCAGCGTGGCAATCGACCAGACCAAGCCGAGCCGGCCGGTTTCGGTGATGCACTTTCACGGCGCGGCCGATCCGATCGTCCCCTTTGGCGGCCCGAGCCAGGACACGCCGCCGTTCGTGCGATTCAAATCGGTCGAGGAGTCGATCCGTCTGTGGGTCAAGCTCAACCAATGTCCCGAAGAACCGGCCGTGACCGACCTGCCCGATGCCGAGGACGACGGCACCCGGGTGAAGCGCAAAACTTTCGGCCCCGGGCCCGACGGCGCGGAAGTGGTGCTGTTTGTCATCGAAGGGGGCGGACACACCTGGCCCGGCCAAAAGTCGCCCTTGGCGCTTTTGGGAAAAAGCACGCTCGACATCTCGGCCAACGACCTGATCTGGGAATTTTTCAAGAAGCACTCGCTCAAGTGAGCGACTGTTCCCGAGGTGATTGCCAATGGTGTACGTTTACTGGATCGTCGCCGCGCTCGCCGCGCTCGTGGTGTTCAGCATCGGCTGGCGCGTGACCAGCCGCCGCTGGTCGCTGCCTTGTCCGTCGCTATTGAGCTGGTGTGTGGAAGGCCCAATAGCCGATTGGTTCGCCGGAACCAATACCACGCTCGAGCGTTTGCGGCTCAAGCCCGGTCAGACGATTCTCGAAGTCGGCCCGGGACCCGGACGATTGCTGGTTCCCGCCTCGTTTCGCGTTCTTCCCGGCGGCCGAGCGATCGGCGTCGACATTCAATTCAAGATGATCGAGCTTTTGAAGCGGCGGGCAGCCAAGTCGGGCGTCACGAATTTGACGACGCTGGTGGGCGACGCCACGGCCCTAAAACTCCCCGGCGAGTCGGTCGATCTCGCCTACCTGTGTACCGTGCTGGGCGAGATTCCCGACCGCGCGGCCGCGTTGGCCGAGTGTTATCGCGTGCTCAAGCCCGGCGGCGCCCTATCGATCACCGAAATCATGGGCGACCCACACTATCAGACGCGCGCCAAGGTCGAGCGGCTGGCGAAACAGGCCGGATTCGAGCCAAAACTCATCGAAGGCGGCTTCCGCTCCTATACCGCCAGCTTTCGCAAACCCTGAATCCCGAAAAGGACGTAAGAGAACCGCGGATCGACGCCGATGCACGCGGATCAGAATAGGACGCCATCGTTGATCGTTTCTTGACTCATCCGCGTCTATCCGTGTTCATCCGCGGTTCTCTGTCTTGTGTTGACCGCGACGCGCTATTTCAACTCCTGCACCGGCGCCTTTCGCGCCGCCCGCAACGCGCGCAACAACTCCAACACCTCGTCGTGACATTCGCGCGTTTGCGAAATCACCAGGCTCTTTGATTTGGGCACTTCCTTAATGGACCCCGGCCCGCCGACTTCGTCCCAAGCTGGCGGCTTCACCGTGCTCGTAATGGCTTCAATCAGACTGTCGTAGCCTTTGGCGTCGTTCCCGTCGACCAGATCGCCCACCGGATAGGTCCGCGTGAGCAACTGGCTCTCCGCCTGCTCCGGCGTCGTGATCAGCAGTATTTCGTCCCTGATGATGTAGGTTAAATCCAGGTCGCGGAGCAGCAGATTCAAGGCCGATGACAGCTTGATGTCCTTCAACTGGCGAGTGACCGGCGTGTCGGAGCCGATGGTAGCATCCTCGAGCGCCTTGCTGTCCAACTGAATCTCAATCTTGTGCAGTGATTTCAGGTACTCGACGGCGTCCTGCAGAGGCGTTTCGATGAACTGCATTTTCGTCTGCTCCGCAAGCGCCGCCAGGATTTTTTCCTCGCTGGGCGTTGGGGCGGGCAGGAACTCGATTTCCCGGTCAGCGGGCACCGCCTGCTGCTTCGCCCCGCCGGGGTCTTCGGCCTTGACGCCGCTCGGACGGGTCAGGTAAATGAGCGGCGAGGCCAGGACCGCCAGGGCGCCGGCCGCGATCAAAGCGCGGAGGGTCCATGAAACGCGCGAGCTCGTGCTGTTCAATGTCGCTAACATGGCCATTCTCCTCTGCCAAAAAGGGCTCAACGGGGCGCTGGATCCCGTGTCCAGCGTCGTCGCGCAAGGTCCGAAGGTTTTGCTCATCACACGTTCCGTTCACATCACGCCCAACGCCAAACCCGGCCGCCAGGATGCAAACTCTCTGTAGGGGCCGCCTCAGGGCTCGCCCTCCCGCGCCGCCTGCTCCACCTTTTGCGCTCTCAATTCCACCTTGAGCCGTTCGCGCTCTTCGTCCGTAAGCGGGCGGGAAGCGATCATGCGGTCGCGCAAGCGATAGGTGTATCCGGTCTTTTCGCCGGTCATAATCGACAGGTCGGCCCACCAAACGGTGAAATCGAATCCGTTGTGCCCGCTCCAGCCCGTGGTGAAATCCAATTTGGCCTTCGCAGGCAGCATGCGGGTTACGGCGATCTTTTGCAGCGCATTGTAAACGTCGTCGGTCATCGGCGTGCGCTTGCGGCTGATGCCCCGCAGCGAAGCGATCGCCTCGTCCTCGGTCAGCGGGGGTTGATCCTTGCCGATGGCGTCTTGCGCCGCCTGGGCATTTAATTCCGCGACCGCATCGGCCAACAAAACCGGCCGTTCATCGACGGGCCTATTTTCCTCTGCCGGCGCAGCGGGTGCCCGCGACACGTTGACCCCCGGCGCGGCGATGGCCGCCGCCGCGAGCACAATGAGGGCCAAAGCTGCTCTCCGCGAGAACGAGCGCCCTGACTGATTCACTAACGGGAGCATGCTGATTCTCCTCTTCCAAAATGTGCTTAGCGAGGCGCGCGGTCCGTCGTCCAGGCCCGTCCCCCAAGCCCCGAATCGCCCATCTGGCTTGCTGCTCGTGCAGTTCATGGTTGCGCCTCATCCTTGATCGTTCGCGGCACTCCGCCATCCAGCGGCGCAGCCGCTGACGTGCGAAAAATGCTGGGACGTGAAGCGGCGCTGAGCACGCGCACCAGCGTCTCGGCATAGTCGGCCGCGGTCCGGCCGCTGTCGCGCATCGCCATTTGATCGCAGGCCAGCTCGCGCTCCAACCGAATCCGGTAATTCACCCAATGAGCCACCGGGTGAAAGAAATACAGCACCCGGGCGATCTCGGGGATCCAGCCCCAGACGAGATCGCGCCTTTTGACGTGCGCCAATTCATGCGCGACGATCTGCCCGAGCTCCAAGGCGTCGAGCGTCCCTACCAGCTCGCGCGGAAGCACGAGCACCGAACGCAGGATGCCGCATACGAACGGCGAGCAATCCAGCTCGGTCGTCACGACGCGCGGCGCGCGCTTGAGCATCAATCGCCCGGCCACCTGGCCGACCACGGCGACGAGATGCTCATCGCCGGGTTCGGCCTTAGCGAGCACTTTCGACAAGCGAGCTCGCTGCGCGCCAATTCGCCCGACTTGCACGAGCACGATGATTCCCCAGGCGGCGAATAGCCAGCCGCGCCACGTCATCCGAGAAAGCCACGGGGTCGACCGACCGGCGATCGGTCGGCCGTGCAGGGTCGCGCGTGCCTCGGAATCAGCCGCGACAGGCGGAACCGACGCCGGCACGGCGACGATAAGACTCTCATCCAGCGTGGCCACTCGCGGTGCCGAGGTCGATTCTGCCGTCAGCCAGTGCAGGGGGAGCGAACAGCTCCAGAGCGGCACGATCAGCAATTTGACGGCCACGATTTGCCAAAGCCAGTAGCGCACGCCGGGTGACGAGCGCGCCAGCGCGTGCGCCGCGGCGGCGACGAGCAGGGCCACGAGCGTCGACTGCCACACGACCGCCACGACAACCGTGGTCCACTCGGTGCCCCAACGATTCAAGGCTTCGACGACCCCGTGCATGGCGATCTCACTTGTCTGGCGACAGAACTGGTTTGCGAATCGTTAGTTCGGCATCCACCCCGGCGTTACTATTTCTTTTTATCATCCGCGGCCATTTTTCGCGCGATGGTGCGTAGCGCCACCAGGTCCTTGCCGGATAGTTTGTCCGAATCGGCCAGGCATTGCACCAAGGGCTCAAGCGACCCGGCCAGCGTGCGATCGACGAAACGCCGCACCATCGCCGGCAAAACCCGCGTTTCGGCCACCGCGGCCCGATACTGCACCGGACCCTTGCCGCGCAACCGGGTCAGCAGGCCCTTAGCCTCCAGGCGCTGCATCGTCTTGAGCACGGTCGTGCGTCCCACCGGTCGGTCGCCACGCACCACGTCGAACACATCGCGCTCGGTGCACGGTTGCTCTTGCCACACCACGCGCAGCACCTGCATCTCCAGTTCACCCAATGACGGCAATTCCTTGGCCATGTGCTCGTTACTCCATCCAGGCTCGCGTTACGGCATTCGTCATACGCCGCCATCTTACGGCAACCGCCGTAAACTGTCAAGCAAGACCCCAACGCTTTTCGGCTTGTCGAGAATTCCGGGGTCGCCGACCGCCGGGAAACGAAGGAATTCCGGGGTCGCTGACCCCGGCTGCAGAAGGAAGGAATTCCGGGGTCGCTGACCCCGGCTACAGAAGGCCGTCAGGCGTGGATCACCAGGTCGATGCGCTCGGGCAGGTATTTGGCCACCTCCTGGAGCACGTCGCCCTTCATGGCGTGCCAGAGCGCGCCGCGCTGGGTGGCTCCCAGGATCAGTGTGTCGACGGCGTGGGTGGCGGCGAATTCGAGAATCACGTCCGGCACGTCGTACGCCACCGCGTACAAGCAGTGAACCGCTACGCCGGCCGCCGAGGCTTCGTCGTCGATCTGGGAAAAAATCGCCCGCGCTTCGGGGTCCGCGTCCACCTCCGCCACGTTGGCCGGCCCCATGGTCGGCACCGCCACGTGCCGGATGAACAGCACCAGGAGCTCGGCGCCTTTGGATTTGGCCTCTTCGAGCGCGAAGCGAAACAGTTTCATGTTGCCGCGCATCGCAACCAGGATGCGCCGGCCCCGCGGTTGCGGCGCGGGCAGCGGGGTCGTTGCCGGTGCGGGGGCAATCGTCGCGGCTTGAGCTGCCGGCTGCGCCACCAGGAACGGATGCGACACTTCCGCCAGCATCCATTTACGCAATGCGGCTCTCTGGTGCACGGCCAGCCGGGCCACAAGCCCGACGGCCAGGACGCTCATGGCGAACACCAAGGCGTGGGGCTTTTCATAGGCGATCGTGACCCAAACCACGATCATAAACGCGGCCAGTACGAGCATGAATCCGCGCTCGAGGGTGCCCAGGCGAATAGCGAAATTCGTGGAACACGTCCCCAGGTTGATGGCCACCGCTCCCACCACGCCGATCGCGTACAGATCAGCAAGATGACCCACGTCGGGCACCGCCAGCACGATGGCCGCCGGTGCGACCGAGGCCAGCACAAGCGGCGCCGCGGGCATGCCCCAACGGTTCAGCCAGGTGAACACGGCGGGCAACTCCCTGTCTCGCGACATCATGAATTGAATGCTCACCAGGTCGGTAATCGCCGTGTTGGCGGCCGACATCAGCAACAGCGCAAACACCAGCGACGACGACGCGGCGAACACCGGCCCGATGTAGTATTCGCCCATCACGCGCAGCATGTCGTCGCGGTGCGCAACGTGTGCCAGGGCCGCGTCGCCGTCGCCGAGCACTTCGGCCGGAACGGCGAGCATGGCCAAGGTCAAGATCAGGTTCAGCGCGACGATTTCAACAAGCACTGGCCAGATCGAGCGCCGCGCGGTTCGTTCGACGGGCCGAACCATGATGCCGGTCATGTTCGCGATGGCCTCGACGCCGGAGATCGCCAGGATCAGTGCGGTAAACTGCGTCCAGCAGGTTGCGATCGATCCGGCCGGCCGCTCCACGTGCGCACTTGCGATAAAAGGCGCCGCCGCTCCAGCCAGGATCAGCGTTAATAGAATCGTCGCCAGCGCCACGACGAGCGCCAGCGTACCGGCCTTGCGCGGACCGAAGTAATTGAGCACGCCGATCAACACCATGCTCAAAGCGGCCCAAGCCGCGGGCCGGTCAACGTTCAAGTAGTGAAACGCATCCAGAGACGAAATCGCCGCCGTAACCAGGTAGTCGGCACATAGCAGAAGCCCGCCAATCACAGCCAGCGTTTGCGAACGATGGCGCGCCGACGAGTACACCCCGCCGCCGTCCGGGTAGATGCGGCAAATCACCTGGTAAGCCCAGCCCACGGCGACCAGCAGCAGCGACATGGCCCCCATGAACCACAGGCTGGACCGCTGGGTATAGAAAAAGGCCAGTCCAAGCACGTACAGCCGGCTGGTCCCCCAATCGCCGAACAGCATCGGCCCGGCGTGATACCAGTGCAGCTCGCGCGGGCGCTTCGATTCGATGCGCATCGGTTACCACTCCACAAACCAAAGCGCGGTCATTGCGTGGAGAAGCTGGCGAGCGCGATTGGGTCGCCGGAAGGGCTCGTCGCGCCGTCGAACTTCTCAAACGCCTGCGAGGTTAGCTGTCGGGTTCGGAGTTGAGGTTACCCCGTTCGGCCGCCGGCCGAATTCACCCCGGAATCTGGTTCCCCCGCTCCGCTGTTTTGCCAGCGGATTCGGCGATCATCACGACGAAGGAGCATTGTAGCCGCCCAGCGGCGGCACGCAAGCCACGGGTGGCGCACCAGAGCGGTTCACCAACTGCTCGGGCTGAAATTGATCCCCACGCCGCCCCACGGGCCGACAGAATAGCTCATTCCCGATCCGACCGGGGCCGCGTTTAAGCGCGCGTTGACATCGGACGGGCTGCGGTAGGGCGAATACGTCGTGGTCGGAAAGTTCTCCCGCTCGCGAATGTAAGTCTGCTGCGCCGACCGATCCTGCGCGAGCTGCCGGGAAACAAGCGCCTGCTGCGAACGCTGGAAGGCCGCCTGCTCCTCGTCGATCGTGGCCCGCTTCTGTTCGATCTTCATGATCTCCTGTTGGAGCTGCGCGGCCGTCATGCTGGCCAGGTTGGGGATATCCTTGAGCACTTCGGCCCGCTTCTTGTCCGACATCACCGAGAGATACTGGGCCATCCAGCTTCGCGCGTCCTGGGCTTGCGGGCTGTTGAGGATCTGGAACTTGGCCTCCATGTCGGCGAGCAGGAATTGCACCTCGCCGGCCGACATCCGCGCGACCCGCTGGTTGAAGCGGGCCTTAATCTGTTCCACCTGCTGCTGGTCGTAGAGCTGCTGGGCCGAAAGCCATTCCTTGAACTCGAACATGGCGCGGCGCCATTCTTGGCTGTTAAGAATTTCGGCCTTTTTGGCGGCGTCGTCCGCGCCCGCCGCCGGCTTCGTCGGCGCTTGCTGGGGCGACGGTTTCCGCCTTGTTTCCTGTGCTCTAGCGCCGGCCGAATACCCGCACAAAAGACAGAGCGTCATCGTGGCAACGGCCAGCGTGGTGCTTCGCACAAACATGGTTCATCCCCCGCCGATTGCGGCGATCGCGCCCTTGTGTTTACTCTTTCTTGCCGGCCGCGGCGCGCTCGAGTGTGATTTCGAAATCGCTCACCGGCTGGCCGTTCGAGAACCCGCCCGTCGATTTCCAGGTAATCTGGTTCTTGCCGTCGTAGGTGTAAACGTTAGTCCCGGACGTCCGCCTTCCGTCGGGGGTTATGCCCACGGCGTGCACGACCCAGGCATCGCCATGCCTGGTCCAAACGCCCTCGCCGTGTCCACCTTCGGCATCGTGCATCCAACTCTTGATCTGGCCGTCGAGCGGGTCGACGCCGATCCGCTGCCCGCCGTTGAGGATGACCTTGCCGTCGCGCGTCACCTTCAGGTCGCGCTCGAGGAACGTGTGCTTCTCATTCCAGTGTGCACTGACATCGAAGCGGGCCTTGCCGGCCTGGCCCGTCCATTCGCCCTCCATCCAGTCCAGCCCCGCCAGGTCGGCGGCGGTCGTCGCCGGCACTCGGGCCTCGCGCAAACTCGCCAGGCGCCAGCGGCCGTCCCGCTTCAACCAGATGGCGGTAAATCGCCCGCGCAAAGTGGGCGGTTCGAGGCCCCCGCGCGAAACCTCGACGCCCCCGTCCTCGATGGCCACGTCCGCGGTCAACAAGCGAATCGAACTTTCGGTGACGTTCACGGTCGACGGCGAGCCCTCGCCGGTCGCGTTCGCCGCGCGGGCATTGGCGTCCCGCTCGATGACTTCGCGAGCGGAGCTGCCTCGGCCGAATTCGTCGACGATGTCGCCCTCCGGAACCCATAGATCGAGCAGGGCCTTCGTGTCGTTGTGCGCAAGCGCCCGGACGTACTCCTTCGCGGCGGCGCGAATTGCCTGTTCCTCCTGCTTGCGAGCTTCGTCATCGGCACTCCGGGCGGCCGCCGACCAAATCAAGCATCCGCAAAGTGAAAGTGCCGAGATGGAGAGCAAGTTTCGCGAGCGCATCAGGGACTCCTCGGCGTTTTCCGGGTAGCGGGGACAAAGAATTGCCGGCCGGCGGCGAGCTCCTTCCCAACAATAGATCATTGACCGCGCGTCCGGGCCGGCAAATTCAGTATATCCCTTCGGCGGCGGCGCCGAAATTCGACCAAGAGCAGGCGGCCGGGGGGGGCGCTATTTCGGCCCGCGCAGGCGCACTATACTCACACCTGGCCAACGATTCGCCTTCCACCCCCTCCGATTCGTCTTGGTTCCCTCTAAAAAGCCATCGGAGCTCGCCATGAAACGCACCGACAAGCATCTGGGGATTGCAACGTTCGCCGCGGCCGCTCTTTGGACCGCGCTTGGCGCCAACACGGCACTGGCGGCCCCGCCCGAGGATTCCGCGCCGGCGGCGACGCCGCAAACGGAAACCCGCACGCTGGGAATCGTGCTGTACCCGCGGTTCGAACTGCTCGACGTGTACGGGCCGGCCGAGATGTTCGGCAACGTGGGGGGCAAGTTGAAAATCGTCATGCTGGCCGAAAAAGCCGGCCCCGTCACTAGCGCCCAAGGCCCGCAGGTCGTGGCCCAGTACAGTTTCGACGATTGTCCGCCGCTCGACCTGGTGCTCGTTCCCGGCGGCTTTGGAACCCTCGTGGAAATGAACAATCCAGCCCTGCTCGATTGGCTGCGCCAGCGCGCCGCGAAAGCCGAAATCACGATGTCGGTCTGCTCCGGTTCGGCCATTCTGGCCAAGGCCGGGCTGCTCGACGGCCGGCGAGCCACGTCGAACAAGCAATACTTCAGCCTGGCCGTACGTCAAGGCCCTAAAGTCGACTGGGTCAAGAAAGCGCGCTGGGTCGACGACGGCAACGTTGTCACCTCGTCGGGCGTGTCGGCCGGGATGGACATGGCACTGCACGTCATCGAGCGGCTGTACGGCACGAAGGCGGCTGAATCGATCGCCGATGGAGCGGAGTATCAATGGCACCGCGACGCCGACGACGACCCGTTCGCCAGGTTCGCCAAGTAGAAAAATCGCCCCCTGGCCCCCTCGGCCCATTCCGTCGTCGAAAAAGCGCCGGCGAGCGGCTATTCGTCGGTGCCTTGATAGAGCTCAGGCCCTTTTACGAGGCGCACCAGCGCCATCAGTTTTTCCAGTTCCTTCTTGTCGCAGTCGAGCGACACGCGCACGACGCGCATGGCCGAGAGCTTTCTAAGGCTCGACGTGCTCTCTAGCGCCGGAGTTCCGAATACCGTGAACTCGCGCTGGCTCTTCACATCAACGCCGATAATGACGTCCGCATCGAGGATCGCGGCCCGCGCTTCGGCGCTCAGGGTCGGAACCATCGCTTCGATCGAAATCGTGTCCATCTTGTTTCCCGTTGACAGGTGGCCCGGCGGCGCGCGGTCGGCGTAAATCGGCTCTCGCAAATACTGGCGCGGGCGGATCATGCTCTCGAACGCGCGCGAAACGCTACCTACCGTTTTAGCCTGCCGGAGAACCCGCCGCACGCTTCTCGCCCGGCATCGAGTCGGATGATGGCCCCATGACCCGCTTGCCGGCAAGGGTAAATGGCGGCATTTTAGACCGCTGCCAGGCCACAGAACGCTCAAGAAACCCTGGATTCCTCGCCAAAAATGCTTCACAGGCCCCTTGACCATCGGTAAACTCGGAAAGGCCGGGGACTCACGTTCCCCAGGCGGTCGGACTTGCGACCCGAGGCACTTCACCCTCAATTTACCAAATACCAGGCGCCACCCATGAATCGACGAATACGCTTTGCCGGCTCCGCGAATTCGAAATCTGCAAACCGGGCGCCCTTGCGGCCGAATCATTTGCGCGGTTCGCTCGAAACGCTCGAAAGTCGGGTCCTGCTCACGGCGGTCACGTGGACCATCGACCAGTCGCAAAGCTCAACCACGGTCGCCATCCCCGACCAACCGTATGAAATCGACGACGCCGGGACGATCTATTCCGGCACCTTGCAGATTCGCAACCAAAGTGGCGGCAACAGCGGGCCATGGAACGTCGGAAACTCGGCCCAAATCTCCGGCACGCTGGCGACCGATTACACGGATGAAAGTTCCATCCAGTTCCTGCTTGGACAGAGCAACCTTACCGGTGTTAATTCGGGCAGTTACATTCCCGATCCTGCCAACTGGAACGGCACGGATTTCGGCGGAAGCACTGCCCCGGGCCCCGGCGTTTTCGGCGGTCGCCTGTACCCAACCATCGATCAGGTCTTTGGCCTGCCATTCACCGTTGGATATTTCAATTTCGCTCTGGTCGAGTACGACCTGGGCAGTGCCAGCCTGCCGATCAGCTCGGGAATTTTCGCGGCGAATACCACGGACATCGGCATTTCGAGCGCGCAGGCCAACCTGAAGGGCGTAAGCATCATCATCGTTGGCCAGATTTTGCCGGATGCTCAGGCAACGCTTGCGGATTTGTTGACCACCAACCAGGCCGCGACGGGCACCATCACCGCGCCCGATCCGATTGGTCAACCCAACCTGCGGCGGCTCACGCTCCCCATCCTGCAGATTTTCTCGATCGAGATCACCCCGGGCGCGCCCCCATTTATGGGTTCGCTTACGGGACAAATCGTGGCCACCGCCACGATTCCGGCCTCGGTCACCGGCCGGCACCTCTTCTACAACGAGTCGAAATATGACAACAACACGCCGGGAATCGACCCGGCCGACAGCTCGGCCATTGCCACCGACAAGAGTGCCTATCTGCCCGGCGGCGGGCTCATCACGCCCGCTAGCGTCAGCCCCTACTCGCGCGGCATCAACGGCGTCATGCTCGACCTGACCGGGCCGCACGGCACGCTCAGCCTGAGCGACTTCGAGTTCTCGATGAGCGGACAAGGTGCCGCGGTCAACAACACGCCCAGCACTTGGGTCTCCGCGCCGGCGCCGACCGGCTTTACGGTGCTTGCCGACACGCCCTCGGTCGGGACCGATCGCGTGGAGTTTATTTGGGCCAACAATGCCATCCAGAACCGGTACCTGGAAGTGACCGTCAAGGGAAACGACGCCGCGGGCGGAAACAACATCAACACCGGCCTCGCGGCCTCCGATATCTTCTATTTCGGCAACCGCATCGGCGATGACCTCCTGGATCCGCCCGCGGGACTGACGTTAGTGACCAGCGCCGCCGATGAGATCGACGCCCGCTCCAACCCGGGCTTCCTCCAGCCGCTAACGAACATCTACGACTACAACAAGGACAGTCTGGTGAACGCCGCCGATCAGATCATTGCCCGCGGCAACGGCGGCTTCCAGTTCAAGATCAATATCACCAATCCCCCGGCCGCCCCGGGAGCGGCGCCTTCCAGCGACGAGGGTAGCGGTTCGGCGGTCGCCTCGGCGCTCGCTGCACGTCCGGCCGATGCGTCCTCGACGCCGCCCGCGCCGACGCGGCCGATTCGGCGGTTGGACGGGGCGAGCCATCGTCCGGCCGCCACGCCATGGCCGGCCGCCGCCGACAAGATCGTCGCCGGATCACGAGCCGAGAACGCCCAAGCCGATTCGTTGGCCGTCGATCTGGCGTTGGACGACGAGCTGCTCGATTCGCTGCTGGGCGGAATCTAGTGACCCCACGTCGACGGTTCGCGTCCCCGCTGAAACCACTGCCGAGCCCGATTCCGCAGCCAATTGCGGCCGTGTCGCACGCGCCGCTCCAGCCTTCTCAGAATCTCCAAAATCGCCTTCCGTCGCGGCGGACGCCAGCCGGCCCACGCGGTCCGATCGACGTATTGAAAAAACTCCGCGCGAAACGGGTGCCGGCAAAACGGACGCCAGGGTTTAGATCGCGTCGTGAAGTGTACGACAAACGGATCGCCGCGAAGCTGCTCAAAGGTTGCCCGATCGAAGGGGCTTTGCTCCCACGTCGGATACCCATAGACTTGCGACCCTTGATTCCAGCGCGCGTCGAGCCGGCCCCAGCGCCCGGCGAGCACCACGTTCAAGGCGTACTGGTCCCAAAAGTCGACGTGCTCGCGATGCCGTTCTAGGCAGGCAAGCGATTTTCCCGACACGTCGGCGTTCCGCCAGCCGGCCAGGTCCACTAGCAGCACGCCGGCATTGAAGTACGCCGCTTCCGCTCTTAGTCCCAGCTCGCGAAAGTTCGGCACCGGCCGCGCCGAACCCATATGAGGGCCGCAGAGTCGATAGTTCGCAAGCGCCACAGAAGAGTCCATGTACGGAGTGGCGCAATCCGGCGCCGCCAGGCACAACTGGCCCCCAAGGTCGCAATCCCAAAGGCGCGACAGATCGGCACGGACGATCAGATCAGAATCCAGGTATATCACCCGCCGCACCTCGATCGGCAGCACCCGCGGCATCAGAAGCCGATAGTAGCTGACGAGGTTGATGTGGCCCGAGGTCGGCAGTCCGGCCAGGGCCGACGCATCGACCGCCAGCCACTCGACGCGAAAGCGGCCCTCGGGCCAGGATCGCACCAATCGCTCTTGGGTGGCCTCTCGAACGCCCCCGTCCAGCACGAAGATACGCAACTTTCGGTCCGGCGCCAGATTGTCCAGTGCCGAACGGACCGTCACTGCCAGCGGTATCGCGAATCGCTCGTCGGCCGCCAGCACTACGATCGGGTCACCGTCTGCGGCGGTTCCAGCCCGCGGTGATTCCATCAGGTCGTCTCGAGGGCATCCATGGAGAGACCGGCCAGGTGCAGCTTCGCGCGAAGCGGACCGTTGTTCCTCGAAGCCGTATGGGCGGCTGTCGCATGCCGACAATCAAAAGCCGGCCGTTCGCGAGCCGAAAAAGCAAAACGAGCGACGGCGGGACTCAAGCGTAAGCGAGGGTGAAGGGACTCGAACCCTCGGCCTCCAGCGTGACAGGCTGGCGCTCTAACCAACTGAGCTACACCCCCCGGAAAATCGGAAGAGCTAGCACCGGCTGGCCTCGCCATAGCCGCCAGACCTGGCGTCCCTCCGAATCGGGTCGAGAGTGAAATTATATCCGCATGCCGAAGGCTCGCAAGAGGGAGAGTTGTGCCGGTTGTGCGGGCGTTTCGGGCAAGCGAAACGGTGGGTTCGGCGCGAGGGCGCTCGTTTGCGCGCGCGGCCGAATTCCCCGGCGATTTGTAACCTAGACTTTCTCAAAGCGAAACAGGTTTGCGCGTCCATGAGATTTCACGAGCTCTATCGCACGGTTTTTTCGCGACTCGAGCATCTCGATTTCCAGCAGTTCGCGCTGCTGGTGATCGCGATCGTGGCGTTCGGTTTTTATTGCCTGCGCGGATTCGGATCGCGCCACGATTATTGATCGCCCGCGGCCCGGCCGTCGGCACGGCGTGCGCGAAACCACGCGAATCGCCGACACACGCACGACAGCCCCCCGCCCCAGCAGCACGGACAAAGGACATCGCCATGGATTTTCCGTATCAGATACCGCTTCCCGTGGCCCTGGCAGTGATCGCGGCCCTGGGCTATCTGGTCGGCCGGCGCACCCGCGTGCAGGCCGTCCATGAAGCCGACAAGGCCCGCCGCGAATTGCGCCGCGCCAAGGTCGTGGCCCGCGAGCTGGAACAAATTGCCGAAGGGGTTCGCAAGCAACTGGCGACGCACCACCTGAGCGTGGCCAAGTTCAAGGACCGCGTGGCTGCGCTGGGCAGCCAGGAGAAGGGCGCCGCGTGGCAGGATTTGTGCGGCGAGGCGGAACGGATTCTCAAGCCCACCTTGCGGCTGGCCGAACAAATCGCGCTGGCCTACGACGAAATCCGCCAGCAGACGAACCAACTGATGACCTTCAGCGAAGTCCGCACCGATCCGCTGACGCGCGTCAGCAATCGCCGCTGCCTGGACGAAACGCTCGACTCGATGTTCGCGCTGATGGAGCGCTACGAGGAGCCGTTCTCGCTGGCTATCTTCGACATCGACCACTTCAAACAGGTCAACGACAAGAAGGGACATCTGTTCGGCGATCGCACGCTGCAGGCCGTGGCCCGCATTTTCAACGAGAAGGTGCGCGACACCGACATCGTGGCCCGTTACGGCGGCGAGGAGTTCGTCGTCGTCATGCCGCACACTGGCTTGGAAAACGCCTGCCACTTCGCCGAGCGCGTGCGGAAATTGGTCGAAGAGACGCTGGGTTTGACGATCAGCGGGGGCGTGGCCATGGCCCTGGACGGCGACAACGCCCAGAGCCTGCTATCGCGCGCCGATGCCGCCTTGTACAGCGGCAAAGCCGCCGGCCGCAACCGCATCTTTCGCCATACCGGCTCCGATATCGAGCCGATTACGACGGAAACGGCCGCCGAGGACGAGCCGCTCGAAGTCGCCTCCTAGTGCGCCTTCTTCGCCCGCCTTCGCTAGCGGGGAATCCTCCGGCAAAGCCGGGGGCTGACACAATCGCCCTCGTTGTCCGCGGGCCGTGTATGATTGCGTCACCCGCGACTGGCTCGCGTTGACTAATCAACTGGCAATATCTACCATTGCCAAGGGATCCTCGCGCGGTGCCCGCCGGGCCTGGCTCCGGGATGGGACAAGCAACTCCATCATGCAGAACAGGAGGGTGCCGAGATGCCGCTGTTCGAAGTCGAAACCGACTGCCACATCATCATCACCTGGGCCAAGGACGACGCCGCCGCCCACGCAGTCGTCAATGACGCGTATCCGAACGACCGCGTGACCCGGCTCACGAAGCGACCGCGCGATACCTGGGTGATTTCCAAGAGCGCGCTGGGAATCGCCCGGCAATCCGATCCGTGCTCGACCGCTCGCGACTGCCTGAGCAAGGCCGCCGGCGATAAAGTGCACGCTATCCGCCTCTACATGCACGAGACCGGCTCCGACCTGGAATGGGCTCGCAAGGTGATCGAATCGAACATGGTGATGGGCTGGTAAGAGTCATCACAAGAGAACCGCGGATCGACACCGATAAACGCGGATAAACCACAGACCGTCCGCTTCCTTGCTACTTCCCTCATCCGCGAGCATCCGTGTGCATCCGCGGTTCTCGTCGCCGCTCCTCTTCGCCTTGAGGGTAATCTGCTGTGCGGTTGCACTTTGGCTGGCTGATCGCATGTTGGTTGTTGGCGGCGCCGGCCGCCGCCGCCGACGTCGATTTCGAGCGTCACATCGCCCCGCTGCTGGAACGGCATTGCGTGGCCTGTCATAACGCGGGCGAGACTTCCGGCGGCTTGGATCTGACCCGGCAGGCGGCCGTTTTGGCCGGCGGCGAAAGCGGTTCGCCCGCCGTCGTTCCCGGCGAGCCGGCGAACAGCTATCTCGTCGAGCGCCTGCGCGCGGGCGAAATGCCCCCCGAGGGAAAAGGCCGGCCGGTGGCCGCCGAAGATCTGGCCCGCATCGAGAAATGGATCGCTTCGGGCGCCTCGTGGCCCGCCGAGCGGGTTCTCAGCCCGTTCCAGTGGACGACCGACGCCCGCGCCGGCCGCGACTGGTGGGCCCTTGCGCGTCCCCAGCCGCCTCCGATTCCCACGGCCAGGCATGCCGCTCGCGTGCGCACGCCGATCGACGCATTTGTGCTGGCGAAACTCGAAGGGCAGGGGCTCGATCCGGCCGACGAAACCGATCGCGCGACGTTCATCCGCCGCGCCGCGCTCGATTTGCTCGGTCTGCCCCCCGCGCCCGAAGAGATCGCGGCTTTCGTAGCCGACACGTCGCCCGACGCCTACGAAAAACTGATCGACCGCCTGCTGGCCTCGCCCCATTACGGCGAGCGCTGGGCCCGCCATTGGCTCGACGTCGTGCGCTATGGCGAAAGCAACGGGTACGAGACCAACACCCCCCGGCCCGGCGCCTGGCCCTATCGCGATTGGGTCATCGCGGCCTTTAACGACGATCTCGCTTACCCCCGGTTTATTCTCGGGCAATTGGCCGGCGACCAGTTCGGCGTCGACGCCGCCACGGGCTATCTCGTCGGCGGCGCGCACGATACCGTCAAGAGCCCCGACGTTGAGTTGACGCTACAGCAGCGCGTCAACGATCTGGACGACATGATCTCGACCACGGCCACGGCCTTTCTGGGACTCTCGGCCGGTTGTGCCAAGTGTCACGATCACAAATTCGATCCGATCAGCCAGCGCGACTATTATTCGCTGCAAGCCGTCTTTGCCGGCGTCGAGCACGGCGAGCGAGAGCTGCGCACGAGCGACTACGAGGAGCGCCGCAAGCGTGAGGCCCATTTGCGCAAGGAGCTCGACGAGCTCGAGCGCCGCGCCCAAGAGCTTGCCGCCCGGCATCAGCCGCTCGCGCGGCTGGAAGTGTCGGCGGCCGACAAGCCGCGTCCGCCCGTCCACCCGCGGCTGAACATCGACCGCTTTGCTCCCGTCTCGGCCCGCTTCTTGCGGTTTACCGTGCTGGCCACCAACAGCATCGAACCGTGCCTCGATGAGCTGGAAATCTTCACGGCCGGCGATAACCCGCTAAACGTGGCGCTGGCCACGGCTGGCGCGAAGGCGAGCGCTTCGAGCGTTTACGCGGCTGGCGGAGTGGAAATCCATCAGTTGCAACACTTAAACGACGGCCGCTACGGCAACGGCCGCAGTTGGATCTCCGCGGAAGCCGGCCGCGGCTGGGTCCAAATCGAATTGGCGCAGCCCGCCGCCATCGATCGCGTGGTTTGGGCCCGAGACCGCGAAGGCCATTTCGTCGATCGCCTGCCCACGCGGTACCGCATCGAAATCGGCCAAACGGGCGACGACTGGCAAGTGGTCGCCGGCGGTGAAGACCGCGCCCTGTATGACGCCCAGGCAAAACTCCCCCTTCCACCGCGAGCGGCCGGCTTGCCGCCGGATATCGCCGACCAGATCAAGTGCGTCGAGCTGGCCATCGACAAGTTGAACGAAGTGTTGTCGCGCCTCATGCCGACCAAAGCCTACGTCGGCGCGTTCAACGAGCCCGAGGCCACGCACGTCCTCTACCGCGGCGAACCGCTCGAAAAGCGCGACCCGGTTGCCCCGGGCGGAATCGAAGCGGTCGGCCCGCTGGCGCTTCCCGCCGACGCGCCGGAGGCACCGCGGCGCGTGGCGCTAGCCCGCTGGATCGGCAGTGAAGCGAATCCGCTGGCCGCGCGCGTGATGGTCAATCGCATCTGGCATTACCACTTCGGCCGAGGATTGGTGGTCACGCCCAGCGATTTCGGCTGGGGTGGCGGGCGGCCCACGCATCCCGAGCTGCTCGATTATCTGGCCACGCGCTTCATGGCCGAAGGCTGGCGGCCCAAGGCGATCCATCGCCTGATCATGCTCTCGGGCACGTACCGGCAGTCGAGCCGCTATCGAGTGGAAGCGGCCGCCAAAGACGCGCAGTGCCGGCTCTTGTGGCGTTTTCCGCCCCGGCGGCTCGAAGCCGAAGCCATCCGCGACAGCGTGCTCGCGGCCAGCGGCGTCCTGGATTTGCGCATGGGCGGAGTCGGCTACGACGTGTTCGAGCCCAACACGAACTACGTGAAAGTTTACACGCCGAAGCAAACCTTTGGTCCGGCCGAATGGCGCCGCATGGTCTATCAGGAAAAACCCCGCTCGCGCGCCGACGCCACGTTCGGCGAATTCGATTGCCCCGACGCCAGCCAGGCCATGCCCCGCCGCAACGTCTCGACCACGGCCTTACAGGCCCTGAACCTTCTCAACGGCCCCTTCATGATCCAGCAAGCCGATCTCTTCGCCGCCCGCCTGGCCCGCGAAGCCGTCAACCCCGACGATCAGATTCGCCGCGCCTTCTGGCTCACCCTCTCGCGCGAGCCCGACGCGGAGGAGTTGACCGCGGCCCGCAAACTGATCGGCGAACAAGGCCTGATGGTCTTTTGCCGCGCGCTCTTCAACGCCAACGAGTTTTTGTATTTGAATTAACTCGGGACGCCCGGAAACGAATTTGAACCGCGGAGGACGCAGAGGTCGTTGAGATGACCGGAGGAACCGCGGATCAACACCGATCTACGCGGACGAGTCATGCAGGAGAAATGCCGACCGTCTCTCATCCGCGTTCATCCGCGTCCATCCGTGGTTCTGTTATTGAGCCGTAATTCGTGCGGAGGGAGGAAACACGATGGCAGAGGAAGAAATCGGGCGCGTGACGCATTAGAACCGCGGATCAACACGGATCTACGCGGACGAGTCAAGCAGGAGAAATGCCGACCGTCTCTTATCCGCGTCCATCCGCGTCCATCCGTGGTTCTGTTATTGTTCCTGCGGAGGGAGGAAGTCACGATGGCAGAGGAAGAAATCGGGCGCGTGACGCACTACTTCGGCAAGATTGGCGTAGCCGCCATCGAGGTGACCAGCGGCAGCCTCGCCGTCGGCGACACGATTCACGTCAAGGGCCACACGACCGACTTCACCGAGGTCGTCAGCTCGATCGAGATCGACAACCACCCGGTCCCACAGATCACCGCCGGCCAGAGCGCCGCGATCAAGATCGCCGAGCACGCCCGCGCGCACGACGTAGTATACAAACTGACGCCGTGACACCGCCCCCGTCGCTGCACAAGCCCGGGCTACGTCGGAAGCAGATTTGAATCGCCGAGGGCTCGGAGGTGATCAACGTGGACGCCGCTAAATCGACTCCCCCGTTTTTCGCCGCGATTGATGTTTGAAACCGCCCCCTATTTGGAAAACGAGTGATGT
>JBBDNV010000012.1:0-22047 GCA_040877415.1 Pirellulales bacterium
CGTACCGGGGGCTTGCGCCGCCCGGCTATTGACTGTTCGCCGCTTCGCGGCTGGTTGGGGCTGTGGGGAATGACGGTAACCAACGTACCGGGGGCTCGCGCAAGGGCTCGCGCAAGTCGCACATCCCGGCTACAGAATAATTTGCCGATACCTAGCCTATCAGCGTGTTGAAAATCTGGGACAGGCACCTCGCGACCGCCGTTTTTCGCGGGTCTCGCCGCGACGTGCTCGGAGCCAGTCCCATTTTTCAACGGCCTGCTAGGCCATGCTGCTGAGCTTGCGCAGGCGGCGGACCACATGGGAGACTGATTGGATTGCAAAGTCGATGTCTTCGGGCGTGTTGAAACGGCCCAGGCCGAATCGCAGGCTGCTGCGGACGGCGTCGTCCGAAAGGCCGAGCGCTCGCAGCACGTGACTGGGCTCGGGATTGGCGCTCGTGCAGGCGCTGCCCGAGCTGACGGCTACGTCCTTCATGTTCATCAACAGCGCCTCGCCGTTGACGTATTCGAAGCTGACGTTCAGATTGCCGGCCAAGCGCACTCGACGCGATTCCAACGCCGGGCCGTTGAGCGAGACCCCCTGCAGCTCCGACGTCAAGCCGGCAAAGAGGCGGTCGCGAAGCTCCCGCAGCCGCGGTTGCTCGCGCGGCATTTCCTCCAGGCAAAGTTGCAAGGCCTTGGCAAACCCCACGATGCCGGGCACGTCGAGCGTTCCGCTGCGCAGTCCTCCCTCGTGCCCGCCGCCGGCAATTTGCGCCTCGATCCGCACTGGCGGCGAACCGCGGCGCACGTAAAGAGCCCCCACGCCTTTCGGCCCGTAGATCTTGTGGGCGGAGAAACTCGCCAGATCGATGCCCAGCGAGTGAACGTCGACGGGAATTTTGCCGACGGCCTGCGTCGCGTCGCAATGCACGAACACGCCGCGCGGGCGACACACGGCGGCGACGTCGGCCAGCGGCTGAATCGCGCCGATTTCGTTGTTTGCCAACATCACCGAGACCAAGAGTGTGTCGTCGCGCAGCGCCGCGGCCAACTGATCCACGTCGAGGCACCCTGCCCCCTTGCCCGGTGCCTGTTCGACGTCGAGATGCGTCACTTCAAAGCCGCGCCGGCCGAGGCGCTCGATGGGGTCCAGGACGGCCCGATGCTCCGTGCTGACCGTAATGAGGTGATTGCCGCGGCGTTTTTGACGCTCGCAAATGCCGCGGATCGCCAGGTTGTTGCTCTCGGTGGCGCCGCTGGTGAAGACGATTTCGCGCTCTTGGGCGCCGACGGCCGCGGCGATGCTTGCGCGAGCCTGGTCGACCGCTTCCTTGGCTTCCCAGCCGAAGCTGTGGCTCGTGCTGGCCGCGTTGCCGTATGTCTCGGTGAAGAACGGCAGCATCGCCTCGACGACCCGCGGATCGACCCGGGTAGTGGCATGATTGTCGAGATAGACCGGCGTTCTGGGCATGCGGCTCGTCGGCTCGGTACGCGGGCAAAATCGCGGCACTGGGGCTTTATTATAGGCGACGGCACGGCCGGCGGCGAACGCGGAGAGTTAGCGGGACGACTTGCCGACAATCACGCCCTGCGCCGGGGATTTGCGAATCCAAAGCCAACTGCAGGCGCAACATAGCCCGGTGGGGTTCCCTGCCTCCATGGGGCGCCACCGGGCGATCGGGGGATTCCTTACTTTTGGGCTTGTGCCACGTCGGTCGCCCGCGGCGGCGCGTCCGGCAGCGCCTTGGAAAAGACCAGCGTGTCGATCTTGTGCACCAGGTCCCGCGCTTCGGCCAGCTCCACGGTCCGCTCGACGAACTGCTGCTGCCTGCGAAGTTTCTTGTCCAATTCATTCAGTTTGCGCTTCAGTTGGCTGCGATGCTCGGTGTCGAGCGAGAACGATTCGATCCACCGTTCTAGACATTTGCCGATGGTCTTCAGATCTTGCTCGTACTCGGGTTTTTGGAGCTCCGCCGGCCAGCTCAACTGGCCGCCCGTCGACTCGATCGCCGGCAGCAGAGCTTGGGCCGCCAGAGAGGCGTTCATTCGCTGCTGCGTAAGTTCTCTTTGGCGGTCGGCACACCGGGCAGCCCGAGCGGCCGACTCCGCCTCTCGCGCCGCGATAAAAGGCGCCAGGTAGGCCCGGCGATTCGCGAGCGCCAGCGAGTTCGCCCGCTCGTATTCCGAGACGGCCAGCGCGTTGAGATAGTTCAACTGGCCCCACGCGCGGTAGTAGCGGCTCCAACCGGTAAGCGCCGACTCCGCCGCCGTCGCGGAATGAGGAAAACAGTCAAAAGGGCCAAACGCGTACGCCGCGGGATAGGCGGGTCCGCCGCCATACGGCCACGGCGCGAATTGGGCGTTGGCGACCGAAGCGCCCGACAGGGCGCACGCGAGCGTGCCCAGCCGCAGCATCGCGCGTTTCGATCGCCGTTTTACGGTTCGCCGTGCTTTCCGACCGACCGCGGCTCGGACCGCCGCGGATGATTTGCGTCCCAGGCCCACGGCCTTTGGCCGGTTGGTCTGTCGATAGTCGAAATGAGTCGTCATGGCATCACCTCGTATTTGCCTCGAGTGTCGCTTCCTGAACCTCTGTCCAACCGCCTTTGGGGCCCGCCGGTCTTGCGCCGGCTGGCCCTCGATTGTTCCTACTGGTTCGGGCGGTCGTTCCTGCGCGCGGGCGAAAAAAGATTTTTCCATCTCGCGTGCGCTGTATGTACACGTGGCGCCCCCGATTGGCTGCTCGCAGGCGTTGTTCCCCGACAAGTGGCGACGGAATCGCTAAACTAGAATGTCCGCTCTCTTTTCGTTAGCTTCCATCGGATGCATTCATGGCCGGCGATTCTTCCCGCAACGCTGAAGGTTTCGAATCGACGCGCTGGTCGCTCGTGGCGCTTGTGCGCTCCGACGATTCGCAGGTGCGCAGGCGGGCGCTGGAACGGTTGCTTTCGACCTATTATCCCGCGCTGCGGTCGCATCTCGTGATCCGCATGGGGCTGGCGCATTCCCGGGCGGAAGACGTGCTGCAAAGCTTCGTCGTGCAGAAAATTCTCGAGCGAGATCTCTTGGCGCAAGCGGACCGGGAAAAAGGCCGGCTGCGTTCGCTGTTGCTCAAGTCGCTGGAGAACTTCGCCCGCACCGAGATCGTGCGCGATCGCCGGCACGACTGGCAGCAAAGCCTGGACGACGACTCGAAGAACGAGGCCCTGAGGGCCGATGCTCCGGCGGCCGACGTTTTTGACGTGGCCTGGGCCCGCAGCGTGCTGGTCGAGGCGCTTTTGCGCATGTGGAAGGATTGCCGGAAGATGGGGCGCAAACACGTTTGGGCGCTGCTCCAAGCGCGCGTCATCGACCCGGCGATGGGCCGCCCGATCGTGCCTTACGACGAGCTCATCGAGCGCCTCGGACTGCACACGCCCGAGGAAGCTTCCAACGCGCTCGTCACCGCCAAGCGGCAGTTCCAGCGCACTCTGCGGGCCGTCGTCGCCGAGTCGGTGGATAGCGAGGACGAAATCGACAAAGAGCTGGGCGAGCTGGGGGAGATTCTGGCCGGCGCCCCGCCGGGCAGCTCCGGCGGATTTTTCCGGGAAGCGTCCTTCGCCACCGACGAAGAAACAGACCCGATTCTGTCGGCCATCGACGACAGCAACCCGCGCGTTTTGGCGCGGCTGATGGAACTGCCCACCGACTGCGACTCGCTGTGGGACGATGCCGATTTGCCGTCGCTCGTGCGGCACCAACTGCGAGTGCCGCTGAATCTCGTGTTTGCGAAATTAGCGGGCGAAGGCGGACGTTCGTCGCTCCTGCTGCCCAGCTTCGGCGCGATGCTCACCAGCCCCGCCGGCAGCGTGCAAGTCCTCGATTCCGTGAGGCGCGCGGCTCGGGCGGCCATCAGCGACGATACGGCCGGCATCCCGCGGCAGATGGCCGCGTTGTTCTACTTCGCCTCGATCGCGCTGGCGCTGGTGAAACACAGCACGCGGATCAGCAAGAGCGACGACGACGTGTTGCGGTACGGCTTTCAAAAAATGCTCGACCAGCCCTGGCTCGGCAAGCGCCTGACGCAGCTCTTTACCAAAGGTCTCGAACGGCTCAAGGCGGCGAAGGAGGGGGCGGGATAACAGCGGACCGGCATGGTAAATCGTCGGGCGTTTTCTGCCGTAGACCTCGGCAAAGCCCTTGCGATTTACGGGTTTAGGCAGGCCATCCGGCAGTGTCGCAAGAGGTTAAAATGAGCCGATTGGCGCCCTGGCGGCATCGGTCACAGCGCTGGGCCCGATGACAATGGCCGGGCCAAACGGAATTTGAACCATTTTCTCATGCGGAAAACGCTTGACATCGTCTTTGTGGCTTGCTATCTTCGTCACCATAGATAAGTCGGGCCACGCGTTGTGCCCGTCGTTTGAGGTGAGACCTAATGCTTTGAATTTCGGCGGTTTCTAGGGAACGCTAATCCAGCAAGAGCGACGATTGAATTCTTTCCGCGCCGGTCCGTATTGGGGCCGGGCGGGAAAGGTTTCAATCGTCGTTTTTTGTTGGTTCGGCCTTTTCCAGCTAATCGTCGGCGTGTTGCGGCACCCAGCCCGTGCTTCGGGCCAAAGCCGCAGCCACGCAACCCAGAGTAACGCTAATCACGGCATACGGCGTTTGGATTTCTTCGTAGCGGATTGACCGACAGGTGGTCGATCCCGACGCGTAAATCCAACCGCCGTTTTTTGTTGGACGAAAGCGTCATTTTCAAAACTTACCGGGCAGTTGCTGGATTGGGGCCGCTCACCGGGTACTACAACGCAGTTCGGCTGCGGACAGGAAGGGAGAAATGTTGCGTCGCTTGCGATTCATCGTGTTGGGTTTCGCGATCTGCGCCGTAGGTGGCATGTTGTGCCGCCATGCGCCGGCCGAGACGATTCTCAAGCTGGGCCTGGGCAGCGATGCCCCGCCCGACGTCGAATTCGACGAAACCACGCTGTCGACCGTCGACGACGGGAACGGCGGCACCACGGGTGATCAGAACACCAACGTGGACTATCAGGGCTTCTTGAGTGGAATGGCCGACATCATTTCACCACCGGGATCGTTCACCATCGATGGCTTGATGGCCACGGGGGACGCCCTGGTGCTCTTCGAGACCGTCGTGATCCAGGCTTTCCTAGGCGGCGATCTGGAACTGTATGATGCGGACAATATTCTGCTGCTTTCGGGCATGCTCGACGCCAGCCTGCTGTCCGGAGTGCTGGGAGGTCCGGCAACGGGAGCGGTTTTTACCACGACGTTCGGCACCGTCACCGGCGGCACGCTGGCTCCGTTGATCGATCCCGATAGCCTGACGTTGTCGATGAGCCTGACCAGCATCAACGCCGGTCTCGGGCTTTCCGTGACCGATGGTGAGTTCCCGCAGCTCGAATCGTTCACGGCCGACGTCACACTCAACATCGCGGCCCAGCCGATTCCGGAGCCGGGCACGGCAACGCTGCTGTTCTCCGGCGCAGCGCTCACGGGCTTCTGGGCCGTATGGCGAAAACGCGCACCGCTCGCGCGTTGATCGGCCCGGTGCTCGATGATTTCGCCGAAGGATGCTCGCGGCAGGCCATACGTTCGGGAGTTGTCACTGGGTTTTCGATCGTCGCAATTGAATCGTGTCAACCGCTTCTTTGCCAATGCTAACGATAACCCTGAAAGTTTGTGGGGACAGCTAATGAGCAGCTACTGCGCGGACTAGTTCCGTGCGACGCGCGATCAACCGGTCGGGAAGACCAGATCGCGCGGGCTGTTTACCTCTGGCTTCCATCACAGTTCTCTCCAAGAAGGGTTATCAATCATGCGTAACAGCACGTGTCTGGCAAAGTATTGCCCCGAAATCCGCGATCCGGCGCTTTTCCCACTGAAACTTGCGTCGTTGGTTGCCTTCATGTTGGCCTGCGCGGGCCATGCCTGTGCAGCGCCGGTGGTGATCGATTTTGAGTCGTTTCCGCCAGGTCCTTTCGCCTCGCACACCGAAAGCGACGTTACGTTCAGCGCCGTCGGCGGCGGCGGCGCGATCACGGCCGTCGGTACGCCCAATTTGACGCTAGGATTACTCGACGACAACAGTCCTCGCAAAGAACTGCGAGCCAACATCGGCCCCCACGCTACGTTTGTATCGGTCGACCTGGGTGACTTCGACGCCGACGCGGATCTCTTGTTCCTCGAGGTATTTGACGCGGCGGATACCTCGCTGGGGTTCACGTCGGTTTTGATCGACGAGGATTTCACGGGCATGATGACCCTGTCGCTGGCGGCGGCGGACATTGCCTACGCGGAATTTGGAGCCAGGGAGCCGGCCCTCAATGGCAATTCCGTGTTTGCCGACAATTTCACGTTCGAGCGGGTGCCCGAGCCGGGAACCCTCTTCTTGTTTCTCGTCGGCGCGACGATTCTTGCATTCGGGGCCGGGGTCGCGCGAAAACCGGGTCTCGCGTTCCGGCGGGTCGATGATCGGCTCGGTGCTCGATGATTTCGTCGTCAAATTGGTCGTTTGGGGAGTAACCCGAGGCAGCGCGCGGATGAGTCTTTGATTCCACCATCTGTTTCGGAGGACGAATCATGAGGATCCTGATTGCCTGCCTGTTGGGTATCGGCGCCGTGTTGATTCTCGGGGCGCCGGCGCGCGCACAGATCGAATCGGTCAACTTTCTGACCCTCGAACAGACCTCAGGGCCGGGTGCCCTGTTGACTCAAGGCGTGATGACCGACGCATTCTTGACGGTGGACTTCGATTACATTCGCAATACCTTGACGGGAGACGCCTACTTCAACCCGCGCAACATCCTGCATGCAAACACCGGCTACTCGTTTATCTCCGCGTATGAGATCACCATTGGCCCGGTGCCCGTTCTCTTGTACGACATCACCCTTACCGCCGACGCGCTACTGGCCTCAAGCGGAGTTACCCGGCCTGTCGCACCGACCGTCATCGTGGGCCCATTTACCGAGTTGATGGTTTCGGCGACCGTGGCCGATGTCGACGATCTCGGCACGCCGATCACGGGCGCGAGCCTCATGCGGCAAATAGCTGGCAACGGCTCCCAGGACATTGACGAAATTCTGTTGGCGCCGGAGGTGGTGCTGGCGGCCGGTGAAACGTATCGCGTCAGCCTGGATGTGTCGCTCGACGTCGATATCCAGTTGCTGTCGGAAGAGGACGATCCGCTCATCACCCATCAGTTTGGCGGCTTGACCGACTTCGCGGGTTACCAGATCGAGATTAGTGCCGCGGAAGTTCCCGAACCCGGTACCTGGACGATACTCGTGGCGGGCGCGGCCACCCTCGGCGTTTGGCGATTGCGACGGTCGGTTCCGATGAACTCGGTCGGTCAAAGAAAGGAACCAGTCATGAAGATCTTGATTGCC
The DNA here is from genome assembly GCA_040877415.1 of Pirellulales bacterium. Lineage (GTDB taxonomy): Bacteria > Planctomycetota > Planctomycetia > Pirellulales > PALSA-1355 > JBBDNV01. Next base: position 7,371 of record JBBDNV010000012.1, read on the forward strand.
TGCCTGTTGGCTATCGGCGCCGTGTTGATTCCTGGGGCGCCGGCGCGCGCACAGATCACATCCTTCAACGTTCTGCCCTACGAACAGACCCTCATAGGGCTTGGTGGCCTGGCAACCCAGGGCCACATTTTATACGCCTTGGAGCCGGACTTCGAATCCATTACAACTTTCATGACATTAGACTCCATCTACGAAGAGTTCAACACCGTCCAAGGGGCAGATACCGGCTACTCGTTGGTTACGGCGTATGAGATCACCATTGGCCCGGTCCCCGTTCTCTTGTACGACATCGGCCTTTTCACCGACGGGCTGCTGACCACGAGCGGCGGCGACCGCACGATGACCGAGTTCGCGGTTTCGGTGAAAGTGGCCGACGTCGACAATCTCGACGCCCTGCTCACCGGCGCGAGCATCACGAGGCAAATCCTAGGCGACGCCTCCGTGGACGTCGATGGCTCCGTTTTGGCCCCAGAGGTGGTGCTGTCGGCCGGCGAAATGTATCAAGTCAGCATGTCGGTGGACGTGAATGTCGAACTGCTGTCCCCGATCCAGAATATGCGGATCATCAATGAGTTTGGCGGTTTGAGTGACTTCAGGGGGTACATTTTCTTGATTCAAGCCGAGGAGGTTCCCGAACCTGGTGCCTGGACGATACTCTTGGCGGGCGCGGCCACGATCGGCGTTTGGCGATTGCGACGGCGGTTGGGATGAACTCGGTCGGTCAAACATAAGGAGCCACCCGTGCTCAGAATATCGCGATCGGCCTTCCTGCGGCTTGCCCCGCTAATCCTTGTATTGGCCCCAGGGCAGGCATTCGCCATTACCATTACGTTTCTCGAGACTCTCGACCATCCGTTGGCTAACGATGGCACCCGGGCAACGGGAGTTTCCGGCGACAGAGTCGTCGGGTGGTATGGGGAAGACCTTCCGAGCGGCGGCGAGATTCACCACGGTTTTGTGTACGACGGCTCGTCGTACACGACGCTCGACCATCCCTCGCAAATGCAGCCCGGCGGAGTAACTCAGCCCCAGGGTATCGATGGCAGCAATATCGTGGGGGGTCTCACCGGTTTCTCGTGGGGATTTCTCTACGATGGCTCGTCTTTCACGGACGTCGTCCTCCCACAGCCATCGTCCCCCCCATTCATCCTCGGCTCCATCGTCTACGACATCGATGGCGCCAATATGGTGGGCCTGTATGGGACTGGAGTACCCTTTGACGAGACGACCTACGTCTTTCATGGATACCTCTACGACGGTTCAACATTCACGACACTCGACCACCCCCTGACCACCACCAACTCATTCGCGACTGGCATCGATGACAACAGAATCGTGGGGGACTACGTCGACTCGACCGGGATGGAACACGGTTACCTGTACGATGGATCATCGTATGCAACGATTGACCATCCTTTGGCAACGGGCGGCACCTTCGTCGGGGGCATTTCCGGAAACTACATTGTCGGTTCCTATCGCAGCGCTTCCGGCCGCCATGGCTTTCTGTACGACGGTTCCACGTTCACGACGGTGGACAATCCCCTGGGCACTGATACGCACGTAGACGGCATTGACGGCAACACGATCGTCGGATACTTCCGCGACGGCGCGGGCCTGGAACACGGATTCATTGCCGAGATTCCCGAACCGTCAACTTGGACACTATTGAGCATGGCGGGAATCTGTCTAACCGGCGTCATGTGGGCCAGGCTCCGCAGCCGCTAAGGGCCGCGCAGCGGTCCGCCCTCAAACGCCGCGTCGAATGCGGCGCGAAGGGTCGCGTCGGCCAACGACGCCCCGCTGGATAGGGGGAAGCCGCCGGGCCTCGACCGCTTCCCCTTGCGTGCTCTGACGGTGTTTGTAGACTTCCGTTGTCGGTTCGCTCGGGATGGTCAGCCCGTCGCCGCCGGCTCGGTTCGACTGGTTAAACAAGTGTTTGCAGATCGGCCGTTAAGGAGTATGCATGAAACGAAGCACCTTGCTCCTGGCGATTTGTGCTTGGGCGGCTGCCGGCGTGGTTTTGGCGGAACCGACGCGCAGCCACGGCTATCTGGTTGTCTCTGACGGATTGAAGATCCACTACGTGGTCGTGGGCCGAGGCACGCCGGTGATCTTGATCCACGGCGCGGGCGGGAGCGCGGTGGGGAATTGGTTTGCCAATGGCATTGCCCAGGCGTTGGCCAAGAATCACCGGGTCGTGGCCATCGATTGCCGCGGTCATGGCCAGAGCGACAATCCGCCCGGCGGCGCGATGCCCAATCGCGTGATGGCACAAGACGTGATCGAACTGATGGACCACCTGGACATTGCCAAGGCCCATGTACACGGTTACTCGATGGGGGGCGCGATTTGTGAACAAATGCTCGCCCGGTATCCCGAGCGCTTGATGACGGTCGCCTTTGGCGGCTGGGGCATTCCGGAGGTCGACCCGGAAATAAAGGCCAAAGTGCCGCCGGACAAGCAAGGGGCCGATCCCCAGGAGGCGGAGTTGTACGCCAAATTCCGCGCGGCCCTGGCCGAGCGGAACCAGGCAACAGGCTCTGAACAGGATGCGGAAAAGAATCGGCCCAAGCACCCCGGCAAAGGCCGGGACGACGGGTCGCGACCGACGATTGACCTCACGCAGATCAAGATTCCCGTGCTGGCCATCAACGGCGAGTTTGACCGGCCGAACGCAAAAACGCACCGCATGCAGCGCGAGCTGGCCAACTTTACGAGCGTCGTGCTTGCGGGCAAATCGCACTTGTCCGCCATCGTGGCAGGGTCTATTCCTCCGCTTTACACCGATACGCTCGTCGAGTTCATCAATTCAAATGATCCGAAGTGAAGGATGGAGTGACGTACTGGAGCGACGTTTTCGGACAGGTAGCTCAGTTGGTAGAGCAACGGACTGAAAATCCGTGTGTCGGCGGTTCGATCCCGCCCCTGTCCATTTTTGTCGCCGCTGGCGACAAAAATAGAGCAGGAGAGCAGTTGAAAGTAGAACAGGGGGAGCCGGTGAAGCAACGGGTGGCAGCCCGTCTGAGTGTTGCTATTGCCCTCCTGCGGTCTCCTGCTCTACTGCTCTCCTTTCACTGTCTGGGCCCTATTGTCCGCGCTGGAGCTGTTTTCTATTGCGCCCACTGCGAATCGATCAACAGGTCGATGTCCTCGGTCTCGGCGAGCAGGTCGTCGGGACTCAAGTCGGTCCACAGTGCATCGGCCGAAAGCGAGTCGCCAGGTTCGGCGAGCATCAAGTCGGCCGCCAATTGCGTGTAGACGGCGTCGGCCGCCTTGGGCTCGATGGCCGGCGCTCGGGCCGCCGGGGCGGCCGAGCCGAAGCCGCTCATTGCCAATCCGGTCGCGACCGCCGCTCGAGCGGCGTCTGAACCAGCGGGCTCTGAACCACCGGGCGCGGAAGGGGCATCCGGCAGATCGGCCGAAACCGCTGCCGCGGCACGGGGCGATGCGGCCGGCTGCGAGAGCAAGTAGTTGATTAGCTGATGCACGTCGCGCAGCGTAATCATTCCGTCGAGGGTGGTATCGAGGTACAGCTTGGCGTTGCCCATCACCATCGGCGTCGCTTGACGTGGGATCGAGAGCAATTCGTTAACGAGCAGAAGCGCGTCGCGAGCGGTTACCCGGCCATCGCGCGACGTATCAAAACGGTCGGCATCCGCCACGCGATTGGAAATGTGGAGGGTCGCCGTCGCGCCCGGACTGTTGAGCCGGACCAGGTAGGTATTGCCGGCGGTGACTTCGCCGCTGGCCATGGCCGGGCCGGCGGCCAAGGGCGCGGCGCTGGTCATCTGCAAGAAGTCCTCGCTGTACAGGTTCACGCTGACGCTGCCGGCGCTCGACGCGTCGACTGATACGGTGCCGGAGCGAAGCGACTGGAAGGCATACCATTGCTGGCCGCTTATGGTTTGCGGACCCATGGTTCTGCTGCCCAGCACCGGGCCGATCGCGGTCGGCGCGGGCAATTGGGGCGTCCCGGTCGGCGGATCGAAGTTGCCGACGATCGGCAGGGCAAAGGCATCGCCGAATTGAGCAAAAAGGTCGTTGCCCAACGGGGCCGGCGAGAAGGGATGATTGAGCGCCGTGACCTGGTTGCCCCCGCGGAACTCCTCGTCGAAATCATTCGAAATCAAAAACTGCCAGTTGCCGGAACTGATCGGCAGCGTGCCGGAGCGGGCGGGCAGGAACAGGCCGATGTCGGTAATGCCGTCCTGGTCCATGTCGGCTGCCAGGGGCAGCTCGGAGACGCCGGGCAGGCCCCACGCGATCGTGGCGTTGACCGCGCCCGTCCAGCTCGGGCCCGCCGTGCCGAAATTGAAGTAGAACCGGTCGTCGCGCCAGGTGGCCAGATCGAGGGTGCCGTCGCCGTTGAAGTCGCCCACGATCGGGGTTCCGCGGAGACTCGTCGGGCTGACCAGGTCTCCGGCGTCGATCACGTAATTGTGGTTGGTGTCGAAGTGCCATCGGGTGCCGTCGAACAGGCCGATTTCATCGCCGTTGGCCGAATTGCCGTCGAAGTCGCCGGCCACCGGCAGCCCGTTGATCTGGAAACCGCCCCCTTGGATCGTGGCGTGGTCGCCCGCGGCCGGATCGATGACGCCGTCATGGTTGGTGTCGATCAACCAGCGGAATCCGCCGGCCACCGGGTCGAAGCCATAGGCGGCCAGTTTATCGAAGCCGTCGGCCACCAGGGCCGGCGGGCCTTCGTTGCCCTGCATCACGGGGAAGTTGCCGGCGAATACGCCGTCGTGCACGCCCATCGGGGAAACGACCCCCGCCAGCGCCGGCACGATCCCCAGCGCGAAGTTCAAATCGCGGTTCGTAAAGTCGTCGTCGTCGCCCGGAAAGTCGGCGAAAAAGTTGCCGTTGGCGTCGATGAAGATGTTCGCCGCGGCGTAGGTGCCGATTTCGGGGCGGCTGTCGACCGTAAAGCGGGCCACGAAGTCGCCGCCGGGCTGGCCGTCGCCGCTGGGCGGAATGAAAGGCGCGCCGGTCGGCTCCACCGCGTCGGTCTCGCCGTCCAGCTGGTTGCCCGCCGGGTCCGTAATCGTGTCGTTGACCGTGAGCGTAAAGCGATCGTCGGGCAACGGCGTGTCGAACTCCAACGTGATGGTCGCGAAGGCCGGCATGCCGGCGACCGGATCGATGTTGGTCGCGATGATCCGATCGATTTCGATGATGCCGTTGTGATCGCCCACAAGCAGGATTACGCCGGGCGTTTCGGCGGTTCGCTCGACAATGGCGTCATACAAGAACCCCGCGACCCGCGGCGGCAGGTCTTGCAGTCGGATGGTCAGGCTGAAGATCAACGGCGTGGGCCCCTGGAACTCGACGTCCGGCTTGAGCCCGAACAGATCGTATTGGGGGAAGTCGGTGATGAACAGTTCGGTCACCTGCGGCCCCTGGGTGTCGATGAAGATGGCCAGCACTTCGGGATTCGGGGTCGGACCCTGATTGCCGGCCGGGTCTTCGGCCGTCACGAAGATGGTGCGGAGGCCGTCCTTGGGGAAGTAAACCGGATTGTTCAGGTCGACGTTGGAAGTGACGACCCAACGACCGCCGGGGAATTGATTGCTGCCGTCGATCGGCGTCGCTACGGTCTGGCCGATCAAGAAGTCGGTCGGATCCAAATTGCCGTCGTCGTTCAAATCGACGAACACCTTGATGACCGCGTCGGCTTCGGCGGTGCCGAAGAACGTCGGCGCGGTGTTCGAAGTGATGTTGTCGCTAAACGATTCGGGCAGACCGACGACGCCGGTATCGCTGCCGGCATCGAGCCCGTCGTCGGCGAGGAACGGCAACCCAAAGAAGACCGGCGGCGTTTGAACGTCGACGACAATTTCCAGAGTCAGGCTGCGGGCGCCAAAGCCGGTCCGCGTCGGGTTGGCCGGATCGATCATCTGCACGCGCGCCGTGATGAAATGGCTGCCGGGGGACAACGCAGTGGTGAACGTAAAGAGGTAGACCCCCTCCTGGCCGGCAACCGCCGAGGCGAAGCCGAGGGGATCCTGCGGCGGATTGGACGACTGCGGCGGCACGTCGCCTTCGTCAAAGATGGCGATGCGATAGCCGGCCGCCTCGGTCTGATTACGGAACGGTATCGGAATGACCTGATCCGGCGGCGCGTCGTCGGCCGGGTTGCCCGGCAGATCGTGCAGGAAGATGCCGTCGTCCAGCCGCAGGAAAATGGTCGGGGTGTCGTCGCGGGTGACGTTATCCAATTGCGAACGGCCCGTATCGTTGCTTTCGATCTCGAACGTGCTGCCGGCCGCGGGGATCACGACCACCGGAGGAGCGGCGATCGGCTGGGGCGTTACGGCCAAAGGCGCGGCCAGCGTAAACGTCGCCGTCCCGGCCGCGAAGGCGTAGTCGAGAATCAGTCCGCGCAGCCCGTTGGCATTGCCCGAGGTGAAATGGATGTATTTGCCGTTGTAGGCGTCATTTTCCGTGGACAACTCCGGCGAAACGCTGGTGAATACCGTGGCCGACATGCCGGCCGCCACGGCGCCAGGGACGATGACGTCGTACAGCTCCAAAGCGTAAGGCACCGGAGGAGCTTCGTTGATCACCGTCATGTTGTAGCCGTTGAACGCCTGCGCGGTGGCGCCGAAGACGTGCAGGTAATAGGTCTGGCCGGCCACGACGGGAATGCGAATGCGTTCGTCGGCGTCGTTGTCGTTGGTGCCGAATCCCGGCGGGACGTTGTCGACGCGGTCGCCGTTAACGTCGAAGGCTTCGAGGCTCAGGTTGCCGCCGCCGGGGATGCTGCCCGGGCCGGCCGAGGCAAACTCGCGGAAGTAGACCTGAAAGTCGAGCGTGCCGGTATTGCGGGCCACGACGCGGAACCAATCCTGGTCCGCCGGCACGAAACGATGCTCGAAGCCGTTGGGGAAGATGGCCAGGTTGGTCGCGTTGATCGTGCTGGCCGAGCCGAGGAATGCGGCTGTGGACAAGAACTCGTTCTGCTCGTAGTTGTCCGGACCGAGAATCATCAGGTTCGGATCCTGGGCCGGGTTAACCGGCGGCGGCAAAAGGGGCGAGACGATTTCGGTGCCGACATAGGTAATATCGGGCAACGTCAAGATTTCGTCTTCCTCGTCATCCCACCGATAGATGCGGACCACGCCCTGGTCGGGCGTCCGGCTGCGGTTGATGACGACGAAATCGGTATCCGGCAGGTTTTCGCCGTCGTCGGCGATGACCAGGGCGTCGCTCGCGCCGGGACTCCCGCCGTCGACGTTTACCAGCAGGTTAAGGGGAACCGCGGTTCCCGGGGGGGCGCCGCCGGGGCCCGTGGCAGTGGCCGGCGCGGGCGTGACCAGAATCGTGTCGTTGCCGCCCAGGGCTTGGACGCTCACGATCTCGATCTCCTCTCCCAGCACGACCGGCTTGCGCGCGGTTCCGCCGGGGTCCTCCACGGTGACGGTGCGGTTGGGCGAATCGACGTCAATGAAATCGGGCCCGCTCGTGCCCTTGACGATCACCTCGTCGGCCGCGTCAAAAGCTCCGCCGTCGATCGTGAACGTGCCGGCGATCTGGTTGAAGGTGAAGACCTGGTTGAATCCGGCGAGGGTGAAGATGCCGTCGTCGGCCGTGGCGTCGACGCGGGTGGGAGTATAGGTAAACAGATCGTCCTCGCTGGTGCCGTTGACGGTGAGCGTGTCGGCTCCACCCTCGCCGTCGAGGTTGACGCCTTCGACGCCGGTAATCCCGATCGTTGCACCCAGGCCCGTAACGGTGATCGCAACGGGGATGCCAACCACGAGCGGCAACGACGGCGGCACCTGCCGGGAGAAGAAGTTGACCGCCAACGTCTCGGCACCGGCCGTTCCAATCAGATTGAGGTCGTCGCTGGCACTCGGCGCGCCGCCGTCGACCAGGATTTCGTCGTACGGCTGCGGGGCATAGATGTTAAACGTGTCGTCTCCACCCAGCCCGTTGAGACGCAGGTCGACAACGTCGGGCACGACGCTCAAGTAGCTCAGCGTGCTAAACAGCGTCACGGTGCCGTTGTTGTCGACGTAAAAGGTGTCGCTGGCCGCCGTGCCGTTGTAGACCAAAGTGTTCGCCGGCCCCAGTGCCAGGAAATTGGCGGTGGGCGGTTGCGGCGTGGGCGGAGTGACGGGCGCAACCGGGTCGCCGGCGAGGTTCAAATACTCGATCGCGAGCAGGCTCGTGCCCGTGGTGGTATTGGCCAACACGGTGCCCGAGTCGCGATTGGGGCCGGGCGTCAAGGTCATGACGTCCAAGTCGAATTCGCCGGGACCGATCGACAGACTGTCGCCGCCCCCCTGTCCGTCGATGATCAACTTTTCCGCCTGGTCGACGTTGACGGGCACTTGCTGCGCGCCGGTAACCTGGGCCTCGTCACTGGACGCGCCGTAAGTCACTTCGATGCTGTCGGCGGCGGCGGTTCCGTTGACGATCACCGTGTCGGTGCCGCTGGGCGGACCGGTGGGATTGCCGCCCAAAACGTCGATTGCCAGTAGCCCGTCCGGGTTTGTGGGATTGTTGAGGTTAATCGTGTCGCTGCCGGCCAGGGCGAGGATTCGCAGCAAGTCCTTGTTCTGGAAGTAGACGGGCTCAAAGTTGTCGACCGTGACCTTGCCCCAACTTGGGTCGACCATGAGCACTGCATCGGTTTCACTTTCCGTGTAGTCGATCGCATTGCTGGCGTTGGTGCCATTGACAGTGAGCATCGCGGCCATCACGTCATCGGTCACGGGCTCAAGGTTGTTGAAAAACACCTTCTGCGTCAGGTCGACCAGGACGTGAGTCATTCTGCCCGAGCCGGGCTGCGGGCCGACGGAGTAAGTGGCCGCATCGATTTCGGTGTCGCCGGTCAGCCGCAACTGATCCGCGCCGGCGCCGCCGTCGTACGTCACGCCGCCGGCCAGGTCCACCAGCCCGCCCGAGTTGTCGACAACGAGCGTGTCGTCGCCCAAATCGCCGTTGACCACGAGGCTGGCCAGGTCGACGTAATCCACCGGCACCCACTTGATCGCGTTGGCCGCGTTGACCGTCACCCGCGTCGTGTCGGCGTCGGGCTGGATCACGTCGATGGTATCGTTGGTCGTGCTGGCCAACACGATCAGGGCGTCCACGTTGCCCGAGTTGACCACGACGAGGTTGCCGTCGTCGTTGTTGAAGAATACGACGTTGATCTGGGGACCGCCCTGGGACCGCGTGAATCGGGCCGACTGTCCGCTGGTGGGCGTGTAGTTGATCGTGTCGGGTCCGGCGGTGGTGAAGATTGTGATCGTGTCGTCGTCGTCGTTGTCGACATCTTGGCCATCGAGGTTCAAGGTCCGGACGTCCGTGGGCGCCCCGTAGCTCTCGACGATGAAATCATCCTGCGAGTTGTCGGAGCCGAAGATGCTGACCGTTTCCACCCCGATGAACGACACCGGCGCGACTCCCGCGCCGTCAGAGGTAATCTGCTGGGTCTGGAAGTCGACCGTGGTTTCACTGTCGAGCACTGCCGTGTAATTCAACACGTCGCTCGCGCCGGGGTTGCCGCCGTCGATGACGATGCTTTCGACGGTAAGCGCCAAGACGTTGAACACGTCGTCGCCGTCCAGCCCGGCCAGCTTGAGTTGGCTGACGTTTTGCAGAAGCACCGGAATCTGCGAGTTGAGTTGCACGGTGCCCTCGAACGAAAAGCTGTCGCTCAGATCGGTGCCGCGATAGACAAAATTGACGTCGGACGCGCCGGCCAAGTTGTCCACCGCGAGGTGGCCGTCGTTACCGATTCCCAGGAACTCGAGAGAAGGGGCAATGAAACCGTCGATGGCGGGATTGGTTTGAAAGTCAACCCTGCCCGAATCAAAGCTGGCCCCTGGCGTCAGCACCAGCGTGCCTTCGATTGCCCTGGTGTCGATCGTCATCACATCACCGCCGCCTTGACCGTTGATGACCAGGTGCTCGGTTGTGTTGAACGCGATTAGCGGCAAGGCATTGACGGTCACCGTGCCCCTGTCGGCTCCGTCGGGCGTGTACGTGATTTCGTCGTCGAACGGGGTGCCGCCCACGATCAGCGTGTCGCTGGCCGTGGGATCGCCGCCGTCGACCTCGATGTCGGTCAAGTCCTCCGGCGTGTTGGGATTGTTGAGATGGATCGTGTCGCTGCCGGCCAGGGCGTTGATGACCAGGTTCGTCTTGCGGGCAAATTCCATCGTCTCGTGGTCGTCGACCGAAACCAGGCCGCTTTCGAAGAAGCTGACGGGGGCTCCTCCGCTGTTGGGCCCCTGGACGTAGTTGATCGCGTTGTCGGCGTTGTTGGCATTGACGATCAATGAAAATGCTACGACGATGTCGATCACCGGCTCGACGTTGTCGAAGAAAACTTTTTGCGTCTCCGTTCCCTCGTTTTCCAGCTCGTGAATGACGTGCCCCGAGCCGGGCTGTGGCCCGACCGTGTATGTGGAGGAAGTAACCTCGATGTCGCCGATCAGCCGCACGAGGTCGACGCCGCCGCCGCCGTCGAACGTCACGCCGCCGGCCAGCTCGATGAGGCCGCCGGAGTTGTCGACAACGAGCGTGTCGTCGCCCAAATCGCCGCTGACCATGAGGCTGGCCAGGTCGGCGTAATCCACCGGCACCCATTTGATCACGTTGGCCGCGTTGACCGTCACCCGCGTCGTGTCGGCGGCTGGCTGAATCACGTCGATGGTATCGTTGGTCGCGCTGGCCAACACGATCAGGGCGTCCACGTTGCCCGAGTTGACCACGACGAGGTTGCCGTCGTCGTTGTTGAAGAATACGACGTTGATCTGGGGACCGCCCTGGGACCGCGTGAATCGGGCCGACTGTCCGCTGGTGGGCGTGTAGTTGATCGTGTCGGGTCCGGCGGTGGTGAAGATTGTGATCGTGTCGTCGTCGTCGTTGTCGACATCTTGGCCATCGAGGTTCAAGGTCCGGACGTCCGTGGGCGCCCCGTAGCTCTCGACGATGAAATCATCCTGCGAGTTGTCGGAGCCGAAGATCGTGACCGTTTCCACCCCGATGAACGACACCGGCGCGACCCCCGCGAGGTCGGAGGTAATTTGTTCGGTCTCGAAGTCGACCGTGGTTTCGCTGTCAGGCTCGGCCGAGTAATTCAAAACGTCGCTCGCGCCGGGGTTGCCGCCGTCGATGATGATGCTTTCGAGCACGGTAATGCCGGGGACGTTGAACGTGTCATCGCCGTCCAGGCCGGCGAGCGTGAGCTGGCTGACCCCTAACAGCCCCACCAAGATTTGGGAGTTTAGCGACACGACGCCAAATTCGTCCTGGGAGAACAGCGCAAAGGTGTCGGTCAGATCGGTTCCGCGATAGACGAAATCGACGACCATCGCGACTTCGGCCTCGTTGATCACCGCGAGGGCGCCGTTGTTACCGAGTCCCAGGAACTCGAGTGAGGGGGCAATGAAACCGACGGCGGGCGGAGTGGTTTGAAAGTCGACCCTGCCCGAGTCGAAGCTGGCCCCCGGCGTCAGCACCAGCGTGCCGCCGAGCGCGCTGGTGTCGATCTGCAACAAATGGCCGCCGCCCTGACCGTTGACGATCAGGTGTTCGATCGTGTCAAACGTGGTGTCCGGCAAGTTGGCGATGGTGACGTCGCCATCGCTGGCCCCCGTGGGCCGGTAGATGATATCTTCGCCGACCCCCGCGCCGGCCACGATCAGCGTGTCGCTGGCGGTGGGATCGCCGCCCGAGATCAGGATGTCTTCCAGCCCATCGGGCGTGGAAGCGTTGTTGAGATTGATCTCGTCGCTGCCGGCGCCGGCGTCGATGGTCAGGGCGGTCTTGTTGCGGAAATAGATCGGCTCAAAATTGTCGACCGTCACCTTGCCCCACGTGTCGTCGACTCCCAGGACGGCGTCGGTTTCGCTTTGGGTGTAGTTGATCGCGTTGCTGGCGTTGGTGCCATTGACCGTGAGCATCGCGGCCATCACGTCATCGGTCACGGGCTCGAGGTTGTTGAAAAACACCTTCTGCGTCTGGTCGCCCAGGACGTGAGTCATTCTGCCCGAGCCGGGCTGCGGGCCGACGGAGTAGGTGGCCGCATCGATTTCGGTGTCGCCGGTCAGCCGCAACTGATCCGCGCCGGCGCCGCCGTCGTACGTCACGCCGCCGGCCAGGTCCACCAGCCCGAACGAGTTGTCGACAACGAGCGTGTCGTCGCCCAAATCGCCGCTGACCATGAGGCTGGCCAGGTCGGCGTAATCCACCGGCACCCATTTGATCACGTTGGCCGCGTTGACCGTCACCCGCGTCGTGTCGGCGGCTGGCTGAATCACGTCGATCGTGTCGTCGGCGGCGCTGGCCAATACGTTCAGGGCGTCCACGTTGCCCGTATTGACCACAAAAAGGTTGCCGTCCTCGTTGTTGAAGTTCGCGACGTTGATCTGGGGACCGCCCTGGGACCGCGTGAATCGGGCCGATTGTCCGCTGGTGGGCGTGTAGTTGATCGTGTCGGGACCGTCGGTGGTGAAGATCGTGATCGTGTCGGCGTCGTCGTTTCCTTCCGTGTCGCCGGTGTCGAGGTTCAAGGTCCGGACGTCGGTGGGCGCGCCGTAGTCCGTAACGACGAAATCATCCTGCGAGCCGTCGGAGCCGAAGATGCTGACGGTTTCCACCCCGATGAACGACACCGGCGCGACTCCCGCGACGTCGGAGGTAATCTCCTGGGTCTCGAAATTGACTGTGGTTTCGCTGTCGGCCTCGGCCGAGTAATTCAAAACGTCGCTCGCGCCGGGGTTGCCGGCGTCGATGACGATGCTTTCGAGCACGGTCATGCCGGGGACCTCGAAAGTGTCGTCGCCATCCAGGCCGGCCAGCGTGAGCTGGCTGACCGCTACCAGCGCCACCAAGATCTGGGAATTGAGCGCCACGACGGCGAATTCGTCCTCGACGAACGTCGCAAAGGTGTCACTCAGATCGGTTCCGCGATAGACGAAATCGACGTCCATCGCCGCTTCCCCGATGTTGAACACCACGAGGGCGCCGTCGTTACCGAGTCCCAGGAACTCGAGTGAGGGGGCAATGAAACCGTCGTCGGCCAGATTGGTTTGAAAGTCGACTCTACCCGAATCGAAGCTGGCCCCCGGGGTCAGCACCAGCGTGCCTTCGAGCGCACCGGTGACGATAAACAACGCATCGCCGCCGCCTTGACCGTTGACGATCAGGTGTTCGATCGTGTCAAACGTGGTGTTCGGCAAGTTCGTGACGATGACGTCGCCTGAAGCGGAGCCACTTGGCAAGTAAGCGATTACGTCGTTGACCGTCGTGCCGTTGACGATCAGCGTGTCGCTGGCGGTGGGATCGCCGCCCGTGATCAGGATGTCTTCCAGGCCGTCGGGCGTGGAGGGGTTGTTGAGATTGATCTCGTCGCTGCCGGCGCCGGCGTCGATGGTCAGGGCGGTCTTGTTGCGGAAATAGATCGGCTCAAAATTGTCGACCGTCACCTTGCCCCACGTGTCGTCGACTCCGAGCACGGCGTCGGTTTCGCTTTGCGTGTAGTTGATGGCGTTGGCGGCTTGGAGCAAGCTGGCCAGGCCCGCGATGCCGGTGATTTGAAAGTTATCAAGGGCGTTGTCGGTCGTGATGGGCTCGATGTTCTCGAAATCGACGACCTGGACTTCATCGGTATCGGTAACCGTGTCCTTTCCGCTGCCCGGCAGGGCGCCGATGGCCAACACTTCGGACGATCCGGCCGCCGACACGAGCTTGAGATTGTCAAACCCGCCGCCGCCGTCGTAGTGAATGCCCTGGGGAATGGTCAAAAAGCCGTTCGAGGCGTCGACCGTGAGCGAATCGTTGCCGCCCCGGCCGTTGACGTTGATCTGGACGAGCGAGGCCAACAGAAAAGTGCCGAACAGCGCGCCGTTGCGATAGATGTTGACGAGCGTAGGATCGTCGGCGTCGCGGATGATGAGAAACGTGTCGGGCTGGTTGGGAAAATCGGCGTCGCCGTTGACGGTGACGACCGCCGGAACCCCCAGCACCCACGGCTCGCGGCCATGGGTGCCGTCATCGGCCGAGAAGTACAGAGTTCCATTCGAATTCGCCAGGTAAGACGGATCGGAACCATCCCCCGGATTCGGGTTGATGTCCTTGACGAGTAAGGTTCCGTCTTCTGCGCCGTTGCTTCTCCAAAGTTCGAAGCCATTGGTGCCGTCGTTGGCGGAAAAGAACAGCGTTCCACTCACATTCGTCAAGTACCTCGGATAGGAACCATCCCCTGGATCCGGATTGATATCCTTGACCGGCACGGTACCGTCTTGGGAGCCGTCGCTTTTCCAAAGTTCGTTCCCGTTGGTGCCGTCGTTGGCGGCAAAGAACAACATGCCGTTCACGTTCGTCAGAGAATACGGATAGGAACCGTCTCCAGTATTCGGATTGATATCCTTGACCTGGACGGTTCCATCTTCCGAGCCGTCGCTTTTCCACAATTCCCGGCCGTCCGTGGTGTCGTTGGCGGAAAAGAACAACTCCCCGCTCACATTCGTGAGGTACCTCGGGTAGGAACCATCCCCTGGGTTCGGATTGATATCCTTGACCTGGACGGTACCGTTTTCCGAGCCGTCGCTTTTCCAGAGTTCGAAGCCATTCGTGCCGTCATTGGCGGAAAAGAACAACATTCCGTTCACATTCGTCAGTGCATTCGGATAGGAATCATCACCTGCATTCGGATTGA